>JAHJQK010000072.1 GCA_018819135.1 Pseudomonadota bacterium | reverse complement strand
CCCCGTTTTTACCGCATTCATAAGCACCAACTCTTTCCCTGTTAGGAAAGAAAAAATATCAAATTCGGGGGAAAAAAACAAGTTGAGAAATAGCATTCGGCAGAGGGAAAAGTTAGGTGAGCAGGGCAGGCCCAATAACCGAGTTTCATCTTTAAAAAGACCGCCAGAGCCGGTTTCAGGTTCAAAGTTCGTTTTAAATTTTGATAATGCCGACCTGTATGAAGTTATCCGCGTTATGGCGGATATGATGAAAATAAATTACATCATAGACCCGAAAGTGAGGGGAATTGTCAATATCCATACTGCGGGGCAACTCAACACCGAAGAAATTTTCCCCCTTTTCCAGTCCATTCTAAAATTAAATGGAGCTACGGCGGTCAAGAAAGGGATCATTTACGAAATCGTCCCCTTCGGGGAAGCCAAAAAGTTATATACCCCACCAACAACTTTTAGGGAGTCGGGGAAAATTCAGCCGGAAGAAAAATATACCATTCAAATCATTACCCTAAAATATATCCCGGTGAATGAAGTTTCCAAAATGATCAAGCCTTTCCTCTCCGACGGAGCGGATATCATAGAGCATCCTCTCCATAATATCTTGATCATTGGTGATGTGGCTTCCAACGTAAAAAAATCCTTGGACATCATCGAACTCTTCGATCAAGACATTTTTGCTGATATGCGGGTAAGAATTTACCCCATTATCAACGCCGATGTGAACGAGATCGCCAAGGAAATGGAGCGAATCTTTTCTTCTTTCGAGATTAATTTGAAGTCCGGTCGAGGAGTAGGCATTACTTTTACTCCCATCCAGCGAATTAATTCTCTCCTGGTGGTCAGCTCCATCCCCGGGATTTCGGCTAAAGTGGAGCAATGGCTTAAAGAACTGGATAAAATTCCAGCAGAAGGGACCAAATTAAGTGTTTTCGTTTATTACGTTCAAAACGGAAAGGCAAAAGATCTGGGGAATCTTAAGAATGTTCCTTTTTTCCCTAAGAAGACAGCTAAGACCACCCTTTCGATCATGGAGGGTCAAACGATCGTCATCGAGGGATTGATCGAGGAATCAAAGGGCAGGAGCTCATCCGGGGTACCCTTTCTCAGCAAAACTCCGATCCTGGGAGCGTTGTTCGGGTACAAAACTCATGACGACCATAAAACCGAGACGGTATTATTGCTAACTCCTCATGTAATTACTGACTTGGAGGAGTCGAATCAGGTAACCCGGGAATTCCGGGAGAAACTCCAAACCATCAAGAAGGAATTGGAAATCAAAAAGGAGAAAGAAAAAAAGGAATAATTTTTAAAGCAAGACTTTTTGCAAGATTTTCCGTTGATGGAAAAGCGGCAACTTATGGCCAAAAAAATATTTATTATCGAAGATGAAAAAGACATTCGGGATCTTCTGGAGTATTACCTCAAGCGTGAAGGTTATGAGGTGCAAAGCGCCAAGGACGGCGACCTGGGTTTGCAAAGGATTCGTAAAGAGCGCTTTGATCTCATCCTCCTCGATCTGATGCTGCCGCAGATGGACGGCCTGGAGGTATGCCGGATTATCAGGTCTTCCCCGCAAACAGCCAACCTTCCTATAGTCATGCTTACAGCCAAAGGGGAAGAGGCCGACCGCATAGTTGGTTTGGAAATAGGCGCTGATGACTATATAACCAAGCCTTTTAGCCCCAGGGAAGTTGTGGCCCGGATAAAAGCCTTGTTTCGCCGGATGGAAAAAACAAAGGCCGGGGAAGAAATCCATGAATATAAAGGAATCATCTTGAACCTTTGGCGGCATGAAGTTTCCTGCCAAGGAGAGGTTCATGCTCTTACTTTCAAAGAATTCAATCTCCTGGAATATTTTTTCAAGAACAAAGGCCGGGTTCTCACCCGCGACATCCTCTTAAACGAAGTATGGGGCTACGATTATTTTGGAACCACCCGCACCGTGGATGTGCACGTTGCCCGCCTTAGACAAAAATTACCGGCGTTGAATAATTATCTTGTGGCCATCAAAGGTATGGGTTATAAATTATTGGAGGAATCCGCGAAAAAGTGCTAAAAATTTCAAAACTACAACTGAAACTGAATTTGTTCTATATACTTCCTATTTTAACCGGCCTCTGGTTTTCCGTTTATTTTATACTCCCGGAGTCCGGAGGGGGTCTGCCGGTGCTTTTAGCATTTTTATTTATAACCGCCTTCTTTTTGTTGAACTGGGCGACATCCCGGATTATCTTTCGCCCTTTGACTGAACTGAACGGAAAAATGGAAAAATTTGCCGAAAGGGCCTTGTCCTGGGAAATTCACCTCCAGGGCAAAAAAGACGGGCTTGGCGAACTGGGGAATCAGTTGAATCGCATGGCTGAAGCCATCCGGAAAAAGACGCAAAAACTTTCCGAAGACCTGGCGGAATCCCAGGCTCTTTTGGGTGGAATGGGAGACGGGGTTTTGATTTTGGACTTCCAGGGGCGAGTGCAAAAAATGAACGCGGTTATGGAAGGAATATCCTCCCGCTCCTCGCTGTCCAATGTAGGCAAACATTATCTGGAAGTCTTCCGCGATCCGGAACTGAATGAGCTTATCCAGACGACCCTCGCGGAAAAGAAAGGTCAGCGGCGCACTTTAGCTCTTCTCGGGCAACCCGGAAAATTTTTTCATGTTCAGAGTTCATTTGTCCGTTATCCGGAGAATGGCGGAGAAGGAACAATCATGGTTTTTCGGGACGTTTCGGATTTAAAGCGCTTGGAGCGTGTCCGTCAGGAATTCGTGGCTAACGTCTCTCACGAATTGCGCACCCCACTTACCACCATTCGGGGTTATGTAGAAGCTTTGCGTGATGGGCATTTGGAGATCCCCTCCCCGGCAGAACAGTTCCTTACGGTCATCGAAAGGCATACCCAGCGGATGGAGAAGATCGTCTCCGATCTTCTCCTCCTTTCCGATATAGAGTCTTCGGAACGGATTCTTAGAAAATATCCCCTTTCCTTTGCCGAATTGATTCCATCGGCCATAGAAGCCCTGCAGCCCATGGCTGAAGTAAAAAAACAAACCATTAAGGTAATAATTTCCAAAGATCTTCCGGCCCTTAGGGGCGATGGGCAGATGATCCATCAGGTCTTGATCAACCTGCTCACCAATGCCATCAAATATACGGAGGCAGGCGGCCAGATCACAGTTGAAGTTAGGAGTGGCGATGGGGGAGTGGAAGTAGCGGTTTCTGATACCGGCATCGGAATCCCTTCCGCAGAGATTCCCCGGATCTTTGAACGGTTTTACCGGGTGGACAAAGGACGTTCCCGGGAACTTGGAGGAACGGGTTTAGGCCTCTCCATTGTGAAACACATTGTGGAAGCCCATGGAGGCCTGGTGAACGTGGAAAGCAGCCCTGGCCAAGGATCCCGCTTCAGTTTCTTCCTCCCTCTTTCCTAAAAATCACGTTTTCTTTTTTTATCTGATCCGCATTCATCCTTTGCCGATTTCCTTCCCTAAGAAACTGGGGCAAAGATTTTACATTCTTTTTACAATTCCTTTATCCATCCTTAATGTAAGTTTCCTATCATATAATTGTTGTATAATAATAAAAAAGGAGGTAAATATGAAAAGGTTAAGAATATTTTTGTGTGCCCTGCTGGCCGGAATGGCCTGGATTGGCGGGATGATCGGAGGGCCAATGGCCCAGGCTCAAAGCCTCATTCAGGTGAAAGGCTCTGACTCGGAGGTTAATTTGGTTCAAAGGCTTGCCGAAGTTTTCATGCAAAAGAATCCGGGCGCAAAATTAGCGGTTACAGGTGGAGGATCGGGAACCGGGATTGCCGCGTTGATAAACAAGACCACGGATATTGCCAATTCCTCCCGGGAATTGAATGCCAAAGAAGAAGAAATGGCTAAAAAAGTGGGAGTAATCCCGTGGCGGATTGTTTTTGCCACAGATGGAATTTCGGTGATCGTTCACCCGGCTAATCCGATATCTATGTTAACGATGGATCAGCTTGGCAAAATTTTCAAAGGTCAGATAACAGACTGGAAAGAAGTTGGGGGAGAGGCGGCCAAGATATCTCTTTACGGGCGCCAGAGCAACTCCGGCACGTATGTTTTTTTTAGGGAATTACTGTTGAAAGGGGACTACTCCCCGCACATGAAGTCCATGAACGGGAATGCCCAGATTGTCGAAGCCGTCAAGCTGGATAAAGCCAGCATCGGGTATGTGGCCGTTGGATACGTCGTGAATGAAAGAGAAGAAGTTGTGCCGGGAGTTAAAGTCGTGAAAGTAACCAAGGATGAAAGATCAGAGGGATACGACCCGGTAAAAATGGAAAACATTCTTTCGGGAAAGTACCCGATCAGCCGGCCGTTGAACCAGTACCTGAATGGAAAACCTTCGGGAAAGCTAATGGAATTCATCAAATTTGAACTGAGTATAGAAGGCCAGGAGATTGTGCGTCAACAGGGATTCGCCCCGGTTCAGAAAAACTGGATGGAACTCAACCGCAAACAGATGAATTGAAAATAATTTTTTGACCGCTAAGAAGGGATAAGGCATGGGGATGGAAGCAAGGCCGAAGGAAAGAGCCGAAAGCGCAAGCAGGGAGATTACTTTTCTTAGGATGAAGGGCCGCAGGGTCAAAGATATCCTCATCGAAAAATTCTTTCTGGTAAACGCGCTCTCAGCCATTCTGATCCTTCTGGGTATTTTCTCTCTCCTCTTCACCCATGCCTATCCGGCGATGCGCGAGCTGGGATTGTTAGAGTTCTTCGGAAGCGTAGTCTGGAATCCTACTTCCTACGAGAAATCCCGTTATGGAATTCTATCATTAATAATAAGTACGATGATGGTCACTTTCGGCGCCTTGGTGATTGCCGTCCCCCTGGGGGTGGGCTGCGCCGCCTTCATATCAGAAGTCGCCTCCCGAAGAGTTAAGGAAATTTTAAAACCGGCCATTGAAATCCTGGCGGCCATTCCTTCCGTGGTTTTAGGTTTCTTAGGGATCGTTCTGGTCAATCCGGCCATCTCCTTAGTCTTTGGCATCTCCCACGGCTTAAACGCTTTGAACGGATCCATCCTTCTGGCCATCATGTCCTTGCCGACGATCATCAGTCTTTCCGAAGATGCCCTGCGCGCGGTTCCCAAAACATTCAAAGAAGCTTCGATGGCCCTGGGGGCCAATCGATGGGACACTCTCGTTAGGGTATCGATTCCCTCGGCTCTATCGGGCATCATCGCTTCCATCATGTTAGGCATGGGCCGGGCCATTGGCGAGACCATGACCGTTTTGATGGCCACGGGGAATGCCCCGGCCCTGACCATTAATTTCCTAGACGCCATTCAGACGATGACGGCAACCATCGCCATTGAATTAGGAGAGGTTCCTTATCATACTACCCATTACCATGCTCTTTTTGTTATTGGGTTAGTCCTGTTTGTAATGACTTTTCTGGTAAACTTAGTGTCGGATGTCATCCTGCAAAAGTACCAGGAAGTGGAGCGGTGAATAAAAAATTAACCGAAAAGATCGGCTTTCTTCTGCTTTATCTGGCCGCCATCCTGGTCCTGATATTTTTAGGGATCATTCTCCTGGATGTTTTTTCCAAAGGAATAGGTGTTCTTTCCTGGAAATTTTTAAGCCAGCCCCCCCGGCAAGGCATGACCGAAGGCGGAATCTTTCCGGCCATCCTGGGGACCTTTCTGGTAAGCCTGATTACCGTGGTCTTTGCCGTTCCGCTGGGGATGTTTGCGGCCATTTACCTGAACGAATATGCCCGCCCGGGGAAGATGACCCGGCTGATCCGGCTGGCCATTCGAAACTTGTCCGGCGTTCCTTCCATAGTTTATGGCCTTTTCGGGGTTGTTCTTTTTGTCCAGATGATGAAGTTCGGAACTTCCATCCTTTCCGCCGGTTTAACTCTGGGGCTGCTGACCCTTCCCTGGACTATTACGGCCTGCGAGGAAGCTTTGAAGACGGTTCCCAAAGCCTACCGGGAGGGAGCGCTGGCCCTGGGGGCGACGAAATGGCATTCGATCCGGACGAATGTGCTGCCTTACGCCATTCCCGGAATGTTGACCGGAGTCATTCTTGGACTGGCCCGGGCTGCCGGGGAGACCGCCCCCATCCTGTTCACGGGCGCCGCTTTCTTTATACCCCATCTGCCGGGGTCTTTATTCGATCAATTCATGGCCCTTCCATACCATCTTTATATTTTGGCCACCCAGCACCACGCGATCGAAAAGGTAAGACCCATCGCTTACGGCACGGCTCTGGTCCTCCTGGGGTTGATCCTGCTGCTTAGTTTTTCGGCCATCTGGGTGCGCTACCGGTATCGCCAGAAGATGAGGGGATGAAAGATGGAAGAGAACGTCAAAATGTCTGTGCATAACCTACAATTTTATTATTCCGGCGTGCCGGCCCTGAAAGATGTCTCTATGAAGATTCTGAAAAACAGGGTAAGCGCTCTTATCGGACCTTCCGGTTGCGGCAAGACTACATTCCTCCGGTGTCTGAATCGGATGAATGACATTGTGGAAGGGGCGCGGGTGGAGGGAAACATTTTATTAGACGGGGTAAACATCTATGATCCGGAAGTTGATGTTGTGCAAATTCGCCGCCGGGTAGGGATGGTTTTCCAAAAATCGAACCCTTTTCCAAAAACCATATTCGAAAATGTGGCATACGGGCTGAAGATCGACAGCCCTCTTTCCAAGAGGGAGATCGCCGACCGGGTGGAGACCAGTCTCAAGGATGCGGCCCTATGGAATGAGGTAGCTGACCGGCTTCACCAATCAGCCATGAAGCTCTCGGGAGGGCAACAACAACGTTTGTGTATTGCCCGAGCCCTAGCAGTAAAGCCGGAGGTTATTCTAATGGATGAGCCGGCATCTGCTTTAGACCCCATCGCCACCCAGAAGATCGAAGAGTTGATCAAGGACCTAAAGACCAGGTACACCATCGTCATCGTCACCCATAACATGCAGCAGGCCGCGCGAGTATCCGATTACACGGCCTTTTTCTACCTGGGGGCCTTGATTGAAATCGACCGGACCGAAAAGATATTTACGAACCCCGCCCACAAGCGAACCGAAGATTACATTACTGGACGGTTTGGATGACTTATTGCGGAATCAGGACCAGGTCATTAGCCAATATTCCCCAATATTCCACTTGAATAATTGCTTATTTTGAGTAATGATATGACTCCGTATGGGAAATATGGGTTACCAAATAAAAATGAAAGCCGAAGGCCTGGATTTTTTTATGGGTCGTTCCAGGCCCTGAAAAGCATTAACCTCGACGTTAAAGAGCGCCAGGTAACTGCCTTAATCGGGCCCTCCGGTTGCGGAAAGTCCACTTTCCTCCGAACGCTCAACCGCATGAACGAACTGATCCCCAACACCCGAACCGAGGGAATGGTCACGCTCGATGGCCAGGATATTTACCAGCCAGAGACCGATGTAGTCTCCCTTAGAAAAAGGGTGGGGATGGTTTTTCAGAGACCGAATCCCTTTCCCAAGAGCATCTATGAAAATGTTGCTTTTGGCTTAAGGGTGTTGGGGGGGCATTCAAAGATGAAGGTCGAAAATAAAGTGGAAGAAAGTCTGAAGGCTGCAGCCCTTTGGGCGGAGGTCTCAGACCGCCTTCATCAAAATGCCTTAAGCCTTACCTTGGGGCAACAACAGCGTCTCTGCATCGCCCGCGTGCTGGCTATTGAGCCGGAGGTGATCCTCATGGACGAACCCTGTTCTGCCCTTGACCCCATTGCCACGCTCAAGATTGAAGAGTTGATGCAGGAATTAAAAAGGAACTATTCGATTGTCATTGTCACCCATAACATGCAACAGGCCGCCCGCACCTCTGACTGGACGGGATTCTTTCTCCTGGGTGAACTGCTGGAATACGGGCTGACTGGAGAAGTTTTTACGAATCCCAAGGACAAACGCACTGAAAATTACGTAACAGGAAGATATGGATAAATTAGCCACAGAGGACACAGAGATCACAGAGTTTTTAAAACCATGATTAAGAAAATGTAACGGATAAGTGTCAAGTGTCTAAAGTGATCCGCCAAAGGCGGACTAACGTTTTAAAAAAGGAAATTCCTATACAATTAAAATGAACAGCAAATCCCAAATGACAAATTACAAACAGATAACAATAGAAAAAATCCTAAAATCCAAACAGAAACATGTTGGGCATTGGATGCGGGTATTTGGGAATTATTGGGGATTTAGGATTTGGAATTTAGGAATCTTTTTTTTCCTGACATTGCTTGTATTCAATATGGGCTGCCAGAGAGATAAGGCCGGCATTACTGTGGCCGGGTCCACCTCGGTCGAGCCCTTTGCCGAATTGCTGGCTGAGGAATACATGAGGCACTATCCCAAGATTCATATCTATACTCAGGGCGGAGGTTCTACCGCCGGAATCGAAGCAGTTAGGAGCGGTGTGGCCCAAATTGGCATGTCCTCACGTCATTTAAGTGCAAAAGAAAAAGACCTCTATTCGGTGATGATTGCCAAAGACGCCATTGCCATTATCGTCCATCCAAAGAATCCGGGTAAGGATCTCTCCTTGGCCAAAGTGAGGGAGGTCTTCGCCGGCAAAATAAAAAATTTGAAGGAACTGGGGGGGAAACCCGGCACCATCATTTTGGTCACAAGGGAGGAGGGATCAGGGACAAGGGAAGCCTTTCAAAAAATGGTGATGGAAAAGGATGCCATCGCCCTTGAGGCACTGGTTCAGGACTCCAATGGCGCTATCCGCCAGGTCGTGGGCGGCGATCCAAATGCGATCGGCTATATCTCTCTCGGCCTGGTCAACGAAAAGGTAAAATCTTTGAATATATCGGGTGTGGAGGCTACTTCAGATAATGTAATCGCTGAAAAATATGCCTTGGTTCGGCCGTTTCTATTCGTTTTTAGCGGCCCACCCACGGGAGAGGCAAAGTCCTTCTTGGAGTTTGTGATGAGTCCTAAGTCACAGAAACTTCTCTTCAAGGAAGGTTTGGTGCCCGTTTTGGCAAAATCTTCTGGAGGGTGATTTTGGAAATCAAAGAAATCAAAGAGAGGTTCATCGAAAAGATTCTTCTTCTGATCGCTTTCTCTTCCATTACGATCCTGGCCTTGATCACCTTCTTTATCTT
>JAHJQK010000071.1 GCA_018819135.1 Pseudomonadota bacterium | reverse complement strand
GGCTATAGGCGATAGGCTATAGAATGCGAACTATGAATTTTAAGCCCATTGCCCATTGCCTATTGCCTATCGCCTGCTTTTTATTAGTTTCCAGACCACCGTCTCCGCCAGGATGACGATATCCTCCACCGGGAGATACTCCGTAATAGAATCGTCGAAAAGGAGATTCCCTTCAGCTGGGAATTCCGTATCCCCCCGCCATAGAATCAGAGCCAGAGGGATGAAAGGGAAGGCTTGAATTTTTACGCCAACATCTCCAAAATCCAGTGGCCCTCCTGGCATTCGTTCAGCTACAGTTTTTAAACCTTCCGGGTCTGAACCGAAAAACCTGACCAATGGAGATTGGCACCGCTGTATAAAAACCGGGTGATAAAAAGCTCCTCCTGGAATTTCGGCAAAGGAAATCCATCGGCCAGTGGGGGCGGTTCCCGTCGCCTTTCCCAGGTAATGGAGAACAAGGATTTCCTCCCGCAGAGGGATCGGCCTTGGTCCATTCGTGGCCTTTATCGTTCCCGCAGGAAAAGAGATCAGAAGTTCACGTCCCAAGTATTCAAGTCTAATCCGTGCTTCGCCTTCCGAACCTGACTCGTACCGGCCTCCACTTTTAGCCGCCCGCTCTTGGAGGTCGGATTGCCCCAGGCCCTCGACAGCCATTTGGCGAGCCAGTTGGTAGTTCTCCTGCTTGGGTAACATAAAAAAACAGTGAGCAGTGTGAGTGTCAGTGTGAGTATAAGTGTTATTTTTTAGTGACCCTAAGCACTGACACTGACACTGTTTTTAAAGTTCCAGCCACGAATGCGAGTATAGGCTTTTCCCCAGGAGGACCTTCGTGGTTTTGGCGTACTCGACTTCTTTGGGGCTCAGGGATTTTAGATCCGGTTCCTCTCCATCCATCATCCGGTGGACCAGACTGACGATCTCGGACATACCCCCCTTGGCCAGGGCCAGCAATTCCTCATCGTAGGCGTCGACGATCGCCGAATAGAGGCCGTACTTCATCAGCATGATCATATACGCACGATTCAGAACCGGTCGCAGGTGGATGGGGGTGCCGTTGGAAATATTGGAAAGCCCAACGATGGATTTCGCTTCCGGGACAATGTCCTTAAGCATGGACATAAATTCCAGACAAGAGAGAACCTGGTTAATCTCCACGCTTACCGGGCTAACGATAGGATCGATCCAAATGTCCTCGGTGGGAATCCCCAGGTTGTTGGCTTGATAGATAAAATCGACGGCAAGGGCCGCTCTCTCGTTGGCATCGCGGGGCATCCCTTCCTTCCCCCACAGGAGGCCAATTACATAGGCGTTGTAAGTCTTGGCCATGGGTAAAACTTTTTCCAGCCGTTCCGGCTGGAGGGAGACAGAATTGATCAGGGCTTTTCCCTTGTGAGTCTTCAGGCCAGCTTCCATGGCTGCGGCGTTGGTGGTATCCAGGGAAAGGGGCTTATTGACCACTCCCTGGACCGTTTTTACCAACCAATCCATCACTTCTTCCCCGGCCTTGCGGGAAGGGCCGATGTTTAAATCCAGGTAATCGATACCTACTTTTTCCTGGTGCCTGGCCATCTCCAGGATCGGGTCCGCTCGCCGTTCCTTGATGGCTGGACCGATTGTCTTGGACATGATATTGATATTTTCACCGACGCAGACGACCATTGCAATCCTCCTTTAAAAATACAGTGTCAGTGTCAGTGGTTAGTGTCAGTTAACAAATTTTTCTGTGACACTGACACTCACACTCGCACTGACACTATTTTATTCTGGTTTCCACATCTTGATGTAAGCGGGAATGTGGCCGGCTTCCCTCGGGCCGATCATGACCTGCCAGTCCGGCAGCTCTTCTTCCAACTCTCCGCTAATGACCGCTGCGTAACCCGGTATGATCAACTTACGATGCTTCACCTTATCGGCAATGCCGCATTTTTTTACAAAGGGGGCGATAACATCGGCGCCAAATTTCCCGGCTGCCCAGGCGGTCATGACGGACAGCCCCTCCGTATCTTTGACCAGAAGCCAGCTGGGGATTCGGCTTCCTTCGATTTCGCCTGAAACGATGAAGTAGGTCAGAGAGAAATTGGAAGTAATCAGAACCGGAGAATTTTCTCCCGGCCCTCCAACCTCATAGATTCCCTCCGTGGTGGCCATCGGACGTTGCGGATCGGTATAGATATTCATCCGTTCTAATAAGAGGGGAAAGAGGGTGTGACCTTCGAGGTCCGAAAGGACCACGATTCCCCCATACTTGGCTATTAGCATGGAAGCCAGGAGCGTTTCCTTCATCGGGTCGTTGGTCATGGCGCAGGGGAAAGTAATCGTCGGGAATCCCAGAGGACGGAATTTTTTCATCAAAGCCGCCCGCCGCATGATGATCTGGTCTTCCAGCAATTTTTTGGGCGTGCGCGCTCCGGAATCCAGGACCAAATCCTTCAACCCGGCAGCGGTCAGTTTTGTAGTCAGCTCCGCCAGTTCGTCCAGGCTGTTACCTTTCACCGCCAGGGGAGCGGAAATTTCCTTCGCCAGGCCCGCCATCGCATCGGCATTCGCTTTGGTGGCGGCGTACAGCAAAGGCTTGCGGTCGGCGCAGGCTTTGGCACCCGCGCTCAGGACCTTGGGGTCTTCGCTCATCAGCACCATACCTTTGCCGTCCAGTTTTTCTTTCACTTTTTTCACCAACGATTCAAATTGGGCCGGATCTCCCGACTCCCCCTTGAGGGCCACAAGGTCCGCCTGAAGGGTGAGGCCGACGCGCTCGAATTTCAGTTCATTCAATTTCTTCAAGCGTTCATCCACTTCGGCTTCATTCATCTTGTCGGTAACGAGAACGGCAATTCCCGTAGGGTTGACGAACCGTTTCTCATGGCGGAACATTACCGTCTCGCCCCCGATCTTCAGAGCTTTATCCCCCGTGCCAATAGCCAAAGGACGAATGGGAGGAGCAGAAGCTTCTTCCAACGCCGCCTTGGCCTCTTCGGACACATAGGGGCACGCGGACAGCTCCGCTTGCCCGGCGGCCAACTTCATGGCAAAAGCCAGGCAGGTAGGAACGCCGCACTCGCCACAGTTCGTCTTGGGAAGCTTTTTGAAAATTTCGATTCCTGTCAGAGCCATCTCTCTCACTCCTTTTTTTAAATACAGTGATGAGTGTGAGTGTCAGTGTGAGTAGGAAAATCAATATTTTTCACTGACCCTCACACTGACACTGACACTGTTTTTAGAACAACGGCGGCAGGGAAAGCGCCGGGTGCCCCTTTTCCGTCAGGAAGGGCAGGATTTCATCTTCAGTCGTCCCGATGGTTTCATCGGCGATCATCTCTGGAAAGTTAGGGATCCCGATCTCTTCGGCGCGCTTTTTCAGGCGGTCCATGATTTCCTCTTTGAGCGCCTTGGGCATCCAGACCAAGCGTTTGATGCCACCGTCGGCCATAATAAACTTCTTGCTGCCAATGTAGTGCTTGCTATGGCCCACGAAACCCGGGGTAACGGATCCGCCGCCAACAGAACCAGCCAGGGTCGTAAATTTCATCCCGCAGGGAGTCATCCCGGTAAAGTCGCGGTTGACGGTCATGATGCCGTTGCACATGGGCAGTACGGCGGCAATGCACTCGAAGCAGCCACAGGAAGTCATCGGATCGACCATGATGCTGTAGGCGTTGTATTTTTCCAACTTCTGGCGCGAGGCTTTGAAGACAAAGTCATTGACCCCCTTCCACTGGCCCAGGAGCGGATCAATCACTTCCATTTTGGGTACGGGTTGGTTGGGCCCGGTGGGGTTAATCTCATTAGAGGCTTTACCGTCCAGCCAGTTGTAAGCTCCACAAAGTCCGGTTCTCTCCGGAGTAATGATACACACATGCGTCGGGGCAAAAGACTGACAGAGGGTGCAGGAATAGAAAGTCTCTTCTGATTCGTCGGTCATGCCCTCGATGCGGGAATCGCGCTTACGGTAGACGCTCCGGGCTTTTTCCAAAACCTCTTTTACCTTGGATTCCTCGGTGTAGATTTTCACCTGGACTTTATCAAAGATGGAGCCGAAGTCCTGGTGATATTTGGCGTGGAGGATATCCCCCAAATGCCTCAGGGTAAACCCCTTTTCCACGGCCCCTTTGCCAATCCGGATCCAGGCAATGTCGCGCTGCCCGATGTGCATGAGCCCCTGGGCGTAATTGATCAGGTGGTGGATCTGGCGTTCTAAGATGGGTTCGAAATCTTCCTGCATTTTTCTGCCGGCGACTTCGGCCACGATGGCCAGGGGAAGTTGCGCCGGCGGCTTGATATCTTTGAGGTCCGGGCCGATGACTTCGACTTTCCCGTCTTCGACTTCGTTCATATCCTTGGTCGTTGTCCATTCCACGGTGATCGACCGCCCGCCTCCGCACTCCAAGTAAATATCTTCCCCGCGGATGCGTTCGCCCTCGAAAGCCGGCCCATAGGCTACGGGCACGGGCACCTTGGCTACGGCAACCTTCAATCCCCGGACCTCTACTGCCTTCTGGACAATCTGCTCGTGAGGGATGTTGGAAACAACGTGTTCATAGGTGCAAATCCCCGTGGGTAAGACCTGGGGAATGGGCGTATCCGCAATGACCGGGAACCCCCAGTTAATGGCTCCGGCGGCATTGGCGTACCATTCATCCGTCACAAAGCCCAACGGGAGGGCAAAAGCAAAGACCCGGTCCTTGTTGTAGATCAGGATCTTACGGTAGTCACCGGGTGCAATTCCCCCGAAAGACATGGCGGCCCGGGTGGCAAAACCCATGGCAAAGACCGTGGCCGTGTAGTCCGGACCGAAGGAAACCAGGCGTGTCGGCCAGCCGATCTGAACGCCCGCCTCTACCAGCTGTTCCGAGAAGTGTTTGCCATCGTTTTCCGCGGCCATGAACACGTAGAGGTTCTTTTCCTGGAGTTCCTGGGCGATTTTGGCCGCGATCTCTTTGGTCGGCGCAGCCCCCAGGATGGCGGCAAACCCCGGGGCCGTTCCATCCACAAACTCAATGCCCCGCTTTCTCAAAATGATGTCGTCGGCCGCACCCAGCCAGATGTTGTCCGCGGTGGGGTCTTCCCCTTTGATATAGAAGTTAGGATCTTCAAGGTAACGGATGGCCTCGATGATTTCCTCGGCAAAGAAGGTGGCCATCCCAGCATCCAAAGCCGGGGCTAAGTACGGAAGCCAAACTTTCTCCTTGACCAGGGGAGGAATGAGCGCTTTGCACCTTTCTAAAATCGGCTTCATATCCCCTAAAGTTTTCACGGGAACTCCGAGGATGCCGTAAATGATGGGTAGGTAATATCCAGTATTGGGAAATCCAACTTCCTGGTTTGGGCCCCACTTTTCCAGGGCCTCCTGGTATTTTTTCTCCGCCCGCTCCAGGATTTTATGGCCTCCCCGAATTGCTGCTGCTGCTATGATCTTCGACACGTTTCAACCTCCTTACAAAAGAGTGATGAGTGTGAATGTCAGTGTCAGTGTCAGTGAATTTTTATTACTGACACTAACCACTTCCACTGACACTGATTAAACGGCATCCAGCTCTCGCCGCATGGCCATGTCATAAAGCACCCGTTCGCGCGCCTTATCCAGACCAAGGGCTTTCCGCTTTTTGTCGATATGGGCGATCATCAATTGGGCGGCCTTTTCAGGATCGGGTTCGAAAGCCCATTTGCCGCCGACGACTTCCTCCATCTCCTCGAAAAGAAGCTTGCACATCTCCTCACTCCCAGTAATGGGGAAGGTTGTTCCAAAAACCGTGAATACCCCCGAAGCCACAAAGTACTGCCCGATGGCAATGGCCTTCTCGCTCATCCATTCGGGAGCGGCTCCGGCTGCGGGAAGGTCGCTGATATCGTCACCCAGACCCCCGTCTTTCACCACCGCCGTGGCCGCCATTAAAATCCGGCTGTTGTCCACACAGGCTCCCATATGCAGTATCGGAGGAATCCCCACGGCCTCACAGACTTCGGCCAGTCCCGCTCCGCAATACCGGGAGGCAGCTTCCGGAGTAAGCAGGCCCGCTTTGCCGCAGGCCATGGCCGAGCATCCCGTAGTCAGAACGATGACATCGTTCTTGATTAACTCTTTGATCATGGTCAGGTGGGCACTATCATGGGTCGTCCGGCAGTTGTTGCAGCCTACGACCCCAGCCACGCCCCGAATGCGACCATTAATGATGTTATCGTTCAGCGGCCGGTAGGAAGAACGGAAAAGACCTCCCAGCAGGTAATTGATGGTTTCATGGCTAAACCCCACGATCATCTCCTGGCTTTCCGCAGGAATCTGCACTACTTTTCCTTTCCGGTTCGGGAAATTATCGATGGCTGCCCGTAAGATTTTCTTGGCCACCTCCGGACCGTGATGCTCGTCAAATTCAATATGAGTAGCCCCCTGCATTTTGGCCCGGGGGTTGGTGGTAACCACTTTGGTGTGGTAACATTTGGCTACGTCGGCCAGAGATTGCATTTCACACTGGACGTCCACCACCATGGCATCCACTGCGCCCGTGACAATGGCCAGCTCCTGTTGAAGGAAATTCCCGGCTACGGGGATTCCATGGCGCATCAAAACTTCATTAGCCGAGCAGCACATCCCGGCCAGATTGATCCCCTTGGCTCCCTTGGATTTAGCGTAAGCCTGAATTTCCGGATCCTGAGAGGCTACCACGAGAAGTTCAGGTAGCAGAGGTTCATGGCCATGCATGACTACGTTCACCTGATCTTCCTTGAGCACGCCCAGGTTAATCTTCCCCAAAATGGGCACGGGGTTGCCAAAAAGAATATCCTGGAGTTCGGTCGAGATCATCGAACCGCCCCAGCCGTCCGCCAGGGCACAGCGGGATCCCTGGAGGAGAAGATTGTGGTAATCCTGATCCACTCCCATATGGGTCCGATGCATCAATTCCACGACCTCACGGTCAATGCCCCGCGGGGCAATTCCCAACTTCCTCCAGAGTTCTTGCCGTTTCAGGGGCGCCCGCTTGACGAAGTGGAGTTCCCCGTGTTGCCTTCCGAACTCGGCCAGGCATTTTTCCCCCACCTCGATGGCAATCTCCTTCACCGAACGATCGCCAATTTCAATGCCCAAATCCAAAGCCACCTGATAGAGTTTCTGCTCGTCTTTGATCGCATAGCCGGGCACTTCTCCCCTGGCCGTGGCTAAGAAAAGCTCAGCCACTCCCCGAGCATGGTCGGAATGGGCGGATGTTCCCGCAGCAATCATGCGGACAAAATTTCTTGCTGATATGGTTTCTGCGGTTGCACCGCAGACTCCCCTTCTCTTGGCCTTCTCTCCCCCAGTTTCTGCTTTCTTTTTAGGGGCTGGCACCCGACAGGGACCCATGGAGCAGTTTTTACAGCAACTCCCTTCCGCGCCGATGGGGCAAGGCTTCATTTCTTCCGCCCGATCAAAAACCGTGCTCACTTTATCCGCTTTGGCTTTGGCCAACATTTCCAGCGTGGCTTTGTCCACACTTTTTTCTTCTGCCATTGAAATAACCCTCCTCGTTAAGAAGCAATCAGCTCTCAGCGGTCAGCCTTCAGCTAAAACACCTTCCTTCATCAACCAAAATGTTTGTTTTTGCTGATTGCCGATAGCCGATGGCTGAAAGCCATTTATTCTTTCAAAAGATCTCCAATCATGCCCTTTACCAAAGAAATCGCCTCTGGGTGGCGCATGATCAATACGTTGGCCCCGGCCAGAAGCAGGATTACCGCCGTTACTGCCTCCATCAGGATTCCGCGCTTCTTGGGGTCGCCCAGCCGGGGTTCATCTGTGGCCGAAAGCTTGGCTTCCTTGGTTTTCCAAACTTCTTTAGCCAGGTTACAGACCAGCGGAAACTGCAGACGTTCGTCCTGCTGGGTTAGGGCGGCCATGCGATCCCGTTCCATTACCGAATAGGAGTATTCGATTCCATACCCCAATCCACCGGTAGTGGGATCAACAAGAATTTGCCCGTCGGGAACGCCCAGATTTCCCAGTAAAACGTTTAGTTGTTTGGCCAGATTGACGTCAATGGGGGTCGACGCTATGAGGGTGTGTTTATAGCCAATGGCCCCTGCGCCGATCTGCTTGTAGTTCTTCTCCCCTACCGGGCCGATGATCAGGTTTTTCCCCGCGCACAGTTCGCAGACGCGGCGCAGTGTGTCGGCGTCCTTTTCATCATTCCCGCAGCCCCACACGATCAGGGGAACATCTACGGCATTGGCCACTTTCTTGGCAATGGTTGCCGCTTCTTCCGCAGGTCGATTCATCCCATTGGGATCAGTGCTGGCCAGTTGCAGGCAAATCATCTCTGCACTATAAGCGGTCATGCATTTCTTAGCCCAAGCTACAGGATCTTGGACCACATCCTTAAATGGTTCCAGAGCTGCCTCTGCCCAGTCTTCCGGGGAAGCATCGTATACTTCCATGGCGATGCGGGGCGGATGAGGCATCTTCCCTTCGAAAAGGTAAAAAGGATACATGGTTTCCCCGCCCACCGTCAGAGTTTTACTCCCTGCTCCCACTGTGACTTCTTTGATCTTTCCGGTATAATTTATCTTTGGTATTTCCACAGCCACCTCCCTTGTAAATACAGTGTCCGTGATGAGTGTCGTGTCAGTTAAATAAATGGGCATTTCCTACTGACACTAACCACTGACACTGACACTTTTTTTATTCATGCGGGGTTTTTCCGCTTCTCGCTCCCGTACCATTCTTTGTTAAACCAATACCTTTCCCCGCTGCGTAAGTATTTGAGCATTTCTTCCCGGTCATGGATCTTTGCCCGCCAGCAGTGTGGTTTATCAGGGATCCCCGGCTCATATTCCGGTCCGACAACCTTTACCTTCTCTCCGCTGAATAACCTTTTTTCTTCCAAGTTCTTAGCCAACTTTCCTCCCCCCTTTCGAAAGATAGTGTTAAGTGTTGAGTGTTAAAAGTTCCGTGTTTCGTGTTTCGTGTTCCGTGTTACGGCTTGATTAGGTTTTACCTATAGCCTATTGCCTATTGCCTCTGACCTATTACCTGTTTTTATTATTTTTTCCATCATCCCCGCAACCACGCGAACAGCCGATGATTCGTCGGGCAAATCTAACAATGGTTTTTCCTTCATCTCATATTCGAAAATAAACGGGTCTTCCGGAATCATTCCCAGCAAATTCAGCCTTTGATTTTGAATCTCCTGGAAAAAACCGGGATCCAACTCCCGCGGGGCCCGGTCAACGACTAAATGTTTTTCCGTAATGGAGAGCTTCAATTCATCGATGAGTTCACGAATCTTTCCTACGGTGCGAATCCCTTTGATGGAATAATCCGAGAGGAAAAGCAGATGATCCACCCCCTGGGTTGTCCGGCGGCTCAAATGTTCCATTCCTGCTTCGTTGTCCATAACTACGAAGGGATAGTTATTAATCAGCAGGTCCAGGTGGCGGCGCAGGATATTATTGGCATAACAATAACAGCCCGGGCCTTCCGGCCGGCCCATGACTAAAAGATCCAAGCCCTGGGATTCCACCAGGATCTCATGGAGCTTCATCTCCAAATAAGTTTCCTTGGTCATGCCTGGGGGCAAGTTCCCTTTGGTCTCGAAAAATTCCTCCCGGGCAGTTCCCAGGCTTCGTTTTACCCTGAAACCGAGAGCATCCGCTAAGTTGGAGCTCGGATCGGCATCCACGGCTAAAATAGGCCTATGCCCTTTTTTCTTGAGATAGCGGATAATCAGGGCCGCAAGGGTGGTCTTCCCAGTCCCCCCTTTTCCCGCCATGGCAATCACCTGGGTCAAAATTTCTTCCTTTATTGCGTGTTCCGTTTTTAACCTATGAACTATTGCCCATAACCTATTGCCTATTGCCTGTTCTTATCCGCCAGCCGCTGGTTCACTCCGGCAAATTCCGCGGAGTTCGTATGGGGCAAAAACATAGCCGCTACATAGTTGTCCATGAAAGCGGGGCTTTCGCTCAATTCGATATTGGTCATCATCCGGGAAATTCTTTCCCCATCATCGAGTATCTCGTTACAGAAGGAAATCAGGCGTGCTCCCAACAAAGACCCATTGCCGATGAAAAGAAAGCGGTCCAAGGGTAGTTCCGGTAAAAGTCCGATGGTAATAGCCCGCTCCACGTCTATAAACGAACCAAAAGCTCCGGCGATGACTACCTGTTCCAGGTTGCCGACGGAAAGCCCGACGGATTGTAAAAGGGTCACATAGCCGGCGTACATAGCCGCCTTGGCTCGCATGAGATTGTCGATGTCTACTTCCGTGATCACAATGTCCGCGCCGGTGGCTGTATCTTCACGGTAAGCGAGGACATACTCCATTCCATCCGACCCTGGGCGGATGCGCTGGCTGGGCAGATCGGTGTTGAACTTTCCGTTCGGTGAGATCATCTCCGCTTCCAGAAACTCCGCCACCATGTTGATCAATCCAGAACCGCAGATTCCTTTAGGCTTCACCATGCCAACGGTCAGAAGCATGGGCTCGAAGGTTTGGGGATGGATGCGGAAATCCTCGATGGCCCCGGAAGTCGCCCGCATGCCGTGTTTGATGCCCCCACCCTCAAAAGCCGGTCCGGCAGAGCAGGCGGCGGTCACCAGCCATTCCGAATTCCCGATGACGATTTCCCCGTTGGTTCCGATGTCAATGTACAGCGTTACAGGCTTACGCTGGTAGATTCCCGAACCCAACACACCCGAAACGATGTCCCCTCCAACATAGGAAGCCACGGAAGGAAAAGTATACAGGTGGACGTGCTCCCCCACTTCTATCCCCAAATTCGACGCCCTCACGGGAGGAATGAAATTCGCTACCGGCGTGTAGGGGGATTCGCGAAGGTACTTCGGGTCCAAACCCAAGAGCAGGTGAGTCATGATGGTATTGCCGGCGGCCGTCATATGCGAAACTCGGGCTAAGTTGACCCCCGATTTGTCGACCAGTTCCCGGATGATGCCATTGATCGTCCCGACTACACTTTCCTGCAGCTGCTTCAACCCTCCAGGGCGTTGAGAGTGAACGATCCGGCTAATCACATCATCCCCGTAACGAATCTGGCTGTTATAATCCGAAGCTTCGGCCAGCGTTTGCCTCTTGTTCAAATCCAAAAGTTGACCCCAGACGCTGGTCGTTCCTATGTCCAATACGATAGAAAAGTGCTCCTGGGTGGTGTCCCCGGGTTCCAGGTTGATCAGTTTGGGCCGCCGGGACCCGCGCAGCTGGTATTCGCCCAATTGCGATTCCACCCGGGTTTGCACAAGAGTGGCCGTGGCGCGCCACCCTTCTGCGCGCAGGATAAAAGGCAACTTCTTGAGCAAACGGGAATCCACCGAGATACTTTCCATGCCATAATGCTTCTTCATGGCCAGGAGCACTCGGGAGAGATCGGAGCGATTATCCTTGATCGTCGGTGGCTCCATTTCCACGTAATGCTTGCGCAAGGCCGGGTTGAAACACCACCCCAAGACCAGGGATTCCAATTCCTGATGAGAGACCTTCCGTCCCGCGCTGATCCTCTCTCGCGCCCGGGCAATGAACCTTTTGTCCAATTCTGACTCCACCGGAATGCGGACCTCTAAGTCGCTTAAAATCCTGGTTTGACAAGCCTGACGGATGCCTTTCTGAAAATCTTCTTCAGAGAGCTTCGGTCCGCGCGGGCTCTCCACCTCTCCTTTTTCGATCAGCACGCGGCATTTCCCGCATACTCCTTCGCCACCGCAAGAGGCTTGAATATAGATCCCTGCTTCCATCGCCGCTTTGAGCAAGTTCTCTCCTTTGGCGACTTGCATCTCCCGGTTGTGAGGTTGAAAACGAACCAGCATTGATTATCTCCAATGAAGTTCGGAGTAAAAACTTAGGCTCCGAACTCTGAACTCCGAACTAAATTACTTCGCCTCGGGGCGGGGCAGGAGCCCGGCACGCTCCACGATGGTATGCACCGCATCTTCCCACTCGATGGCCATGAGATGAATGCCATGCACCCCTTCGATCTTGCGCAGCCGTTGAATTTGTTCCACGCAGATGCCGCCCGTCCGGTCCAGCATGCAATTGCCGCAGGACTGACAGCGCTCGGTCCAGACCCCCTGTTCTTCGGTGACGCCGATGAATTGAGTATTCACCCCCGGCAAGACTGGATGTTTACGAAATTTTTCGGCCACAAATTGAATTCCCGCGCCACAAGCCAGGGAGAGAATGGCCGGATACTGATCGGCATATTCCCGCATCGGCTCCAAATATTCTGTGTCACATTGCCGTTCCAAGGTCACTTCTTTAATTTCCAAAGACCTCCCCTGGGTCTGGCGGGCTAAGCGAAGGGCGGAAGAGAGGATGCTGACTTCTTTTTCCCCGCCGGCGGAGCAAACGGTTACGCATCCCTTGCATCCGGCCACAATTATCTTATCGTAGCCATCGATCATGGCCAGAATTTCTTTTATGGGTTTTCCTTCCGCGATAATCATCTCCAACTCCCTTTTATAGTTCGGATTTGCGAGTTCGGAACTCAGAATAAAAAAATCAACACTCCGAACTCCGAACTTATCCAGCCTGCTCTAAAATATTAAGGGCACGCTGTCCCTTTTTAACCGGGCTGGGGCCCAACTGGCGGATCCGTTCGGTCATCTCCCGCGCCACTTCTGCAAAACGTGGACCCATAGCCGCAGACATGTTGTACATCTCGAGCCGCTTTCCTCCTTGGCCATGATCTGTTCGTCGGTAAAATGTTGCCGGGTAATCGCTTTCCCCGGGCACTCCGAGCCACAGATACCGCACCCATGGCACATGGCCATTTCGATCTCCGCCACCCCCTCGGCGTTGATCACCGGGACGTTGTAAGGGCAAACCCGCACCCAGGTCAGACCGGCCGCGCATTTTTCCGGGTTCACCACTGAAACCACTCCACCGACCTGGATCTGGTCTTTGGCCAGGATCGTGCAGGCGCGGGCGACAGCGGCAGCGGCCTGAGATAGGCTCTCATCAATCATCTTCGGGGAATGGCCTATCCCGCAAAGGTAGATTTCTTATAATTTAACCGCATCTAAAACGGCCGGTACTTTGCTCTCCCAGCCGATGGGCATAATGTGCACTCCTTGGCACAGGCCCTTCAGGTCCTTGATCAAATCGGCCGCGATCTCAATACTGGTCTTCACCCGGTCTTCGGTCTTGGCCATTTTTTGGATGAGGGGCTCGGGAACGAAAACTCCAGCCACGTTTTTGTTCATAAACCGGGCCATACCGGCAGATTTCAGCAAAATGATCCCGGCTAAAACCGGAACTTTGAGAGGCGCCACCCGTTTCATAAATTTCTCGAAGGCCCCCACATCATAGACCGCCTGGGTCTGGAAAAAGGAAGCTCCGGCTTTTATCTTTTTTTCCATCTTAAAGATTTGGGCCTCCACCGGATTGCCCCCGGGGTTGACTACGGCTCCGGCAAAAAACTTCGGTGCGCCGCTCAAAGGATTGCCCACCATATCCGTGCCTGTTTCCAGCGTTTTGATTACGCTCAGGAGGCTCACCGAGTCCAGGTCAAAGACCGGCTTGGACTGGGGATGATCCCCCAGAGAGGCATAATCCCCGGTTAACGCTAATACATTTTCAATGCCCAGGACGGAAGCACTGAGCAAATCCGCTTGCAGGGCCAATCGATTCCGGTCCCGGCAGGTCATCTGCAAGATGGGCTCCAGCCCTTTCTCTTGCAAAAGATGACAGACCGCCAGAGAACCCAAGCGCATGACGGAACTCTGTAAATCGGTTACATTGATTGCCTCCACCCGCCCCCGCAGCAAATCGGCATCAGCCAGCATTTCTTGGATGTGGATCCCTTTGGGAGGGCCAATTTCTGAAGTTACCACGAATTTCTTAGAGGCTAAGCTCTCTTGTAAACCCATGCTCTCCCTCCTCCTTTATTTTCCCTGCTCCAGGGCCCATCGCTCAGAGAGCCGCAGGCCCTTCGGGGGCATCATTTTGCTGTGGTCTTTGGGCTCATAAATCTGGCGGAGTTTTTCTAATTGGCCCAGCTTTTCCAGCTTTTCATAGATCAGCCGCCAGCCGCATTCCATTTCCGGGTCCACTTCGCATTTTCCTTCTTTCGTGGTCCCCCCGCAAGCCCCGTTCAATAAAAATTTTGAACAGGCCGTCAAGGGGCAGATGCCACCCGTCAAGTCCAGGACACAGTCGCCACATTCCCAGCAACGCTCAGAACCCTGCCACTCTCCGCGTATCCCCCCCAGCGGCAGGGTATTGCAAGCGGGGTGCGTTACTTTGTTGCTTACGGCCGCCACCGCCTGAACCCCTACGCCACAGGTCATGGCCAAAATGGAATTCGCTGCCTTGACCTCTTTGGCCTTGCCCCGAAGACGGGATTGCACCAGAGCCTTTTGGCAAAGGAAATCCACTACGCTGAAACCCGTGACTTTTTTCCCGGCCTTTTCCAAGGCTTCCTTCATCTCCAGTACCTGCGGCCTCCCTCCGGTACCACTGGCCTCGGCGCAACCATTACACCCTAAAATAAAAATGTTTTTTTCCCCGTCTAAAAAACTTAAAATTTCTTCCAATGGCTTTTGTTGCGAAAGTAACATGGGCTCTCCTCCTTTCCGGCCCTAATAAATGCGGAATCGCCCCAATTCGTTTCCTTTGGGGGTAATCAGATGAACGGCGCAGGCGATACAGGGATCGAAGGCGCGAACGATGCGGACAATCTCGAAGGGATTCGCTTCATCCTTCACTCGGGTCCCGGTCAACGCCTGTTCAATTGCCCCGGGGGTTCCGGAATCATCCCGGGGGGAAGCATTCCAAGTGGTTGGCACCACGCACTGGTAGTTGGCTATCTTTTTCTCTTTGATTTCCACCCAATGGCCCAGTGCTCCTCGAGCGGCGTCAATGATCCCAACCCCATGGGCTTCTTCGGGAAGTTCATAAGGGACGAAGGTTGGCTCTCCGGGCTTTAACTGCAGCAGCCATTCCCCCATGGCATCGGCGATATGTTTGGCAGCCAAGGCCCGGGCGGCATGTCGCCCCAGGACCGAAAAAAGAGCGGCCGGTGTAGCTTTAAAATGGGCCAGCGTAGAATCGACCAAAGATTTTACCTTGGAATTTCCGCTCGCATAAGTGGTTACCATTTGGGCCAAGGGGCCCACTTCGTATACCCGTCCATCGTAGCGGGGGGCTTTCAGCCATGAATAAGCCCCATCTTTTTCATCCGCCGGGACTGTTTTTCCTGTGGCAGGGTGCAGCTTGGAAGTATTGCTTACGTACCAGGAATGGCGGACTTCTTCCGTAATTTTGCTCAAATCCAGGGGTTGAAGTTTCAAGTCAGCGGAGATCGTTCCTTGCTGGAAAAGGCGCTGGCGCCGCGTATAATCGGGATTTTTTCCCTCGAGGTCGTAAGCCCCATAAGCCAGAAGGTTCTGGCAACCGGCCCCGATCTGGAAGTAGTCGGAATAAACCCCGGCCACCGCCAGCACATCCGGAAGATAGACATTATCCACGAAGGATCGCAGTTCATTTAAACGCCAGAGAATGGAAGCGATCTTATCCACGGTGGGAACTTCAGCCATTCCTCCGGGAACAATGGACGCAGTGTGAGGGATTCTCCCGGTGAGCATGGCGACGACTTCATGCCCCTTGCGGCGGATTTCCAGGGCTTTTACGTAATGACTGACGGCAGCTCTATCCACATCGTCCGGCAGCCGGTAATCCCCTTCGTACCGCGGAACAAAAGGCCCCAACTCCCCCCGGCCGATAAAAGCCTTAATGGAATTTAAATCCGCATCGCTCCCCTCATATTTGGCCACTTTGGTTACATCCACGTAGTCTAAGGCCGCTAAGTGGTAAAAATGGAGGATATGATCCTGAACCACGTGCAGTCCCGCCGCCAGGTTTCTCATGATGCGACCGTTGTCCGGAATCTTGTCCGCCAGCCCAAAGGCACTGTCCAAATTAAGAGTGGAGGCCATGGCATGACAAAGGTTACATACGCCGCAAATACGTTGGGTGATGATTTGCGCATCCCGGGGATCTCGGCCTCGCAGGATGATCTCAAAACCCCGGAAAAGCATGCCGGAGCTGCGGGCTTCCTTTATGATTCCGTTCTCCACCAGACATTCGATCTTCAGATGCCCTTCAATCCGGGTAATGGGGTCGATAACAATTTTTCCCATGTCGTTTCTCCTTATGATTTATTGGGGGCAGTTTCGATCTCGATGGTCTTCACATAGAGAGGAGAGACGAGATCCGGAAATTCGGGTTGCGTACATCCATGGCATCCCCCACCAGATCCCACGCACCAGTTCACCCCCGTATTCCAGAGACGCGTAGGACAATCGGCGTAGGTGATCGGCCCCTTACATCCCAATTCGTAAAGGCAACCTGCATCGCCGTGCTTTTTGGCAAATTTCCCCTCGTCAAAGTAAGCACGCCGCTGGCAATTTTCATGGATGAGCTTGCCGTAAAAGGTTAAGGGGCGGCCAAAATCGTCCAACTGATCGGCAGAAGGAAGGCCGCTGAGAAGGAGGCTGGCCACCGTCCCCACGAACCAGTCTGGGTGGGGAGGACATCCCGCAACGTTGATTACGGGGGTCCTGATCCCTTTACTTTCCAGCAGCTCTTTTAATCCCTGGCAACCCGTCGGGTTCGGCGCCGCGGCGGGGATTCCCCCAAAAGTTGCGCACGTGCCTACGGCCATCACGGCCAGGGCATCTCGGCTAAATTCAACCACCCGCTCCACCATGGAGACCGGCTGGTGGTTTCTTTCACCGATGGAACCATAAACTCCATTCCTGGCAGTGGGAATGCCCCCATCAACGATCAAAAGGTATCCCCCCTTTACTTTTTTAACCGTTTCCTCGGCGATGGCTATCGCCAAGTCTCCGGCCCCGGCCATGACCGTGGCATTGAAGCGCAGGTTTACGTGCTTTCCGGGAATTACCTCATCGATCAATACGTTCTTGATGGTCGGACTCACGGAGTTCAGGATGGAGATCAAGCACCCCGTACAGGTGGCACATTGCAACCAAATGACAGGGTATTCTTTTGTCTTCGAGTCCAACGTCCCCTCCTTTCTGCTCTCGGCAACTAATTGGTTTTTAAATAAATTAATCGGGACGCAGATTTTCGCAGATAAACACAGATAATTATTTTCTTTTTAGTACTACAGCGTTAGTTTTTTCTGGACAATGGAAATGGAATCTGTTATACCTATAACCGGGGCGTATGAAAGAGGCCACGGCGTTGGGAAATTTGATCGACCGGAAGGGATGATCCGTTCCGGTGGAGAAGGATCTCTACGT
>JAHJQK010000070.1 GCA_018819135.1 Pseudomonadota bacterium | reverse complement strand
CTACCCTCTCCTTCACCCTTCCCCTCTCCCGCACTCTGGGGGATAAGGCGGGGTGATGGAGCATTTTCTACGTAAAAGGATATTCCTTATTCTTTTCCTTTCCCATAGCCTGAAGAAGGGCGGTTGAATCTGGATGGCCTTCACCTGACACCGACCAACGCAGACTTCACAGGCCGAACAGGTTTCTTCATTCACCCGGGCATAATAATTTGCTTTGGCGATTGCCGCCGGGAGGTTATATTTTGTAATAAATCCCAAAGCTTTACAGCAACATCCACAGCAATTGCATATGAACATCTTGGCGCCTGAATGATTCGAGGAAAAGTGGACTAAACCTTCCTTCTCGGCATTTATAAGTATCTGCCTGGCTTCTTCTTTGGAGATTTCTCTCCCCAATCCATTTTCGATAGCATAATCCGCCATGGGCCCAAAGGCCATGCAGGCCTCCAAGGGCTTTTCACATCCTTCTCCCATGATCCTCTTCTCTTTCCTGCAGATGCATTCCGCAACTGCAAATTTGGTATGAGAGTTAATAATCTCCGAAACCTTTTCATACGGCTGAATTTCAGCCATTCCCTGTATTTCTTTTTCAACAGGAATGATGCGTCCCCCGGGGGTCTTTGATCTTTTCCTTTCCTGGACCATTCCTTCTTCAAAATATCTCTCATACAGCTTGATGTTTTCCGGGTTCAAATTCTTCAATTGGAATTCCCATATTCCAATCACCCAGGGGATCAAAAAATACATAAATTGTTGTTCAGGCGATTTGAAGCGAAAGATTAGACCCTTTTTGGACATCCGGTATAGGATTTCTGCTACCTCATTTTCGTCCCGGCCCGCCCTCTCGGCTATCATGGAAACAGGCTCTGGCAGGAACGGCCGCAGGAAAAGCATGATCTCTGCCTCTTCCGGGGTAAAGAGCTTTTTGAGTATATCCATTTCTGCACCGCTTTTGGTTTTGGGAAATCCTTGAGGGAATTTATCCAGTCTCTCCTGCACTTTCTCGTAAATGTTCGCCATGGCTACCTCCTCCTTGTTGAAATATCCTCCCTTATCAATCATTCAATTCTATTCTTTTTTCCCCTGCTGCTTAATGCTTTTCGAACCGCTGAGAATGTCCCAGAGTTCGTCATAATTGGTAAAGGCCTTTTTCCCCTTTCCCCCAACTTCTTCTACAAACCCAACGATACGACGAGGATTTTTCCTATCAAAACGATAAATGCGCACGATGTAATTGGCTAAAACAAATTTTGCTGGCAAAGCTCATACCTCATGGAATATTGGAATAATGGAATGGTGGAATATTGGGCCGGCATCAAAATTTATTGAAATACCAAGGATTTTCAACCAATATTCCATTATTCCAACATTCCATTATTCTTTTATCTTTTGGCAGGTTAGGGATTGGGTACAGATTCAGAAAAAAAGATGGGGGGATAGGGATATGGGGAGATTGGGAAAAACGGAGAAACGGGTTGCAGAGGGATGTTCATTACGCTAATATATGACCATGAGTAAGACATTCGGGCGAGTACTTCGGCTTGTTGAAAAGCAGGAGGTGATGATATCCGCACATGGATATGACGAGATGGAAGAGGATAATATCTTCGTCCGAGATATCATGGCTGGCGTTAAGGATGCAGTAGTTGTGGAAGACTATCCAGATTATCCAAAAGGGCCTGGCGTCCTGGTTCTTCAAAAAGATCGAGGAGGACAGCCAAGCCATGTTGTTTGGGGAATTCCGAGGGGAGCCTCAACGCCGGCCGTAGTTGTTACTGCTTATCGACCGGATCCCGAGCTTTGGTCGAGTGATTTTTTAAGGAGAAAACGATGAAAAAGAGAAGTCATACAAAGCTGGTGCATGAGGGTGTTTACGCAGCTGAAGTAGATGTTGATCTGGTTGAGAATGAAACGGGTTGGTCCCCTTATCTCAGCCTGGAGGATGCCTACAAACTGGACGAGGTCCGCGACGCCCTCCGCCGGGGTGACATCGCTCGCGCCGCTAAGCTTGCCCGGGTCTTCACCCTGACTCCAGTAACAGTCTAAGAATGAAGGAAACAAACGGATTCATTCCCTCCCCGCTCCCAGCTTCTCCGCTTCTGCGTTTTCAGGAACGAAGTGATCTGTAGATGGCTTCAGTCTTAGGCGAGGGCTCAATCCCGAGGGCCGATTACCGGAAAACTGGTTACAGACCATGTCTTCTGGGTAACCTGCAAGGCCCCAGGACCATGATGCGAATAACCGGCAAGTATTTCGATTGAATTGACCGAAACGCATGCCTACAATAAAATTCGTAAAGCGGCAAAGAGAAAAGAAATTAATCATCCTTCCGCAAAATTAATTCAAATTTCAAGGCCTTTTGTCTGTTAGACTTCTTTGTATTTGATAAAGTGGACGATTAGATGATTGATCCCGAAGACCTTCAAAACCAACTGCAAAAAGCATTAAGAGCATGTGCTTTGTTGAGGGAGGAAAATGAACGGCTAAAGAAGCTACTCGGTTTACATCATGAAGATCGAACTCCAACACCGCAACCAAGTATATCGGAACCATCCACGCCATATACCTCTGCAGATCACGTTACCAATGACTCTTCAATAGAAACCCAGATTGCTCTTTTTCGGTCCTTGTTCCGTGGGCGTGAAGACGTTTATCCAATCAGATGGGAAGGGAGGAAAGGAAATTCTGGCTATTCACCTGCTTGTGCAAACGAATGGAACCTTTCCTTTTGTGGCAAACCCATGGTGAAATGTGCCGACTGTGAAAATAGAGTGCTCAAGCCAGTCACAGATGAAGTGATTGTTGGCCATCTGCTTGGGAAACATACGATTGGGGTTTACCCCCTGTTAACGGATGAAACCTGCTGGTTCCTGGCTGTCGATTTCGATAAGAAAGCCTGGCAAGAGGATGCGGCTGTATTTCTTAAAACCTGTGAGGAAATGGGGGTTCCTGCAGCGCTGGAACGTTCGAGATCAGGAAAGGGTGGTCATATCTGGATATTCTTCGAACGTCCGGTTCAGGCTTCTCTGGCG
>JAHJQK010000069.1 GCA_018819135.1 Pseudomonadota bacterium | reverse complement strand
CCGATTCCGAACTTGGTGACCAAGAGCAAAGCAGGGTGAAGGTTCTGACTGACTAATTTAACGGCAAAAGTATTAAAACCGATCAGCACCATAGAAAGCAATGTCATGGTCAGATAATCCATTTACTCAGCTCCTTATTCCCCTTGCCAATCATTCTTCGAGCTTTTTTCTCTCCCCAGGCAATTCCCCGAAAAAATTGAAAGCCCGCAAGAAGCGGGCCCAAAATTCGTAAAGGCGAAATACTTTAAACTAACAATAATTAACTTTTCGGGAAGCGGTAGAAGAATTTTTTTTCTTTCGCTACAAGCTAAGCCCCCTCACCCTTCCCCTCTCCCCCGCAAACGGGGGAGAGGGCGGGGGTGAGGGGGAAGGATAAAAAAGGAAATTCCTATACAATCAAGTTAAGGGTTAAAAGTAAAATTGGCGTAGCAAATTTTCTGGCGGAGAGAGCGGGATTCGAACCCGCGGTACACCTTTCGGCATACACTCGCTTAGCAGGCGAGCACCTTCGGCCAGCTCGGTCATCTCTCCGTTTATATGCTATGCGCATAGCGCTAAGCGCTTAGCGTCTTTTCTTGATGGTGCATGGCGGAGGGAGTAGGATTTGTGGGGACGGGGACGTTCGTGCAGAAATTGCTTGACGAAAATAAGCATCCAGGTGGCCTCTTAGACGTTCTGTTGAAAAAACTGAGGCGGTGGGCAAGGCGTGATGAACCGATCATTCCTACCCGGTGATCATCAAAAAATTTGTTGCCGGGATTTTAAAACAATTACCGGGAAATTCTTCAAATTTTGCAGAATGATGAATGACCTGATAGAAAGGAACGTCGAAGGCCGGGACGTAGTTCCGTTGATTCCAATAATCTTGAAGTGAAGGCGGATTAATGAAAGGAATTACTCGATTTCCGGAGGCACAATACTGAATTTTGAGGCTAAAAACGCAATCATAACGAGCGGCGGTAGGGAATTGGCCCGGTGACCGCGCGACAACCTTGCAGGGCATGATGCCAAAGTTAGACCGAAGGGGGACCATAAGGAATTTCACCGGAAATCACGTTCTGCACGAATGTTTTCCGCGTCACGTTTTCCATATAACTAAAGTCCATTATGCAAACTCAACCCTTAGTTTTTTCCCCAGGACCAACGCCACCCGCTCAAGGGTGGAAAGAGTGACAGAACTATTTGCGGGGTCCAATAACCGCTCAAGACCGGCACGGCTTGTCTTCATCCGGCTGGCCATCTCGGTCTTGGTGAGCTTGCGGCGTTTCATTTCCCGATCAATCTGAAAGGCAATCACTCGTTTGACGGCAGCTGTTTCAGCTGCATGCAGTAGCTGCTCTTCTCGGAGGAAATCATCTAAGTTGCTGCCGATATGTTTCTTATTCATGGTTTTACTCCTTTCGCAAATCTAATAGGCGTTGCCGGGCTGTTTGCAACTCACTCCGCGGCGTCTTCTGTGACTTCTTGATAAAGCCATGCAACAGCACCATCATATGCCCTTCAACTGTGAGTAACACCCGAGCGACGCCTTGGGTAATCCTTGAGCGGATTTCCCATATGCCTGGCTCCAGCTTTCGGATAAGCGGCATCCCCAAGGGCCAGCCAAATTGTAGTGTCTTGATGTCTTCGCCGATAATCTTTCGTTCTTCCCGTTTCAGGCTCTTGAGCCACTCCCGTACTGGCTCGTTGCCTCCACCGGTTCTATAGAAGACCACAGTCAGTATGGGCTCGTTTGGGTCTTGCTGCATAGTCCAAGTGTATCAAAAACGGTACGTATGTCAAGAGAGGATTTAAGCGAAGGCCGGGCCGTAGTTCCGTTGATTCCGATAATCTTGAAGTGAAGGCGGATTAAGGAAAGGAATTACTCGATTTCCCGAGGCACAATACTGAATTTTGAGGCTAAAAACGCAATCATAACGAGCGGCGGTAGGGAATTGGCCCGGTGACCGCGCGACAACCTTGCAGGGCATGATGCCAAAGTTAGACCGAAGGGGGACCATAGCGATTCGCAGAGCCCTCCATTTCCCAGAGAAAAGGATTCACGAGAGAATAAGCCCGAGTGGGAGAGCCCAAATTTTATCGCCCGACCTAATATACCTTGCGGTCAAATTCTATTGACATACAGGGGCAGCTCCTTATATTATTCCTACCCAAAAGGGGGTGCCTATTAAGTCGCCCATCGGATGATATCAACATGGGAAACCTCCAGAAGAGCGCGAAAAGAAAGGGACCGAGAAAGCGGGCTACTCGAGCGGGGGCGCTCCACCTCGAAAGGCTTATCGCTGAGGCTACCGTGGACTGCTACAACGAGTCCGAGGAGATCGCCGGCATCTTCACCATGCTGGAAGAAGAGCTGGCAGTGCCGTTCATGACGAAACTGCTCGGGGTGGAAGTCACAGTGGAGCGAGTCGACTTGAACGACGCCGGCGAGATCGTGGCGGTCTGCCGGCGTGGACGCGAACACCAGCGGATCCCCGTCCTGGACCTCCCGCTGCCGGAGCGCAGACCGAGAGGCGCAGAGTGGATCGATGCCTACCGGCGATGGGCCCAAGGGAGATAATCGATGCTTAAAAAACATGTCCCGAATTATTTGCTGGTCTGGACGGACGCACGGAAGAAATTCCACCTGTCCCACGAGCAGGTCCAAATGGCCCAGGAACTTGGTCTCAACCCGAAGAAACTAGGGAAGCTTGCCAACCACAAGCAGGAGCCATGGAAAATGCCGCTCCCGCAGTTCATCGAGCACCTGTATCGCAAGCAATTTGGGAAGAATCATCCAGCCACCGTGATGTCCATCGAGGAAAAGGTCGAATTGGAACATTTCAAGAAGTTGGCCAGACGGGCAAAGAAGCAGGCAGCCAGCGCAAAGACCCAAGGGGGAAATTGATGAGCGAGTACCAGTACTAAGAATTCCAAGCTATCGATATGTTAATTCCGGGGACACCATACTTAATTCATGATTCTCGATAAAGACAATGATGGCCGTACCTTCGAGCATTCCAAAAAGGGATTCGTTCGACGCAGGTCTGCTGTAAGGAATGTTGGGCTCCCTTTCAAGATACATCTTCCAGCGTCTTGTATTTCCCTTCTTTGTATTGTTGTCTCGATTCGGAGATACGAGCGAGGAATTTATCGTCCTTTAATAAACGGTACTCCAGCCAGTCCTCTTCATCCTCGAACCCAATAATCGCCGCGGCAGGGCGTCCGTGGATGGTAACAATGACCTCTTCTTTCCCCGCCTTCTTGATGAACTCAGAGAAGTTATCTTTTACTTTGGAGAGCGGCACTTTAATCATGTTACTCCATGCTCCTTTAGCCATTGAATCGTTTTCTCTTTTGACATGATGGCCATGATGACAACATCCTTGCCCACCACATCATAAAAGACACGTATGGCACCGACCATTAGCCGGAACTGGGGGTGCCTCAAATCCCTTAATCTTTTAAGGCGACTTCTACTCTGTTTTGTCGGCTCGTGAGTCAAATGAACGCGAATGGCATCGCGAACCATAGCCCTCCATCGGGCATCCATGGAGTTGAAATCATCAATCGCATTTTCGGTAAATACGATTCTATAGACCACGCAGTAATTATGGCCTATTTCTGGCCAGATTACAACTCTCTTTTTTATGAAAAGCGAAGGATTTACGGACGTTGCATTCCTATAAACCCACCCTCTGACTCTTTCCTCCCAAATCCGCTTTCGAATCCGGCTTTGCCAGCGCAAAAGAGACCGTTTCTACTTGACAAATCGGATCTCCTATTGTAGAAACCGAGACGAGAACGACTCTGAGGAGCGGTAAATTTTCCGACCTTCACAAAGGCCCGGATAGATTATAGAGTTTAAGCAATACTCCTGAAGGTAAGAGGGAAAAAGAAATTCCTCAAAAAAGGTGAATCATGGCCCAGGAAAAGAAACAAAAAAGCAGTAAGATTCGTGAAGATTGGATTCAGGTAGACGCCCTCTGCTGTGGAATGGATTGGGACGAAGCGGACTTGAGCAAACCGCAAATCCTTATCGAAGACGTTTTTGGCAGCAGCCATCCCGGAAGCGTTCACCTGGACCGCCTGGCGCAAGAGGTTTCCATCGGGGTCTTCCAGGAAGGAGGAAAGCCCGCAGGATTCCATGGTACCGATATCTGCGACGGCTGGGCAATGCTCCACAGCGGAATGAATTATATCCTTCCTTCCCGAGAAGTCCTCTGTGATCTGGTCGAAGTCCATGGCCGGGTCATTCCCTGGGACGGGATCGTTGTCCTTTCTTCCTGTGACAAATCGATTCCGGCCCACCTGATGGCTGTATCCCGCCTGAACATCCCGGCCATTCATGTTCCGGGGGGCAGCAACCGGATCGGCCCCAACCTGTCTCATAGCGTTCTGGTGGGAGAAACGGCTACGAAGATGCGCCGGGGAGAAAACGTCTCCCGCGAGGTACGGGATTATAAGCTCTCCGCTTGTCCGGGGGCCGGGGCCTGCCAGTTTATGGGAACGGCAAGTACCATGCAATGTATGTCCGAGGCTTTGGGGATGGCTTGGCCTGGATCCGCCCTGATCCCGGCGAGCCTGGCCGATATCGGTCGCCTGTCCCGCCAGGCTGGCCGGCAAATTATGGAATTGGCCCAAAAAGGAATTCGCCCCTCCGACATCCTCACGCCGGAAGCATTCGAAAACGCCATAAAGGTTCACGCCGCCATCGGAGGATCGACCAATGCCCTGCTCCATTTGCCGGCGATCGCCCATGAATTGGGTCTCAAGATTGAGGCCGAACGGTTCGACCAGCTGAACCGCGTCATCCCCTACCTCACGAATATTCAACCTTCCGGCGAGTATCTGACCGAACTTTTCTGGTATGCCGGCGGGATTCCTCGCGTTCAAAAAGAACTCCGGGGAGTCTTAGATTTAAAAGTCATGACCGTGACGGGGAAAACCCTGGCGGAAAATTTGGAGCAGTTGGAAAGGGAAGGTTTTTTCCGAAGGGGCGAAGGGTACCTGGCCAATTACAAAGTAAAGCGGGAGGATATTATTCGGCAGGCCGAGAACAGCAAAGGAGCCGGGTCTATCGCCGTTCTCAAAGGAAATCTTGCCCCGGAAGGGGCGGTGGTCAAGTACTCCGCGGTAGCCTCTGCCATGTTGACCCATGAAGGGCCGGCCCGGGTGTTCAACCGCGAGGAAGACGCCTTCCAGGCCATTCTTCAAGGAAGAATCCAGCCCGGTTCGGTCATCGTCATTCGCTATGAAGGGCCCCGGGGCAGCGGCATGCCGGAAATTCTGGCCACTACCGAAGCCCTGGCGACCAATCCGGATCTGCACAACACGGCCATCGTAACGGACGGAAGATTCTCGGGAGCAACCCGGGGACCTTGTATTGGCCACGTATCACCCGAAGCAGCTCGAGGCGGTCCGATTGCCGTTGTGGAAGATGGGGATTTAATTTCCATCGACATCCCCAACCGGATTCTTTCCGTTGCGGGTTGTGCTGGGGAAAAAATGAATCCCCAGGCCATTCAAGCTGTCATGGCTGAGCGCCAGAAGCGTTGGCAACCGCCTACCCTTCAGCAACCCCGGGGACTTCTCCAGCGTTACTGCCGACAGGCAGGATCGGCCATGAAGGGCGCATATCTGATGGAATGAAATCCTGAAAAATCTTTCAAACGCTTTGGCCAACGATTCACGACGAATTCCGTTTTTCTTGCACCTTCTTGCCTTTTTAGAAAATCTTAGAATATAATTGATGTCTAAATACATACGGAGGTGAAAAAATGATTGATTTGGGGGAGCTCGCCGAGCTGATCAAAACCCGTCGTTCCGTTCGCAAATTTCAGGACAAACCGGTTCCGGAAGATCTTTTGTTGAAGGCATTGGAACTGGCCACCTGGGCGCCCAACGGGGGGAATTATCAGGCCTGGAGGTTTTTAATCGTCACCAACAAAGGTCTGATCACCCAAATGGCTGATGCGGTCAAGGCCAAGACCGAACTCCTGGCTTCCTGGCCCGAGGCTGGGCAGTTCGGTGAGACCGTAGGACGTTGGCGAAAGACTTCAGACTTTTTCCGCGGCGCGCCGGCATGTATTGCCGTATTGATGGGCAAGTACTCGAGTATCGCCGATCAGATTCTGCGGGCTCGGGGGGAGTCGGATCCGGTTGCCCGGGAGATCCGCGCTTACCGCCAGTTGGGCAATTCTACCCTGCAGAGCATCGCTGCCGCCATCGCCTACCTTTTGCTCATCCTCCATTATTTTGGTTTGGGTGCGACCTGGATGGGGGGGCCCCAGCAGGCCAAGAAAGAAATCGAGCAAATCTTGGGCGTTGCGGGAGAATGGGATTTCGTGAACCTGATCCCCGTAGGGTATCCTGCGGAGACTCCCGAGGTTCGCCCCCGGAAGCCGATTGCCGAAGTGATACAATTTTTCCGATGAACCTTGTCGATTTTATCAAGGAGCGGGCGAGAGAATTCGGCAATAAAATTTTTCTCTGGGAGAAGAGTAATTCGCTTACCTACCGCGAATTCGACCAGGTTACCGCCCGCTTGGCGGCCTCGCTTCAGTCTCTGGGTTTAAAAAAGGGGGATCATGCGGCGGTTCTCTTTCCCAACAGCCTGGATACTCTGCTTTGTTATTTTTCCATCATCAAAGGTGGAGGAACGGTCATCCCTGTCAACCCGCTCTATACTCCCCGCGAAATTGCCTTTCTGCTAAACAACTCGGAGGCTAAATTTTTACTGTCCACCGTTCAATTCCAAAAAACAATTGAAGGGATTCAGTCCCAGGTCCCAACCCTAAAAAAGGCTATTTTCCGCGAAGGAGCGGATTCGTCAATCTTCAAGACCGTGGAGCGTTTGATTCCTGCGGCCAGGTCTCTCCAACCCCTGGATCTCAATTCCGAAGACAACGCCATTATCTTTTACACCTCCGGAACTCTGGGACAACCCAAGGGGGTTATACTCACCCATGGGAATTTCACGTTCTCCGGACCGAACATCGCTGGGGCTTATGGTTTGCAGGAAGAGGACATTACGCTGGTCGTCCTACCCCTGGTGCATGTCTTCGCGTTGGCCAGCCCGGTTTTCGGCAGCCTGAGTTCCGGCGGGACTATGGTCATCCTGGAACGCTTTCAAGCCGAATCCGTTCTCCAGGCTTTTGCCAACTATCGCATTACGTGGTTCCCCGGAGTTCCCACAATGTTTAATTACCTCTATCACGCCTACGAGAAAGGATCCTACAAAATCTCTTCCATCCGGATGGGTTTATCCGGTGGGGCTTCCCTCTCGGTCGAACTGCTAAAAAATTGGGAGAGGCGCTTTCATGCAGAAATCTTGGAAGTTTACGGCCTTACCGAGTCTACCGGCCTCGTTACGGCCAACCCCGTGCATGGGGTGAGAAAAGCCGGCTCCATCGGCCTTGCCGTCCCCAATGTCCAGACCCGCTTGATCGACCAAGATGGAAAGGAAGTCATCCCGGGAGAGGTTGGCGAATTGCTTTTCAAAGGTGCCAATGCCGCCAAAGGATACTGGAAACTTCCGGAGCTAACCAGGGAATCTATCCGGGACGGATGGGTCTATACGGGGGATTTAGCGAGGCAGGATGAAGAGGGATATTTTTACATCGTCGGTCGGAAAAAAGATCTGATTATCACCGCCGGTTATAATGTCTATCCCCGGGAGATCGAGGAAGTCCTCTACACCCACCCGGTGGTGTACGAAGCGGCAGTTATCGGCATCCCGGATGAAGTGAAGGGAGAAATTCCCAAGGCCTTCATCACTCTTAAGCCCGGGCAGCAAACCTCCGTGGGGGAGATTATCGATTATTGCAAGGCCCATCTGGCTCCTTATAAAATTCCCCGCCAGGTGGAGATTCGTTCCGAGCTTCCCAAATCCTCCACTGGAAAAATTTTAACTCGCGAACTAAAGAATAAAGGTTAAAGATTGCTTTCCACCCGCACCAAAATGGCCGTGGTGGCGCTCCTCTATTTTTCCGAGGGCCTTCCTTTCGGCCTGATCAACAACGCTCTCTCGGTATATTTTCGGGTAAAAAAAATCTCCCTGGAGGAAATCGGGCTGCTCAGTCTTTTAGGATTGGCCTGGTCTTTCAAACTCCTGTGGGCTCCCCTGGTCGACCGGTTCGGCCGGAGATATTTCTGGATCATTCCCGCCCAGCTGGCTGTCGCCCTTGGCAGCGCGGTGCTGGCGGCATTTGATCCAGTAACTGAAAAAGCCATGTTTTGGCTGGCGCTGGCCGGTATTTGTCTGGCCTCCGCTACCCAGGACATTGCTGCCGACGCCTACACCATAGACATCCTGGACGAAAAAGAGTTGGGACCGGCGAACGGGGTCCGTTCTGCATCTTACCGGGTAGCTCTGATCGCCGCCGGTGGCCTGCTGGTGATGCTGAGCGATTCCTTCGGATGGTCCTTCATTTTCATCGCCACGGCGTTGATCATGGCCGTTTTGGCGATGATGGTTCTGAGTTTCCCAGCCTTCCGCAGGGGAAGGCCAGCCGTTTTCAACCGGCCATCTCTCTGGCAGCAATGGGTAGGACCTATCCGCCTCCTTTTCCAACGGCCGAACTTCTTGGCGGCCGTTATCTTCATCCTTACCTTCAAAGTAGGTGAAGCCATGTTAGTGGCTATGGCCAACCCCTTCTGGATCGACCGGGGGTTTACTCCCGGACAGATCGGCTTTGTCGTGGGCACCCTGGGAACCCTGGCCAGTATTGTCGGGGCCATGACTGGAGGATCTTTGACAGCCCGCTGGGGAATTGGGAAGTCCCTCTGGATTCTAGGCGCGGTTCAAGCCGGCGCCAGCCTGGGGTACACGCTGGCTTCTCTTCCCTTCGCTCCGGCTTTCTCCATTTACTTTGCGGCCCTTCTGGAAAGCCTGGCCATCGGCCTGGCCACCTCCGCTTTCTTAAGCTTCCTGATGAAACTCTGCGACAAAAGATTTAGTGCTACCCACTATGCTTTTCTCAGCACCCTTTTCGGCCTCGGCCGGTCTATGGCCGGAGTCGCCAGCGGCTATTCCGCCTCTTTTTTAGGTTATCCGGTCTTTTTCTTTGCTACCTTCCTGATCGGCCTGGCGCCCCTGCTGATGATCCCGTTCTTGCAACCTACTCTGGCCTGGATTCCCAAGGAGGAAAAATGATTTCCAAGGAACTGAAGGAAAAGATCGCTCAGATGATCATGGTGGGGTTCCCGGAGGCCGAGCTGGCAGAAGAATGCCCCATTGTCCGTGCTATAAAAAATTATTCTCTCGGCGGCGTGATTCTTTACAACATCGACCTAAAATGTTACCTCGATGAGCAGAAGAAGAAGGCCGATCTGACCCGGAATGAAGCGGCCCGGACCTGCCCGAAAAATATCATCTCTCCCGATCAGCTCCAGGCCCTTACGTCCGGGTTGCAAAAATATTCCCGCGTTCCTCTTCTAATAGCGGTCGACCAGGAAGGGGGGATCGTGAGCCGGCTTGGACCCGCTGCTGGATTTCCGGAGACTCCGACTCCCCAATCCCTCGGAGAGAAGGATGCTCCGGCTTTGACTGCCCAGGCTGCAGAAGCAATGGCCAAAGATCTCCAGTTAAACGGGATCAACCTCAACTTGGCCCCGGTTGTGGACCTGGACCTCAACGCCGCGGGCCTGATTTCCCGCAACGGCCGTTCCTTCGGATCAGACCCGAAGCTGGTTTATCGGCACGCCAAAGCCTTCATTCTCGCCCACCGGCAACAGGGGATCCTGACCTGCCTGAAACATTTTCCGGGGAAAGGGAGCGCGGGCAAGGACACGCATTTCGAGGTTGCCGACGTAACGTCCCTTTACCAGCCTCAGGAAATCCACCCCTTCTCCTGGTTAATTGAGGAAGGATTAGCTGACACGGTAATGACTTCGCATATTCATCACCTTGGATGGGACAAGAAATTTCCCCTAACCCTATCCCCGAAAATTTTGCGGATCCTCCTGAGGGAAAAGATAGGATACCAGGGCGTGGTCATTTCCGATGACCTGCAAATGGGCGCAATTGTCAAGCGGTTCAGCCTGGAAGAGTCCTGCCTGCTGGCTGTCGAGGCGGGTGTGGACATCCTTCTGGATTCCAATAACAGCCCGGAAGGGAATGACCCGGATCTTTTCCTGCGCATGTTCGAAGCCCTGATCAAAGGTTTCGAGAAGAAACGCATCTCCAAATCTATGATCGAAACTTCCCATGCCCGGATCATGGAATTGAAAAGGCGGATCTCTTAATACTACAGCGTTAGTTTTTTCTGGACAATGGAAATGGAATCTGTTATACCTATAACCGGGGCGTATGAAAGAGGCCACGGCGTTGGGAAATTTGATCGACCGGAAGGGATGATCCGTTCCGGTGGAGAAGGATCTCTACGT
>JAHJQK010000068.1 GCA_018819135.1 Pseudomonadota bacterium | reverse complement strand
TTCCTTTTTTGAAGAAGAGAACCATCCTTCTTTCTTAAATTTTTCAAAATTTTTCTTCCTGTCCCTTCCTTTTATCCTTATGGTGGAATTCCGGCGAGGATAAAAACCTTTTTAATTATCGGGATTGAGCTGCCTGATATACGAATTGCTCTGGCGGCGCAAGCTCATGCCGATCCCGGTTTCACGACCCTGGCCATCGACCCCGTGCCGATGTTGATTGCGCGAACGTCGTTCGCGCTCGGGCCAATGTAAATATACAAACGGGGGGTGGAAGGGGAAATTGAAGTTGATAATATCGGCAACCTATGGTATGAATTTAAAAATTTATTATGCGGGTCGACAGTTGCCGGTACTTTTAGTTTTTATGGACGGCGGGGAACAATTAAGAAAAAATCTGTGGAGAAGGAGCTTTGATGGAGATCAGAGTTCTCGGCTGTTATGGGGGGGAGCTACCCGGATATCGATTTTGCAGCTTTGCGGTAGATGGGAAATTACTATTGGATGCAGGAGCGGTGACCTCCGTGCTCCGTCTTCCGGAACAGCGCCGGCTTTCTTACATCCTGGTCACCCACACCCATCTTGACCATATCAAAGATATCCCTTTTCTGGCGGCCAACTTGGTAGACGAGCGCTTCCATCAACCGGTCAACATTATCAGCACCGGGCAGATCATTGAAAGTATCAAATCCCACCTTTTCAACGACGCTCTATGGCCGGATTTTACGGTCCTGCCCACAGTAGAATTTCCAGTGTTAAAATTCATTTCCATCGATCCGGAAGTGGACGTTCCCTTGCAAGAATTCACGATCCGGGCCATTCCTGTGAACCACACGGTCCGGGCCGTCGGCTACATCATTCGCAAAGGTCGAAGCGCCATTCTTTACACCGGGGACACCGGACCAACGGAGCGAATCTGGGAAGAGGCCAATGACCTTGAGGACTTGAAGGCAGTGATGGTAGAAACTTCGTTTCCTAATGGATTAAGGGCCGTCGCGGAAAGCAGCGGCCACATGACGCCCCTGATGCTCAAGAGGGAATTGAAGAAACTGCGCCGAAGAGGCGTTCCCATCCTCCTGGCGCACATGAAGCCCCAGTATTTAGGATTACTAAAAAAGGAGGTGCGCCAGATCGGCTACCCCAAGATTTCCTTTTTGCGGCAAGGGGAGCGTTATCAGTTTTAAGCTATGGAAGAGAACAATCAGCAATGGATCCAGTGCAATGCTTGCCGGGAAATGCTCTACCGTAAAGAGGTAGAACGTAACCTCCAGGTTTGCCCCAAATGTAATTACCATTTTCGCATTTCCGCGGCTGAGCGGCTATCCTTAGTTTTGGATGAAGGAAGCTTTGTGGAGATGGATGCGGAATTGGAGCCCCTGGATCCCCTGCGATTCAAGGATCGAATGAAGTATGAAGAAAGAATTTTGGAAAGTCAGCAAAAAACCCAGGCCAAAGAAGCGATCGTCTGCGGAAAAGGGACAATCTTAGGACAGCCCGTCCTGATTGGGGTGATGGATTTTGAATTTATGGGGGGCTCCATGGGATCCGTGGTGGGTGAGAAAATTGCCCGCCTGGTGGAAAAGGCAATGGCTGATGATTGGGGGGTTGTCATTTTTTGTTCTTCGGGGGGGGCGCGCATGCAGGAGGGAATCCTTGCCTTGATGCAGATGGCCAAAACCAGTGCGGCCTTAGCCCGCCTAAAAGAAAAAGGCCTGCCGTACATTTCCTTTCTGACGGATCCTACGACCGGCGGGGTGTCCGCGAGTTTTGCCATGCTGGGAGATGTTATCCTGGCCGAACCCAAAGCAATTATCGGATTTGCCGGCCAACGGGTGATTGAACAGACGATCAAGCAAAAGTTGCCGGCAGGATTTCAGCGATCCGAATACCTTATGGAGCGGGGAATGATCGACCTGATCGTTGAACGGAGGGGGATGAAGAAAATTTTAGCCACCCTCCTTTCTTTATTGCGTAAGCAGAAAATACGGGAGAAGGAAGCCTGACAAGTGCAAAGGAAAGAAGAAATTAAAAAAGGTTACCAGCAGACCCTGGATTACCTTTTCGGGTTGCAGCGATTTGGGATCAAACTGGGCCTTACCAATATCACGGCCTTGCTCGGCCATTTGGGTAATCCCCACGGGGGATTGCCGGCCATTCATATCGCCGGTTCCAATGGAAAAGGTTCTACGGCAATTTTTCTAACGTCGGTATTACGGCATTCCGGCTTGAGGGTAGGCCTGTATACATCTCCCCATCTAGTCGACTTCAGCGAGAGAATCCAGGTTAATGGGATTCCTATTTCCTCGGAAAAGGTGGTCCAGTTGACCGAATATATCCGGGAAGTCGTCGAGAGAATGATCCACAGGGGAGAACTTTGCCTGACTCCGAATTCCCAACCCCGGACTAAGGACTTTGACTCCGAGAATGCCACGATCACTTTTTTCGAATTCACCACGGCCATGGCTTTTCTCTATTTCCGCGAGGCCAAAGCAGAAGTGGTCGTACTGGAGACAGGTTTAGGAGGAAGGCTGGATGCCACGAACGTGATCGATCCTCTGCTTTCCCTGATCACTCCTATTTCTTTGGAACACCAGCAGTACCTGGGGAAAACGTTGATGCGCATCGCCGCCGAAAAAGCGGGAATCATTAAGCCGCAGCGGCCCTTACTTACCTCCGCCCACCAACCCCGCGTGGTTGCTCTCTTGCGCCAAAAGTGTCGGGATTTTGGTTCCCCCTTTTACGTTTGGGGAGAAGATTTTACGGCCAAGCGGCAGGCCCCCGGGGTTATCGATTTTAAAGGACGATCGCATCGCTGGGCGGGTCTGCGCTTGGGATTAACCGGCAGCCATCAAGTTGTCAATGCCTCCTTAGCACTGGCAGCGGTTGAAGCGTTAATGGCATCCGGGTTTACCATTGAAGAAGATCAAATCCGGCGGGGTGTCGCCCATGTTAAATGGCCAGGGAGGTTGGAGTTGATCGGACAAAATCCCAGGATTCTCTTGGACGGAGCTCACAATTCGGGAGCGACTCGGGTATTGAAAAAAGCTTTACAGGAGGGATTTCCGCGGCGCCGGCTCATCCTGGTCATGGGCATCATGGCGGATAAGGATATTGCCAAAATGATGGCCAACCTGGTCCCCCTGGCCGATTTTTTGATCCTTACGCGGCCGAAAATGGACCGGGCTGCCTCCCTGGAGCAATTGCGGCGGCACGCTTCTGCTTTTCAGAAATCTGCGGCCGCAATCGCCGACGTAGGTCAAGCCCTTGACCACGCCCTAACTGTGACCCGTCGCGAGGATTTGGTTCTCGTTTCCGGATCTCTTTTCACGGTCGGAGAAGCCCGAGCTCATTTAGCCAAAAAGGGCATGGTTCTTTCTTGATTTATTCCTTGGTTTACTCCATTTCCATGCTGTTCTTTCTTTTTTTTGCTTTTCTTCCCCAGGCAGACGCGCAGGTGTCCTTTTTAGAGAAGGCGGAAGCTTTCCACAGCCCCATCCGGGTGCAGGCAGACCATGTTGCTTACGATAAAACGGAAAACTCTTATGTAGCGGAGGGAAAGGTAGAAGTTTGGGAAGGAAACCGCAAGCTTGCCGCTGATCGGGTATTCTTGAATGCCAGAACCAGCGAAGCCGAGGCCACCGGCAACGTGATCCTCGTTCAGGGGGAAGACGTCCTGCGCGGTGAAAGAATGAAAATCAATCTGGAAACCAACCTGGGAATTATCATCCAGGGGTCTCTTTTCTTGAAGAAACAAAATTTTTATCTCCGGGGGGAAGAAATCGAGAGGGTGGGGGAAGATACGTACAGAGTCCGGGGTGGAAGTTTCACGACCTGTGAAGGGGATTGGCCGGCCTGGCGTTTCACGGGAAGGGAAACCCTGGTAACGCTGGAAGAATATGCCTCCGTATGGGGGGCAACCTTTCAAGTGAAAAATATTCCGTTGCTTTATTCGCCTTATTTGATCTTTCCCGTTAAGACCAAGCGGCAATCAGGTTTTCTGATTCCCCGGATCAGTTATTCCAACATAGGCGGGGTAGAATTAAACAATGCCTATTTTTGGGCCATCGCGAAAAACATGGATGCTACCTTTTACCTTGACCTGGCGACGATTCAAGGGGTGGGGAAAGGTTTGGAATACCGGTATATGCGCCAGAGAGATAGCAGGGGGAGCTTTTACGGGTATCACATCCGGGATACGGATCAATACCGGCAAAAGCGAACCGAGCAGTTAGACCGCAAGCCCGACCGCTGGCAATTGGACCTTCAACATGAAGAGTATTTTAACCAGACTTTCTTTGCCAAGGGTCGCATTAAAGAGTTCAGCGACCGGCAATATTTCAAAGATTACGGCTCAACCTATGAGGAACAATCCAGCGAACAGGCCTATTCGTTCATCTCCTTGACCAAGAACTGGGAGCGGTTCAGCCTTTTTGGAGAGGCCCGGCATACGGTTGATTTGAGGCAGGAAGACCAAACCACGCTACAGAATTACCCGGCAGTCAATTTCAGGGGCATGAGGCAGCCGATCCCGGGCTCCCCCTTCTATTTCAGCATGGATTCTTCCTATGATTATTTTTGGCGGGCACAAGGAGTGACCGGTCACCGGCTGGACCTCAATCCCCGCCTGTCTCTTCCTTTGCGGTGGGGATTTTTTGAGATCACCCCCGATTTAGGAGTCCGGGAGACAGTATATCGCAGCCAGAACGGAACTGAAGAATCTCACAGCCGGGAATTATGGGATTTCAAAACCACGGCGGCCACAGAAATTTTCCGTATCTTTGAAACCGGATCGAAAAGAGTTCCTAAGTTGAAACATCTGGTCCGGCCCGAAATCACCTATACTTATGTTCCGGATGTGGATCAGCAGCAGATTCCCAATTATGATACGCCTGTGCCCAAGTCTAACGCCATTACCTACGGCATCACCCAGCGCTTGATCGGAAAAGTTGAGGAAGAACCAGGAAAGACCCGTTATCACGAATTCGCCTATTGCAAATTAAGTCAAACCTACAACCTATTCGAGGTGAATCGAGATGTAAGCTCTGGCAGCGAGCCACGCCGGCCCTTCGGCCTGATCAACGCCGAGGCAAGGGTTAAATTGTTACAATATATAAACGTCGAGAATATCACCGCTTACGACCCCAATAAGAACCGCTTCCTTAGTTCTTATACCTCAGCGGACTTTAGCGATTTCCGGGGCGACGGATTACACCTGGAATACACCTGGGCCGAAGGAACCCAAGACCAGATCAATGGCAATCTTAGAATCCGCATTTTACCCTCTTTGGATGCTTCCTTTGGAAAGCGTTATTCCCGGCTGGACCAGCAGACCTTGGAAACTGTTTACGGTTTGCATTACCGCCATCAGTGCTGGAGCGTAGAATTATCTTATACGGAAAGACCGGCCATTGCCGGCCAGCCGGCCGAGAATAAGACCATGCTGATGTTTACCATAGTGGGCGTGACTTCGGTCGGGACACGCTGAGTTGGAGTTATCCTCGCTTGATATCCACCGTGTTGTCGTAAAACGTACTTCCTCCTCCCTGATCCGTTAATCTCTGGGAAGTCAAAGCATTGACCGAGCGGGATCCCCGGCAGTGATCCAGCCACCAGACTCCTTCGGCCACCACGACACCGGAAGGGATTTTAGGGGTCGCCTGCAAAATAAAAGAGACCTCGCCCCATTCGTTGCAAGCGGTAACGGCCTCACCATCTTTAAGGTTTTTGGCCCGGGCATCCGCAGGGTTGATGAGGAGAAACATGTCTTTCTCTTTTTGGCGGAGATCTTCCCGCTCCCGAAAAGAAGAATTCAGGGCATAAAGGCTGGGGGCGGTCATCAGGCGAAAAGGAAAATTGCCGGTATAAGGGGGAATATAAAGGGGTAAAGGATGAGGCTCAGCGGGATTCAATATTTCAATTTTCCCCGAAGGAGTCTTGTATTGAGCCCTGGCATTGGCAGGGAGGAGAATTTCCACCGCCTTCCCGGCGGCGAAAGCTTCTTGATCGATGCCTTCCCGCATAGGGCTGGGGAGGGAAAGGATATATTTGACAAGCTCTTCAGCGGTTTGCCGGAAGAAAGGCTCGGTGAAACCCATGGCTTCAGCCAGAAGACTGAAAACCTCCCGATTGGATTTGCTTTCTCCCACGGGGGGGATAATGGCTTCGGCCCGCTGGATGCAATAAGTTCCATAAGAGCGGTATAGATCCGTATGTTCCAGGGAAGATGTGGAGGGCAAAACAATATCGGCGAAACGAGCAGTGTCGGTCATAAATCTTTCGTGGACGACCGTAAAAAGATCCTCGCGGGCCAGCCCTTTTAAGACCTGGTTCTGGTCCGGAGTAACGGCAGCGGGATTGGAGTGGTAGACGTAAAGGCTTTGCAGGGGAGGACCAGCGAGCTGATTCAGTGCCCCGCCAAGCTGGTTCATATTAACGATGCGGGTTTTTTGGACCAGAAAATCTTCCCGTAAAATTTCCGGCATAGAGAAAACCCCGGCTGTGGCCGTACTGGTAAGACACCCACCGCCTTTTTTTCTGTAAGCTCCCACCAGGGCAGGCAGGCAGACAATGGTGCGGGTGGACATAGCTCCGTTCCCGTAACGAGAAAGGCCGGCCCCCAGGCGGATAAAAGGGGCCCTGGCCCTGCCGTAAGCTTTGGCCATGTATTCCAGCGTGGCCACGGGAAGACCCGTCAGGTGGCTGACTTTATCAGGTGAAAATTCAGGGAGTATTTCCTCCTGCAGTTTTTCAAACCCCTGTACGTGAAAGTTTAGAAATTCATGATCGATGAGATTTTCCCTGGCCAGAAGATGCATGAATCCCAGAGCCAGGGCCCCGTCGCTTCCGGGACGGACCAGAAATGTTCGATCGGCAAGGGCAGAAGTACGCGTGGCGTAGGTTTCAATGAGCCAAACCGAAGCCTCCTTTTTCTTAGCCTCTCGGACCCCGTGGAGAAAGTGGATATTGGTGGCGACGGCATTGATTCCCCATAGTATGACCAGATCACTCTCGGCGACTTCATCGGGGTGGGGGGCGGCGGTGTTCCCCATCACTGCTTTCCAGCCAGCTTCCTTAGCCGGGGCGCAGATGGTGCGATCGAGGCGAGAAGCTCCCAGACGGTAAAAGAAGGGATGGCCGGAATTGCGCTGGACGAGTCCCATGGTTCCGGCATAAGAGTAAGGAAGGATCGCTTCGCCCCCGTATTGGACGATGACTTTTTTCCATCGTTCGGCAATATGCTGAATAGCTTCCGGCCAGGAAATGGGACGAAACTCGCTGGATCCTTTATGGCCCGTACGCAACAAGGGGTGGGTTAGACGCAGGGGCGAGTGAACCGTATCCTGGTAGCGGTTCATCTTGCCGCATAGGGTGCCCCGGGTGAAGGGATGTTCCGGGTCGCCCTGGACTTTGACTGCTTTGCCGTCAACGACTTCTACCAGTAAACCACAGGTGTCGGGGCAGTCGTAAGGGCAAACGGACCGTTTCATTTCACCAGGCAAGGATTCCCTCCCTCAGGATTCTTCGTTCAGCGGGTGAACAATACGCTTTTTTTCCTCAAGAGAAACTTTTTCAGGCCAGGAAAGAGATGACCTCCTCACCGGCCATAGAACAGGCGCGGGGGTCTGATTTGATGCCATACGCCGTCACAGGCATCCAGCTCCTCTTGGGTAAGAGTAATCTCTGCAGCCTTTAAATTCTGTTCCAGCTGCTTGATGGAGGTGGCTCCGCAAACAATCGAGGTAATCGTCTTATTGTTTAGAACCCAGGCTAATGCCAGGGCAGGTAGGGTTCTGCCGTGGTCTTCAGCTATTTTCTGCAGCTGCTGAACAGCAGAGAAGTTCAGGTCATTCCAGTATTTCTGATTATAGGTGTAACCCTGATGGGCGAGGCTGAACCTGGCCCCTTCTATCGGTTTCTTCTCTTTTTCGTACTTCCCGGATAGGAATCCGGCTGCCATGGGACTAAATGGGCACACCCCGACCCCTTCTTCGCCGCAGAGGGGCAGAAGCTCATATTCAATATCCCTGGTAAGCAGATTATAGGGCGGTTGAATGCAATCCCAGCGGGCCAGGTTGTGCTTATCGCTGATCCAGAGGGCCTTGCTGAGCTGAAAGGCCCGATAATTGGAGCAACCAAGATACCTGACCTTTCCCTGGCGGACAAGGTCGTCCATGGCCCGCAGGGTCTCTTCCAGGGGCGTGTCGTAATCCGGCATATGGGGATAATAGATATCGAGATAATCCATATCCAGTCGTTTCAGGCTGTCTTCAATCCCCTGCATGATATGCTTGCGGGAGAGCCCGATATCAGTCGGACTTGTATCCTCTTTACCCTGCCAGGGGGTAAAAGGCTTCGGCCGGGCCAGGTCAATGGGGCCTGAAATTTTCTGCTCGCCGTACTTTTTCCCCAATTTTAATATATGGCCGACTTTCGAGGCCAGCACAAGGGAATGGCGCTATCCTTTAATCGCCTTGCCCACAATTTGCTCGGTTACCCCATTGACATACATGTCTGCCGTATCAATGAAGTTAACGCCGGCATCAATTGCCTGATGAATGATTTGGATCGATTCTTTTTCTTCCACCTGGCGTCCAAAAGTCATGGTGCCGAGGCAAAAAGACGAAACTTTCAAACCCGTCCTGCCCATCTTTTTATTGAGCTTCGCAAAAGTAATGGAACATTGATCAATTTATTACGCTCCCCTCTCCCCCGAATCCGGGGGAGAGGATAAAGGTGAGGGGGTTTAAGGCAGTGTCAATGCCCGTTCCATTATTTATGCGAAAGTCAATAACTTTTACCTTTGGCCTTGAAGTTTAGCCAAATTTTTAAATGGGTTTAACAGTTACATATATTCCATACCATCATTTGGGCGATTTTTCATCTAAAAATACAAAGAGGTGGAACATCGCCATCATGCGGCCCTTTGATACTTACTTGACGACTTGCACCGTTTCCCGCTTGACCAGTTCCCAGTCAATCTCATACCCCAGGCCCGGCTTCTGGGGCGCATAGACCAGGCCTTGGTCATCCACCTGGATGTCTTCTACCAGGCCAAATTTGTTGGCCCCATGGGATGGAAACACCTCATAGTAATCGCAGTTGTTAACGGCCATGGTGACATGCAGGTTGGCGACATTATTTAGAGAGTTCCCGCCGTGATGGATTTCGCACTTCATGCGAAAGGCCTCGGCCAGGTGGGCAATTTTTACCAGGGGCGTGATGCCGCCGGTCACGGCCACATCGCCACGCAGGATATCCGTGGCCATCTGCTGTATCCACTGGGCCATGCCATAGAAACGGCCGGGGGCATATTCGGTGGACATAATCGGGATGTCCAGTTTATTTCTGAGCTTGATATAATTATACACGTCTTCTTCCGCGAGCGGATCTTCGTACCAGAAGTAGTCTAACGCTTCAACGGCGCGACCGACTCGCACGGCATCTTCATAGCCGTAGGCCCATATGGAGTCCAGCATCAAAACCATGTCATCGCCGACCGACTTGCGCACGGCTTGGCAAATTTTAATGTCTTCACGGGGAATCCCATGCGGATGAATCTTGTACGCCGTCCATCCCAGGGACCTAAAATATTTGGCTTCCTCACCATAGGCTTCAGGGGTGGGGAGCCATGCCGAGCTGGCGTAGGCCGGCACCCGGTCTCGACAGGTGCCCAACAGGCGGTGAATGGGAAGATTGGCGACCTTGCCAGCCACGTCCCACAGGGCCACGTCCACAGCGCCGATGGCATAGGACGAGACCGACCGATTCATCTTCCATAGCCGGTGCCAGATGGCCCCGATATCCAGAGGATTCGCGCCCATGATAGCGGGTTTGCCAAATTCAATGAGCGGCCCGACGTACGCATCGGCCCCCTGCCTCGAGGAGCCGAGAAAGGCATGGCCCTCGACTCCTGCATCGGTATGTACAGTAACTACACCCAGAAGCCTGTGGCCGCCGAAAGAACCGCTCCCCGTTTTCCATACCGCGCTTTTCCAGTTAAACAATGTTACGCTTAAATCAGTGATTTTCATGGTTTGCCTCCTCCTGACAAGCCTTTGATGCTTACAGGGACTTATAAGAAGTCGCTTTGGGGTACGTTGAATAATTTATACCTAAGATGAAATGCCCCACCCCATAAGTGGAGGAATTATGAAGCAGAATGGTTTTAAGAGCAAGTATAAAATCAGCAAAGTGGAGGTATCTCTTTTGCAATCAAATTAAAGAAACAAGCTTCTTATTCTGCCAGGGGATGAATTTAGGTAATATTGGATGCTGACCTTATTATTACCGATGCCTGACCCCAAACCCACGTTGGTGAGGAAAATAACTCGCCCGAACGAATTCTTTATGATTCTTCTTCTTTAACAAAATAGAGACAAAACAAACCTATCAAGGCCAGCGCCGCCCAGAAAATAAAGGGCAAAGCCAGATTAAAACCCGCCATGCTGTTACCAAGGGGTGGGGACACCAGGCTCCCCAGACGAGAAAAGAGCAGCACCATTCCTATGGCCGTGCCCCCATACTTTGTGCCAACCCTTTCGAGCTCGAGGACCAACGTCATCAAACCCCCCATAAAACCATCGCGGACCGCGCCCGCGATAATGACTGCCGCCCAAACAAGATTCCCGCCCGACAGGGAAAGCAAGGCGACACCGGCAGAGGAAAGCCGTAGCCGCCAAGGTCACAAAGTCGCCCGATAATCCCCTGAGCGCACCGGTAATGCCGGACAGAAAACAACATACCGCGAGTGTCCATTTGGCACCGAACCGGTCTCCCAAAGCGCCGCCGATGAGACTGGTTACGATGCCGGTCAGAAAACCGATACCCCAGATCCACCCCATCTGAATCAGGTTTAAATCCAGTTCCTTTGACATTTCATCGAAAAGGACCGGAATCGCCATCAGGGGAATGCCGACTACAATGGTGTGCGTCAAAGCCGCCAGGGTCAGGACGTACCATTTATAGTTGGAGGTCAAGGATTCTGGGCCGATGGATGTTTTCATTTAAGACCCAACCCCCCAAAAATGCAAAGGCCGCAGCTCGTTGGAATTGCGGCCCTAAACGCACCCTCTTTGCACCCTCGATGTCCGTCATCTTAACACAGCTGGTTGAGGACGGGCAAGAAATTGCTTGCATAAGGGGAACTTCAATACCCTTTCGACATGCGGCTCTTGCTCATGATCGGATACGTCGTCTAGTGGAGGAAACCCAGGGTCGCTTTTGATTTGATCTGGCCAATCGTTTTTGCTATGATTGGGCCAATTCCGGATTTCCCCTACAACCCTTTCCCTGGATTTTAAACCCAGGCCTTCCAAAAAGTGGGGAATAAGAATGTGCGGTGATCCGTTAGCCCTCCAGGCCCAAAGCCATTCAAAGGCGCAAAGAGTGCCAAGAGAAATATTTAGACTTCTATTGTCCTTTCTCGATATCTTTTTGACCCCACTGTATTCGATTAATAAAATAATAATGGGATCTTCGGTGGAACCGTCTTTGCGTTCTTGCGCCTTGGCGGGGGGAAAAATTATGAAGGAGATTAGGGCGATTTGACTTAGGAATCAAAACTCATGGATGGAGACCAGATTGTCAAGAATAAAGATTTGAACCCGGACTATAGAAGTTTCAGTCTCGGCAAAGCCTGGAACTCTTGCAAGAAATGGAATTTGGGCAGGATTTTTCGGAAAAAATAAAAGGACCCACAAGTTCACTCGGAAACAACGTCCCGTACCCACGATTGTCTTATAAAAAAAGAAACAGTTTGCCTTTGTTGATTTATGCAGACGGTATAATCATTGTTAGGCGCCTCAGAAACTGAGACGCCTTTCTACGAAACACAGCGGGATCGTCCATAGCAAGTATGAAGGGTGAGTCATGAACAGAGAACAGAAATTCTTCAATGCCCTGCGAGATGTGTTTGTTGGGGCCAAGATCGAGGGAGAATCTGGATACATCAACCTGATGCGGATCAAGTCCCGCTATTACACCGAGGGCGTGTTCCCTAAGCTTCAGCAGGACATCAACGAGGCGCTCAAGCCGTTCCCCGCCTTCCGCGATGAGCTTTTCGAGAGGCTGTACGACTTCTTCCACCGCTACTTCAGCGAGAGCGGTTCGATCTACTTCCGCTATACGCCGCTGCACCAGAACGTCTACGAGAAGGTTTACACCGACGATAAGGACGTCATGCTGTTCTGGAAGACCCACATGCTCTACTACGTCAAGACCGACCGCCTGTTCAAGAGCATGGAGGTGGAGGTAGACGGTCGAAAGTTCCTTTTCGACGTCTCCGCGCTGGAGCACAAGAAGGCCAACGAAAGGCGTGACATCGTCTATACCTTCAAAGAGAAACGCAAGGACGGCACACTGGTCTTCACGGTGGCCTATTCTGAAAAGGGCAAGAAGACCAGGACCAACGACATCCTCAAGACTCTACGGAAGAACGGCGACAAGATCAACGAAGATACCCTGGAGCGCGCTTTCCGCGTCTTCGAGAAACAAAGCGAGGTGGACTACTTCATCAACAAGGACGCCAAGGCGTTCCTGGAGGAGCAATTCAACCTGTGGATGTATCAGTACATGTTCTCCGGCGTGAGCGAGTGGATGGAGGCACGCATCAAGCAACTGCAGACCCTCAAGGACGTCGCCTTCAAGATCATCGCTTTCATAAGCCAGTTCGAGAACGATCTGGTCAAAATCTGGAACAAGCCCAAGTTCGTCCTCAACTCCAACTATGTGATCACGTTGGACCGCATTGCCGAGAAGGAAGGTGGCATTGCTCTGGTGCAAGAACTGCTCGCTCATAAGAATTTCAAGGCGCAGGTTGAGGAATGGCAGCAGTTGGGCATCGTGGATGATTCCTTCGAGAAGGATGACGTGCTGGCAAGAGACCTAAAAGGCCAACATCTCATTGAAGCTTGCCATCATCTACCGGTCGACACCAAGCACTTCAAGGACCTGGAGCTGAGAATCCTTGCTCTGTTCGACAACCTCGACGCATCTCTGGACGGCTGGCTCATCAAGAGCGAAAACTACCAGGCGCTGAAGACCATCTTGCCTAAATTTATCGAGTTGGTGTCTTGTATCTACATAGATCCTCCCTACAACTCTCCTGCAAGCGAGATCATGTATGAGAATAAGTACAAGAGTTCGAGTTGGCTCAGTCTAATGGGTAACCGCTTGTCAATTGGGCGGGAGTTCTTGAAAAAGGAAGGTGTGATCTGCATTGCAGTTGACGATAACGAATACCATCATCTCGCGAAATTGGTTGAAGACTATTTCCCAGAGAACCTGGGTGTAGTGGTTGTTCGGAGCAATCCGGCGGGGAGATCGACACCCAAAGGCTTCTCCTTAAAGCACGAGTATGCGGTTTTCCTTGCCAGAACGGAACACGCGTTTGTTGGGCGGCTAAAGCGTACCCAAGAGCAGGAAGACAGATATGGTGAAGAGGATCAATTCGGCAAGAAATTTGAGTGGGTGAACTTCCGGAAGCATGGGGGACTAAGAACAGAAGCTCCAAAAATGTTCTATCCAGTTTTTGTCAGCCCCTCAAAATTCAGAGTCCCAAAATTGACCTGGGATGACCAGAAGAAGGAATGGATCCTGAATGAGCAGCCTCGCAAAGGCGAACATGTTCTGTGGCCGATTGACGAGTATGGACAGGAGAAAAGATGGAAATGGAGTTATAACACTCTATTAAGAGATCGTCGCGAGGCTAAGGTAGGACGCGACCGCGCAGGTGAACTGGCAATCTATATCAAGTCAAGACTCGAAGAAGGAGGCGTCCTTCCGTCAAGTTGGTGGGAGAAGAAAGAGTATTCTGCAACGGACCACGGGACGCGGATTCTGAAGGAACTCTTTGGTGAACAAGGTGTCTTCTCATATCCGAAGTCGCCCTATTTGGTTGAGGATTGCCTGAAAGTGGCTGATCTTGAACACAATGGAATAGTTTTAGACTTCTTTGCTGGTTCGGGCACAACTGCTCACGCGGTCTTGAGTATGAACAAGGATGATGGGGGTAAACGTAAATTCTTGCTTGTTGAGATGGCTGAATACTTTGACGGCGTGATTCTTCCTCGTGTCAAGAAGGTGATGTTCTCTGGCTCTTGGAAGGGTGGAAAGGCACAGGACGGCGATGGGATTTCCCAATTTGTAAAGTACTTCCAGCTAGAACAATACGAGGATGCCCTCCGCCGCGCGAAATACGCCGACGCTGACCTGTTCGACGACCTGAACAAAGACCCCTACCACCAGTACGTCTTCCTGCGCGACCTGAAGATGCTGGAGGCGCTGGAGGTAGACACCAAGAAGAACACGGTCAAGGTGGACTTGGCAAAGCTTTACGACGACATTGATATTGCCGAGACGCTGTCCAACCTGACTGGGAAATGGATTAAACGCATCACAGCCGATTCCGTCGAGTTTGAGGACGGTGAGGTAGTGGACACGAAGAACCTGGACTGGAAGCGGATCAAGCCTTTGATTTGGTGGTGAGACGATGAGCCGTGTTTACCTGCAAGAGATGGTGGATGACATACGGTTTGATGGCCTGCCCGTCAACTGGAATGCGTTCGATATCGGCGCGTTCTCACACACGAAGACGTTGTGGGACTACCAGCGCAAGGCGGTCGAGAACGCCATCAAAGCGCTGTGGAAGTATTATGAGGATTTCCACGACTATCAGACCGGCGAGAACGCCGACGCGAACCGGGAGCGAAAGCAGAAATTCTTCAAGTGGTATCGGAACAACGGACTGGACGAGCCGTTAGACATCCCGCTGCCGGAGGCTCACAAGCTGACAGGTCTGCTGGGCGAATACTACACGGTCGCGGACGGGAAGATTTCCTACGAGCAGTTCATCAATCGCGCCTGTTTCTGGATGGCGACGGGCAGCGGCAAGACGCTGGTGCTGGTCAAGCTGATCGAGGTTCTCCGGGGGCTGATTCAACGCGGCGAAATCCCGCCGCATGACATTCTGATTTTGAGTTGCCGCAACGACCTGATCGACCAACTGAAGAAACACGTCCACGAGTTCAACGCTGCCCGCAGCGACCTGTTCATTCATTTGCGGGAGTTGCGAGAATACGCCGACGCCAAGAGGCACAACCCGACGCTTTTCAAAGAGCATGAGTTGACGGTGTTTTATTACCGGTCCGACAACCTGAGCGACGAGCAGAAGGAACGGATCATTGATTTCCGCAACTACGACGACGGCGGGAAATGGTACGTGCTACTGGACGAGGCTCACAAGGGCGACCGGGAGGAATCCAAGCGCCAGCATATTTACTCCATTCTGTCGCGGAACGGTTTTCTGTTCAACTTCTCGGCCACTTTCACCGACGCGCGCGATCTGACGACCACCGTTTACAACTTCAACCTATCCGAGTTTATCAAGGCGGGCTATGGAAAGCACATCGCCATTTTGCAGCAGGAACTCCGGGCGTTTCGGGATGAGGACGACTATAGCAACGAGGAAAAGCAAAAGATCGTCCTGAAATCGCTGTTGATGCTGGCGTATGCGCGAAAGTACTACGAGAAACTACGCCGAGTGAATTCCGGTCTGTACCACAAGCCGCTCTCGCTGACGCTGGTCAACTCCGTCAACACCGAGGAGGCCGACCTGCAACTGTTCTTCCGCGAACTGGAACGGATCGGCAAGGGCGAAACCAGCAAAGCGGTATGGAATGCCGCGAAGGACGAGCTTTGGAAGGAATTGAGACAGCAGCCCGCCGTAATGTTTGAGGACGGCGAGAAGCTCATGGTTGACGAGGATGTGTTCGAGAAGCTGGAGCAGAAGGACCTCCTGCAAGCCGTTTACAACGCGCGGAGTCCCGGCGAAATCGAAATCCTCATCCGCCCGTCGAATAAGCAGGAGTTGGCGTTCAAGCTGAGAACAAGCGAGCGGCCATTTGCGCTCATCAAAATCGGGGATATTTCGGGCTGGCTGAAGGACAAGTTGGCGGGCTACGAGATCGTCGAAGGATTTGAGGATGAAGGCTTCTTTGAGGGGCTGAACGCCGACGATTCCGATATCAACATCCTGATGGGATCGCGTAGCTTTTACGAGGGCTGGGATTCCAACCGTCCGAACGTCATCAACTTTATCAACATCGGCGTCGGCGCGGATGCGCGCAAATTCATCTTGCAGGCCGTGGGCCGCGGCGTACGTATTGAGCCGTTGAAGAATTGGCGCAAGCGTCTGTTGCCGCTTCACAATGCAAATGAGGTGGCTGCGGAGTTGTTTGAGAAGGTAAAGGACAAGGTCGCGGCGTTGGAGATGCTCATAATCTTCGGCACAAACCGGCAGGCGCTCCAGACCGTGATCGAGCATCTGAACCAGGAGAGCCGTAAGCGGGATTTCCAACAGCTGGCGCTGTTCAAAAACCCCCATGCTAACCAGCATGAATTGCTGATCCCCGTTTACCGTTTGGCCGACAAGCCGATGGTCCAACACGGCGACAGCGCACGGTTCGAGATCGAGCCCAGCGAACGGCAACTGCTGAAGAAATACGTAAGCTATGTTGACGACGACCGGGTCATCATGGCCCTTTACGACGCCGAGCCGCAAAAGGTCGGTCTGCTGAAAGACAGCGTGGAGGATATGGGTCGCTTTTACAAGGATTCGGGTAGGTGCTATCGCAACGTTGCCCTGCTGGTCCGCCGTATCTTCGATTATTTTGGCGTCATCCCCCAGGAGTTTGAGCGCCTAAAACCGCTGCAGGACGAGATCAGACACTTCAAAAACATTCAGGTTTCCCTGAAAAACATCAGCGACTTGACCGAAAAAATTGAAGTGGCGCGTCATTACACCGACCCAGCGACGATTGAGAGAGAACTCGATCAGAAGCTTGAGAAAAAAGAGATTACGCTGAAAGATTACAAGGAAGGCATCAAGCAAGCGGCGCGAATGGTGAGAGAAACGCAGATCGAATACTCGGGCAAACGCCTGAAAATCCTTCACGTAGCGAACCACTACTACATACCGATGATCCTGTCCGGCGAAACCGAGCGCATCGAATACATTAAGCACATCGTCCAGACGCCGAGCGAGATCAAATTCCTGAATTACCTCGAAGATTACCTCGCCAAGCCTGGCAATAGGTTCAAAGATTTCGACTGGTGGATATTCAGCAAGCTTGATGAAAGCCTCGATGAGGTTTACATCCCCTACTACGACGGCACATCAAACAAAGTCCGGGACTTCAAGCCCGACTTCATCTTCTGGTTTCAAAAGGGCAACGAGTACTTCATTGTCTTCATTGATCCCAAGGGCACGGAGCACACCGACTACCAGCGAAAGATTGATGGTTACTCAGCTATCTTCGAGGGAGCAGGTGGCGCGAAAAAGCCCCTTAGCCACAATGGCAAGAAGGTATTTGTGTACGCCTTCTTGCACACCGCCGACAAAGATGGCTTGCCGGCAAAGTACCGAGAATACTGGTTTGATAATGTCGGCAAGATTCTTACCTCCATCTTGGCCGCGGGATGAATCGAAGATGATGCTATGGCAAATGTCGGCGTGAAAATGAAATTCTAGGTAGGTACCGGACACCTTTGATGACAGAAGGCCCTGTTTTTATTAAATGTGGTTAGCAATTCTTATTAGGGGTAGGGGATTGGGCAGCTATGACCTTATATGGTGAGAGAGATGGTGCGGTTCGACCTGTCCTGCAGATCGCCATGCCCCGTTTGCCACGCATCTATTCCCCTGGGGCGACAATGCATGTGGTTGCTCGGTGCAACAATCGCGAGTTCTACTTCGCCGCACCGGAGGAGTCTTAAATCGGTGGACGAGCCAGCCTGCCGTCGGCAGCCCTGAGTTCTTACGTAAAGGAGGGGACTAAAGGAGGGGACGTTCATGCAGAAATTGCCTGGCGTCCCTCCTTACAAATCATTGGACTTTCTTCATATTAAAGAAAGCGGCCTGGTTATGCAAAAAGTAGCAATCCAAAGATATTGCGCCATCCCTGATTCAGAATAGGAGAGGATCATTTCAAGGCAATTTCTGCATGAACGTCCCCCTTTCACCATGAGGAATCCTATGCCAAAGCCTTCCCATTTGACAAAATGGTGGATGGCATGCTGGATCCGGAGATGATCGAGGATACCGCAAAAATCGTAAACGAGGCGATAAAGGACAAAGTCCAGGTCAACCTCATCATCAACAACCGCGCCGGGGGCAACGCCCCTCTGATCGCCCAGGAAGTGGCTAAAAAATTTTCAGCGATGCAGGGGGAAGATAGTGGAAGCGGGTAATTATGGACTGATTGAAATGGTCCATTTTGGTGTCTAAAACCGGTTTTTCTCAATAACAAAAGGTAGCAAGAAAAAGAAACTCAAAAATAAAAAAATGCGTTGACTGGCCTGCAGATTGGGAGTAGAAATTTGGTTAGATCAACTCATTATTCGAAATAGGCCCTCCTGATTCTTTTAGAAGGAGGTGATGGATTTGAAAACTTTGAACAAGTGCTTCTTATACATAATTGTTTTTTTCTCTTATTTATCCCTTGCTCATAATGCTGTCTTAGGAGGTGGCGCCATGGAGATTTCATCATCTGCATTCAAGGACGGTGGGAAGATTCCGGTTCAGTACGTCATGCCTGGAGCTGGAGGGAAGAATATATCAATACCGCTGGCATGGAAGAATGCCCCGGCAGGAACAAAATCCTTTGCCCTGTCAATTGTTGACCCCCATCCAGTCGCCCAAAACTGGGTTCACTGGTTCGTTATCAATATCCCCCCGAACGTAACCACCATTGAGGAAGGAGCGTCAACAAAGAAAATGCCTGCGGGCTCGATAGAACTCAAGAACTCCTTTGGGGATATCGGCTATGGCGGGCCGGAGCCGCCCAAAGGGACAGGAGACCATCCATATGTTGTTACCCTTTATGCCTTAAGTGTGGAGAAGCTGGATCTCGGGGTGAACACATCTCTTTCTGCTTTCAAAAAGGCTTTGGAGGGAAAAGGGATCGGGTCTGCATCAATTACTGGCAAGTATGGGCGGTAAGCACAACGTAGAGATTAAACAGAAAAAGGCGGGCTATAAAATTCTTTAAGGGCAAAGGGGAACAATTATGGGGAAAATGGAAGGTACTATCAAGTCTGAAATCCTGCGTTTCGCAAAAAGGGAAGTGAGAGCCGCTTTTCTTCCTCTCAAGCGCGAGGTGTGGGCTATGAGGCTCAAGCTTTCCGGGCTCTCTAAGGGGGTTGCCATCCTGAATAGACAAGCAAAAGAACTGCGCCTGGAGGAAGCCAAGCCAAAGCTGGAGGTCAGCCCGGAAGAAGTGAAAACCTCTCGTCTTACCCCGGAACGGATTCGCAATTTACGCAAGAAAAAGGGTTTATCGCAAAGAGAACTCGCCATTATAACAGGGGTGACTACTGGGGCAGTCTTATCATGGGAAAAGGGCAAATTCAAACCAAAAGGGGACAAGAAAGCCGCCCTGCTGGCCCTTAGGAAGGTGAATAAGCGTGATTTGAAAAAAATGCTGGCTGAAAAGATTGGGGGAAGAGCCAAACCGAAGCCCGCCACAGGCAAGGGTAAAAAACCTAAGGCAAAGAGACGTTCCAGGATGTAGCTTTTTACCCCAATTATCAGCATTTGATTCGCCGCAAACTCAAGTTAGTGATTGCGCATAAATAACTTGGTCAAGTATGTGAATTTTTATTGCTTAGAATTGTGTAGTTCCAATCGCCATGAAACCGTTTAGGCTTAATCTTGATTCCTCCGAACTCCTCGTCGGAGATTTTAATTCCG
>JAHJQK010000067.1 GCA_018819135.1 Pseudomonadota bacterium | reverse complement strand
TAAGAAAGTTTGTCAAGGGGGGTTTTGAGCTCGTCACCCTTCACTTTCTATATTAAGTTGTAAATTCAAAAAGATTGGTAAGAAGGAGGCAGGGAGATGCTGAGTGCCGGCCAATCGAGGGGAAAGGCTTATCCGACATCCTGCCATCTTATTTCCGCTAAAAGAGAGCAAAAAAGAATTGACCCATTTGCTGAAACGGTATAAGTCAAGCTCCGAAATGGGAACGAACAACCGCCTCACTGGCCAAACGAAGCATCTTCCTGCCTCCAGGAACTTGTAAATATCAAATAAATCCAAAAGGGAAGGTGGGGTTTTTAGGGGTTTTTGGGCTTCTCGGCAGCCGCTCTCTTGCCAGCAATTTGGCCAAAGGCCCAGGCTTCAGGGTAATTACTCCCCCCTTGGTAAAGGAAGCCGAAGAAAGATCCCAACTCGCCAGCAGCATATAATCTTGGTATGGGATGATTATCAAAATCCAACACCTGGCAGTGCCGATTATGCTTTGGGCCACCCTGGGTATTTATAAGAGAAAGAGCCAACTCGAGCGCATAAAAGGGAGGAGTCTCTATGGGGGCCAGAGAATTTTCGGGTCGGTCAAATTCGGGGTCCTTTCCACCCACGCAATAACTCTTAAACTTTTTTATCGTTTCATTAAGGCCTGGTGAATCTACGTCTATCTTCATCGCCAGATCATGAATTGTATCCGCCTTGATGATCCACCCTTTTTCAATTTCCAAAGAGTTGTCGCTGCTCCACTCATGAACTTTATGAATCATTGGATAACCCACTGGCCCCCCCCACAACCCTTTGAAAAATTCTAAAGTGCAAGCAATCGGCCCCCTCCGCCGGTAACTTTCGTCAAAGATGATATAGGCGGGCAGGTTAGGATATTCTGCCCGTTCATGGTCAAAATAAAGGACCTCTAAAGGGTCCTTACGGTGGATCAGATTTTTATCTTCCTTCATGAATCTCTTTCCATATCTATTCACAAATATGAAACTGCCCTCGGGCATAGACCTCCCCATCCCCAACCCTACCGCCATACCAAATTCCCTGCTTGGCGCTTTGGCACAAAAAGGCCCCCATTCAATAGATGCTGTATGCCATAGAGCGGCCCCTGCTTCCAAGGCCATTTTAATCCCATCCCCGGTATTGCCCGGATTCCCCCATGGGTAGATGAATTCCGTCAAACCTGGAAAATTGAAATACCCAAGCATTTCTGGGTTATATTCATACCCTCCGCATGCCAGGATTACACCCTTTTTTGCTCTTATATAAATTTTTTTGCCTGCGCTCTCCGCTTCGACGCCGATCACTTCTTTGGTCCCGGGAATCTGAACCAGAGCTTGCACTTGGATTTTAAACATGGTTTTAATGCGGCGGTTCTCCACAAGATCCGAGAGAAATTTAAAACCCATCAGACCTGTCGGGTTAAACTGGATGCGCTGAATCTTGGAGCTGAGCAGAGCAGGGAAATAAGGGGGGTCTTGGCGCAGGACCGTAAATTCTGCACCCAATGTTGTAAGCAACTCGGGTATACCCACCATCGCTTCCGCAAAACCACGAATTAAGTCTTCGTCCACAGTCCCAAAAGATAGCGCCCGATAATAATGGAGGGCATCAGCCAAATTCTCCGGGATTAACATCGCTCCGGCACTGACTCCGCTGTTTCCTCCGGCAATGGGCATTTTCTCCAGAATCAGCACCTCTGCTCCCGCATCATGGGCAGCAATGGCGGCATTGGCCCCTGCGGCCCCGTAGCCTACGATCACTACGTCTGCCTGGGCATCCCATTCCGGAAGTTTAAACGGGAGAAATCCCTTTCCTTTCCCGGTCCGTCCAGACAAACGGCCAGTACCAGGCCTCTTCGCTACCTTTTCACGAACTCCTTGATCTTTAGATCCCTTTTTACTCCCTTTTGGGGCCATTTATTCCCTCTCCTTGTTGTTGATTTTACCCAAAAAAGGCGATTCACCACAGAGGGCACAGAGGAAAGTCATTGAATTCTAACAAGGCAGGAAACGTTGTCAAGGGTATTTTGGGCTTGCTAAATAATTGGCCTTTCCAAACGGAGAGAGTCGGCGGCGGCGGAGTGGGATTGGAGATCTTGCAAGAAAAGCCCATCTTTAGTATATTCGGTTCAATTCTGCAAAAAGGGGGCCTAAGTGCCGGAGGCTACGGGCTCTCCAACGGAATATAGCGGGCGAGCACGATAGATATAAAGGCCGCCTGTAAATGAAAAAGGATTCATGGGAGGAAAAAATGCCTAAGAAAAGTTTGAAGCCGACAAGCGCCGTTTTATTAACCCCCGTAGTTTTAGTCAGCTGCCAGGATGAAGGCGGGAAGCCGAACATCATTACTTTGGCCTGGGTGGGAGTAGCCAACTCCGACCCAGCGATGATTTCGATCGCCATCCGTCCGGAGCGGCACTCGTACGCGATCATCAAGAGGACAGGCGAATTTGCGGCCAACCTTCCCACTACCGCAATTTTAAAGGAGACGGATTTTTGCGGTGTCGTCTCTGGAAGCAAGCTGGATAAATTTTCAACGACCCAACTCACCCCCATGCCTGCGGAAAAGATAAAGGCCCCCCTGATCAAAGAGTGTCCGGTGAACCTCGAATGCCGGGTGAAGCAGGTTATCGCCCTGGGGAGCCATGATCTTTTCCTGGGAGAGGTAGTGGCTGTCCAGATGGACACGGAGATCCAGGATGAGAAGGGGCGAATCGACATTGGCAAGACCAAACTATTTACTTTCTGCGCGGGCGCAATGGAATACTGGAGCTTGGGGGAAAGAATTGGCCGGTTTGGTTTTACCAAAGGTAAGCTGAATTAAGGCCCAGATGTTTTTTTTCTTGGAGGAAGGAGATTTCCTCCGCTTATTCAAAGCCGTACCATTTAGTATTATTATTCAATGCCTCGCGCGGGGTTACCAGTTTATTTGCCGGGAAGTCCCAGTCGGGATAGCCAATGGCTAAACCCATTATAGGCAGGTTGAACTCGGGGATACCTGCCAATTTTCTCAGTATGTCTGGGAATAATATGCCCTGGTCTTCGATACAGGTGCCCAAGCCAAATTCAAGCGCAGCAAGGCAAATGCTCTGGCAGAGGACGCCGATATCACACAGGGCTAAAGTTGAATCCATTGATTTGTCCAGGGAGAGAACTATAGCCGCTGGTGCATCGAAGTAGCGGAAGCCTCTCATCATCCATTGCGCCCGCTTTTCTTTGTCGTCGCGCGCGATGCCCATCAACTGGAAAATTTGAATCGCCAGATCAACCTGTCTTTTCCGGTAGATTCCTTCGAATGGCTTCCTGATTATTTCCTGGGCAGACCCAGTTCCAACATTCAAAGCCTTTATATTTTCCTGCCTAATTTCATCCAGGACTTTGCCCGAGATTACTGTAATTTGCCAGGGTTGGGTATTCAGAGCCGAGGGCGCCCGAGTTGCGACCTCAAGGACTTTAGCGATTATTTCTTTGGGTACCGGATCGGGCTTATAACCCCTGATGCTCTTTCTGGTTTGCAATGCCTTCAGAACGTCCAATGTTCGCCTCCTTTAATTTATATTTATGGACCATCTCTAAATTAGTTGCAGATTATCCCTTTATTCGCCATCCTCCTCGTTCGTTGCGCTCCAGCTCGTACCCCATGGCCCGCACGGCCTCCAGGTCCCCGGGGAGGCCGCGCAGTGGAAGTACACGCACCCTTCGTGAAAGACGAAGTTGAGGGGGGTGATGTACGGGTATCCTTCTGCGTCCACAGTGGCCAGTCGCCCGATGTTCGTGGACGCCAGGATCCGGATCATCTCCTTCGGATCTTTGATCTCGCAATGTTTTCGTCTCATGGTTTTTTGATAGGAACAATATTTTTTGTACCGTGAGTATACTGGGAAGGCGATAGTGGGTCAAGGGAATTTGAGCCGCGAGGACAAGCTTCGCGGGAATGAAGAAAATGGGACAAAAAGGACTCTATACAAAGCCATCAATATTTAGCCTTGATTAAATACCGGCTTTCGTTTTTCCATAAAAGCCTTTAAGCCCTCCTTTCCATCCCCGTGAACGGCGCAACTAAATAATCCTTTTCGCTCTTTTTGCAGTTGGGCTTCAAAGGATGAATTAAAAGAATCCGTCAGCAATTGTTTGGACCAACCAAAGGAAACCAGCGACCCCTGCAGTATTTCTTTAACCATATTTTCGGCTTCTGCAACAGTTTTGCCATCATCAGCGACCCTGGTTATTAAACCCCAAGATAGGGCTTGTTCCGCAGCAATGGCTTTATCAAAGGCTGCAATCTCTAAGGCGCGGGACAGGCCCACAATTCTCGGCAGCGTAAAGGTACCCCCTCCATCAATAGATAAACCATTGGAGGTAAAACCTTGTCGCAGGGTGGCTGATCTGGACATCACCCGAAAATCACAAGCCAAAGCTAAAGAAAATCCACCCCCGGCAGCGATACCGTTAATGGCGGCAACGACCGGTTTGTTCATGCGCCGAATTTCCAGTATGGATTGATGAAAGCGACTGGATAATTCGTGAAAGGCAGCCGAGGGACCTTCTTTAAAATTAAGAGCCCAATGTAGATCTCCTCCGGCGCAAAAAGCCTTTCCCGTACCCGTAATAATGACTCCGTAAACTGATTTATTCGTTGCCAGGGGAATAATGATAAGGGGGTATGCACTTGACTCAAGTGACCCCAATATGTTGTGTTCCCGGACTAGGCAGGGCCGCGTATACCCAGTTGCCAGCGCTCGGCTGCTGGTACCTCGTGCTCCAGGGTTTCAGAACGGCTGGCTGGCCGAACCAG
>JAHJQK010000066.1 GCA_018819135.1 Pseudomonadota bacterium | reverse complement strand
CAAACCTCCATCGTGACCAGGGTTCGATGACCCAATCAACTTATTAGGGCTTTAGGAGGCAGGGAACAAACTGAAGTAAGGGCTCTTGGCCCAGGAAGAAGTAAGTCCTCCTGCCGTTCACTCTCTTTATTCTATATCACAATTGTTAGTAGGAGGAAGGAGTCTTCACTTAACTCGACAGCGTCTGTAAGGTCAAATTCTGACTTTCACTTTTTTTATTCGCGGCATCGTGGATCGTGGTTACGACCTGTGGAGAAAGGCACGCCCCGGCCCTTAATCCTTGTAGAATTTCCATTCCATCCCAGACTTCAAATTGATATAATCAAAAAAATTTAAACTGGATCGTATAGGAAATTCCTTTTTGGACACGGATGTACACAGCGCGGCAGTGCCGCAACCAAAAGAAATCACCCCCTCCCACCCCTCCCCCCTCGAGGGGGAGGGATAGGGTGGGGGGGATTGCTTAACAAAATTTCAAGAATTTGAACGTTAGTAGTACAGTAGTACAGAAAGTCACTTAGTGCTTAGCGCTATGCGCATAGCGTCTTTTTTGTTTCTGCGGTTATCTGCGTAAATCTGCGTCCTATTAAATTTAAGGGGGTTATCCATTGGAAGCAACCATTAAGAAACATTTGGAAGGTGTTCGAGTTATCGATCTGACCGCCTGGCTGGCGGGTCCGTTTCTCAGTATGCAGTTGGCTGCATTGGGGGCTGAGGTCATTAAAATTGAGCGGCCCGGGATAGGTGATCCTACCCGAGTAAGCGTTCCCTTTGCCGGACCCGGCGGAGTGCGGTTTGAAGGAAAGACTCAGGAAGACATTGCCCTTATCAATTTAAAGCGCAACCGGGGCAAGAAAAGCATCACCCTAGATATGAAAAGTAAGCGGGGGATGGAGATCTTTCGCATGTTGGTTGCCAAGGGGGATGTGGTCCTTGAAAATTTTGCTCCAGGTACCATGGAAAGTTTCGGTTTTGATTATCCCGCGCTAAAGGCGATCAATCCGAAAATCATTTTCTGTTCCATCTCCGGCTATGGACAAAGTGGCCCTTACCGGGATCGGACAGCTTTTGATCTTACCATTCAGGCGACGAGTGGAATTATGGCAGTTACGGGGTTTCCGGATGGGCCTCCCCTCCGCTGCGGACCATGGATTGGCGATCTGATCCCGGCATTGTATGGGCTGAGTGGGATTTTAACCGCTCTGGCCTCGCGGGAAAAAACGGGCCGGGGGGAAAGGATTGACATATCCATGCAAGATTGTTGCTTCTCTATGATCATGGATGAGTCTTTAGATCTTCTCGTCTCCAGGGGGGTTCCCACAAGGCAAGGGAACAGGAACCCCAGAGCAGTCCCCTGGTCTATATTCCCGACGAAAGATGGAAATATCGCCATCTGTGTGTACACGAATGATCAATGGAAGATATTTCTGGAGGCGATTCAAAGAGAAGATTGTTTAAGGGATCCTCGATTCAAGAATCTTGAAGATCGATTGAAAAACGCGCAGGAAGTGGAGGCGATTGTAACGGAATGGAGCAACAATTTGAGCACGGAAGAGGCCTTAAAAAATTTAAGGGAGAAAAAAATCCCTTGTGATCCAGTCCTGGAAGTCAAAGAGGTGCTGGAGGATCCACAGCTGAAGTCCCGGGGAATGATTCAAGAACTGATGCATCCCCTGAGTGCCAAAACCGGATTGAAGGCCGCCGGATTCCCCATCCGCTTTTCTGAGCTTCCCGCAGAATATCCGGGACCAGCCCCTTTCCTTGGGCAGCATAACAAGGAAATCTACAAAGGATTATTGGGCTTCTCCAAGGAGGAACTGGAACGATTGGAGAAAGAAGGAATTATTTGACAAGAGGACGATACGGAATTCAGTACTTGACGCAATTGTAAAATTAAATCCTAACTTTCACACCCCCAATTTTTTTCTTTTATTCGACGGGCGGCCTTTTATCCCGCCAGGGCGCGATGGCTTCGAAAGCAGCTGCTGCCTTGAGAACGGTGGTCTCGTCCAGTCTCCGGCCGACGATCTGGAGACCCACCGGCAATCCTTCGGCAGTCCAACCGCAAGGAACGGAGATGGCCGGAAGTCCGGTCACGGTAATCGCATAGGTTAAATATAACCATTCTTGATAATTATTCATACGCTCGCCGTTGATCTCCTGGGGATAGGGCATCTCTACGGGAAAAGGAGGAGCGGCTACAGTCGGGGTGAGCAGCAGGTCATAGCGCTCAAAGAACTGGCGGACGCGGTGGTAGAGCGCTGTCCTCTCCTTCTCCGCCTCACCGACTTGCTGGGCAGTGAGGGGAAAGCCTTTCTCAATATTCCAGACCAGGTTGGGATTCATCTGGTCACGCCATTTTTCCAGCTTTTCAGCGTGCAGAGTAACCATCCGCAAGGCACGGGTAACATGGATAATCTCCCGGACCCGGCTGAAGTCCGGTTCAGCCTGCTCGACGGTACATCCCAATTCGGTAAAGCGCTTAGCCGCGGCGCCGGCAACGGCCTCGATTTCCTGATCCACGGGCGAAACTTTCAGGTCCGGGCTCCAGGCCACTTTGAACCCCCGGATATCCGGACGCTCGACGGCAGCAAGAAATTCCCGCCCGTCCCCCGGGAGGGAGATCGGGGAGCGGTCGTCCGCTCCGGCAATCACGGAGAGCATCAGGGCCGTATCTCCAACCGTTCTGGACATGGGGCCCTCCACGGCCAGGGTATCCCATCCCATAAAGCTCGGATAGATGGGGACCCGCCCGGCAGAAGTTCGAAATCCCACCACGCCGCAAAAAGAGGCGGGAATCCGCAGCGAACCCCCCAAATCACTTCCCGTGGCCAGCGGGCCGAGGCCGCAGGCCAGGGCAACTGCTGCTCCTCCACTGGACCCTCCGCAAGTATGGCTGAGTTTCCAGGGGTTGCGAGTGGGGCCAAAAACGGCGTTATACGTGTTTGCTCCCGCTCCGAACTCGGGGGTGTTGGTTTTCCCGAGCACGATAGCCCCGGCGGCCTTCAGACGCTGGACGACCAGGGCGTCCTCAGCAGGGACATGATGCTCAAAGATCTTTGACCCAAAGGTGGTCCGGATCCCGGCCGTAAGGGTAAGATCCTTGATGGAAACGGGGATGCCGTGTAAAGGACCGAGCTTTTCCCCTTGCATGATTTCCGATTCGGCTTTTTTGGCCGCCTCCAAGGCCATCTCCGGGACCACCGTGCAGTAGGCGTTGACCTTGGGGTTGATCTTTTCCACCCGGCCCAGAAGAGCCTCTACAATTTCCCGGGGAGACAAGGTTTTTTTCTTCATTGCCTCGATCATTTCCGTGGCCGGCATAAAACCCATATCCGTTTTATTCAATTTTCTTTGCTCCTGTGATTAATTGGTTTCCAGTTCCTTGATAATGGCTTCGAGCTTGTCCTGATTGAGTTTGAATTTTTTGGCTACTCTTTCCAGTTTTTCGGAGGAAATTCTGGTGGGACCCTTTTCCCCCGCCCCCTTCTGGACGGGCTCCCATCCTTCCTCGCGAATGTTGAGCGAAACCAAGTCCCAACGGCTGTAATGTCCCATGCAGTCAAAGACATTTTTGGCGATGATGCGGTCATCCATATCCAGCTCAGCATAAACGATGGTCTCCTTGTTAAAAACGGGTTCAGCCAGGTAGGTTCCAAAGGGGCCGGCGATACAACTTCCCCCCATGGCCCAGTTGAAATTGGTGGTCTGCTTGAAGGGAAAGGTGTCGGGGACCTCGCTGGCCGGGAGGTAGAGGCCAGAGCTGACCACGAAGGTCTGCGTTTCAAAGGCGTATTCCCGAACGCAGCAATCCTGGTCGCAGGTATGCAAAGGGCCCATCTTCCCGCTCATGTCCCTGACCTTGGTTTGGGAATTGAAGGTCCAATACCCGGGCCAGCAACAGGCGTGGATCTCTTCTCCTTTTACGGCCATGGCCGCTCTCATCAGGATCATATGGTTCTCATAGCAGATCAGGCCCCCAATGCGGCCGATATCGGTATTAAATACCCGAATATCGCGGGCGTCTCCCATCCCCCAAAAAAACCTTTCCTGGTGGGTGGGCATGGTTTTGCGGTGCCGGCCTAAAATTTCTCCGTTTCTGCCGATAAAAAGCTGGGTGTTGAACAAGGTCTGGCTTCCAATTCGATCATCCTGTTCATTGATTCCAACCACACAATAGGCATTGGCGTGTTTTGCTGCCCGGCACAGCTGGTCGGTTTCCGGGCTGGGGATCTTTATGGAATTTTCAAAGAAGGCAATAACCGTATCCCTCCAGTCTTTGGCCTTCTCGGGGTTCGTGTATCCAAAACTTCCCCTCCAATAAGGATAGGCTGGAATGCCCGTCTCGGGGGTAACGACTAAGTCAGCCTTCTCCTTGCCCGCTTCCTCGATGTACCAGCAATATTTTTCCACACTCTGCTTTTTGTCCATAAATACCGGCGTCGCCTGAACGGATGCCGCTTTCACCATTTTCCCCATGGAACTCTCCTCTCTTTGGCAAAAAGTTGAAGTTTTTTCTTTTGATAAAGAAAGATTGTAAGAAACGGACTTTGCCCAATTAACCTTGCCAATCCTTTCCTCAGCCGAACAAGAACTAAAAATAATTTTTGCTCGCTTTGGGATTCATAAGGGAGCGTTTATCCCTAAAAATATTCTATAGGCATTCCTCAGGATCGTCAAATGATTTGGTTCCAGTCCAATTTACTTGAACGAACTACCCTCCGGGTGCTAACATATGAATCTAAGCTTTGTCCCTTATCGATTTTTTGCTTTCGATCAAACAGAGGGATGATAAAGGAGGGGAAAGAAAGGTGGGAAGATTCAAACAATTTATGGGCCTAACTTTTTTCGTCCTGATGCTAATATTCTCCGTGGCCCTTGCGCAGGGCCAGGAAAAAGAGGAACTCTCCGGTAATAAAGAATCCACCCCCCAAAGCCTGGTGGAAAAAGCTAAGCAAAAAGCCAAAAAGGAGATGAAAGCGGTCAAAAAGGATATCAAAGAGGCTGGAAAAGAGTTAAAAAAGTCAGCCACCGAATTCCCGGACAAAGCTGGCGAAGAATTTGAAAAGACCCGAGGGGCCCTTAAGAAAACCGGGAAGGAATTAAAAGAGAGATTTAAGGAGGCCTTCGAGGATTTGAAAAAATTGTTTAAAAAGAAATAAGGGCCGGAGGAAAAAAATTGAGAAAAAATTTTTTTCAGAGAGCCAGGCAAGATTCAATGGCTATCTTAGCTGCTTTTTTTGAAGCCAGCCAGAAATAAGGATTTAAGAATCCCGTTTTCCATTTGAGCGTTCCCAGTTCGTCGGAAACAACCATAAGGCCGCCGAGGCGCACTTTCCGATACATGGCGACGGTGAAGAGGGCAGACATTTCCATCTCCACGGCCAGGAGGCCCATCTGGCCATAACGCTCTACTTTCCCCCGCGTCTCCCGGAAGAGGGCATCTGTAGTCCAGACTTTTCCCGCTACGGTCTTCATATTCTTTTCCCTGCCCTTTTCCACGCAGAGCTGGGAGATATTTTCGTCCCCTTTCGCCTCCACCCCTTCGGGCAGGGGATAATGGGCTGAAGTCCCCTCTTCGCTCAAAGCATCGGTGGGAACGACCAAGTGGCCAATCTGCAGGTCGGCCTGCAAGGAACCGCAACAGCCAAAGGCCAATATCTTCCTCGCCCCCATGGCAATCAGCCTTTCCAGGATGATTGCCGTCTGAGGAGCGCCGAGCGGAGTTCCGCAGACAGAAATTTTTTCCCCATCCACTGTGGTTGTAAAAAAAGACATGGAAGGAAAACGAATACGCCTCAGAGTTGTTTTTTTTATCTTCAGTTCCTTCCGGAGAAATTCCAGGTAAGGTTCAAAAAGGGTTAGAACAATGGGGTGATCGATCTTGGGATCGCCAGGGATTTTCCGTGGTTCAATCAGGACAGCGTCTTCGTCCATCTTTCCTCCTGTAATAGCGATGGTCTAAGGGGTCAATGAGGTTGTAGGACATTTTTTTTCTTTGTTCATGATGCTATGCGCTATGCCCTATGTTTTAAGGTGCCATTGAGTCCCCTGAGGGGTATCCTCCACAACAATTCCAGACTGAAGTAATTTGTCCCGGATGCCATCCGCAATTTCCCACTGTTTAGCTGCACGGAGCCTGGTTCGAATATCCAGAAGAATATCCATCAGAGGTGAAAGGATGGGCACAACATCTTTGGGGCACTCATTAAAACGGAGGCCAAGTTGAACGATCATTCCTCTAAGCGTTTCCCGGGCCTGGGAGATCAGGTCTTCATCCTCGAAATCCTTGCAAGATTTCCAGATTATTTTATCCAAGGTAACAAGTACATTGATCAAAGCTTCCCCTTGATGATCCTGAAGATAGCGATCGAAAGATTCCTTGAATGATTTAACCTGCTCCATAAATGGTTCAGCGGCAGGTTCGGCGGCCTGGATTTTTGGGGGTTCCCCTGGTTTTTCTTCGGTGGATGGCGCGGCCAACCCTTGGAACTCATCCAGAGGGAGGATTTTTCCATCCTTGAATATCTTTTGGGAGCTTCGGTGGTGTAACGTCACGCCTCCAATGCCCCGGATGGAAACTTTTTCCTCCTGGAAGTCCAGAATACAGGCCGTGTGCTCATCGATGCCGAGAATCGGGATATCCTCGGGGAGCATTTCTTCGAGCCGAATCAATCGCGGCTCCCCCATGTAGCAGAATCGGGTGTCATGGGTGCCCCCTTCGGCGTTGTTCCAGTGGGGGATCACGACGATATGCAGTCCCAACCTGCCCAACAGATTCATGCCCTCGATCCAGTGCAATTCTTCTCCCACCTTGTATATTTCGTAAACCGGAAGCGTAAACCGGCCGAGGGTCAGGGCGGCAGCGCTGGCAGCGATGAAGCAGGCGCCGCTTTGGACCCTTTCGAAAATAATTTGAGGGATGGGCGTCCCGGCCCAATTTTTTAGAGCGTAAGTGGGGCTCCCGGGGCCCACGAAGATGTAATCTGACTGGCGGAGAGTTTGAAAAGCCTTCTCTGAGTCGTAGGGGGAAATATTCGTAGAAGATTTGAAGGCCACAGGTTCCATGGTTTGACCGAGGCGCTTTTCAAAATATTCCCTCGTCTTTTCAAAAAGGTCGTCGGCATTCATCTGGAAGCCTGCCGGAGTATCGATGAATACGGCCTTAACCGGAGGGGTGAGTTTCTGCAGGAGATCCCGGTGCACCCGGACCATCGAATCGGTTGTCTCCCCAGAACCCATGATGGCAATGACGCCGCGGCGAGTAGACATGATTCCTCCTTGGTTTAATTTACCGAGCGAATTTGGGAAAAGCAAGAAAGAAATGGGCAAACCATCCCGGGTTGGAGCGGCGAATCAAGTCGAGAAGATCTCTTCTCTGCAATTCAGACAGTAGCGAATGCCCACCGGGCGGATTCGCCCAACATCTCCTAACCCCGCCATAGATTGCTATTCGAGCGACCAGGAGATTGCCCTCTCATTCCCCAGGAAAAAATTTTTCAGAGGTTTCATTTTTTT
>JAHJQK010000065.1 GCA_018819135.1 Pseudomonadota bacterium | reverse complement strand
TTGCCGGATGTTCTTAGAGATTTATACCAAAGTGAGAATATCGCCTAAGCGGCATTATAATTCCCTTTATGAACAAATTTACGAGGTGGTGCGGCAGGTTCCGCCAGGGAAAGTGGCCACCTATGGACAGATTGCCAAAATAGTCGGCTATTGCACCCCCCGTATGGTCGGCTATGCCATGGCTGCCCTGCCTCACGGGATGGAAGTGCCTTGGCAGCGGGTTATCAATCGCCAGGGAGAAGTTAGCACCCGGTCTCGGGGAGACGGAGCCTGGCGACAGCGTCGGCTGCTGCGAGCAGAAGGAATCCGGTTCGATCGGAAAGGACGTATCAATCTTAAAAAAGTCCGCTGGCCCGGACCAAACGAACCAGATTTCCCATCGCAGAATACACCCCTATCTATATAAGGCGTAACATCGAAAGTTCCTGTCCTTCCGTCTGACAAGACGATTCTTAATTTGTAATTGCCAATCGGTTCTGCTGATATGACCTTTACCATAACGGTTACCTCACCTAAGCGGTTCGATTTTGAACGGCTGATGGCCCTCAACCGCCAATCGCCAGTTAGCAATTAAGTCCTCTCTGTGTATTTCGATCCATGCCTGAACCAACTTCATTTTTGACTTCGGTAGATTTCCTTCCAGAACTGTACCATCATCAATCCCAATAATCGCCTGATGCTCGCCACTGTACGCACCTTGAAAATAAGTCGCCTGATTGCGGGTATGGCATTGAAATCTTAAATTTTTTGCAACCCAAAAATTTAGGTTTCAGCAGAAAGATATTTTTCCAAAATAACGAGTAGCACCTACGACTCTTCAGCCTAAGATTGCTTCGATGGTCAATGATTACTGATTGAAATGAGCATAACGGCGCGGCTCAATGGGACCCTGATTTATCGGCGATCCGGTGGACCGACTTGTTATACGTCCCTAATCCAATCTCAGGAATACTGCTTTCGTGCGATGGTTTTTCAGTCCCTCTCGAATATTCTGATCAAATATCGATAATATGCATCTTCGGCTGCCTACAGCCATCACGGTCGAGTAATCTGGCCGTTCCGCCTGCGCATCCCAAGTTCTGCACGGATTTTTTGGATCTCTTTCTGAATCCGATCGCCGTCCGCGCCAACCTCGCGCAGAAGCAAAATTGCCAGACCTATTGCGGTTTCCGCTTCTTCAATGCAGATGTCTGTAACCCCGATTTCCTCTAACCAGGCTCGTTCCTGGAGGTATCGAGCTCGGGCAAAGACATGTAGCTCAGGGTTCAGTTCCTTGGCTGTTAGGATCACCGTGGTACGTGTGAGTACGTCGGGAATTGTAACCAAAAGGTAGTCAGCTTTCTGTATCCCCGCCGCTTCTAAGATCTTGTGCCGGCTGGCATCACCGTAAATGGCCGCTTGCCCTAACTCCATCAATTTCCGGACCGTGTCGAGATTCATATCAATGATCACCAGGGGAATATCAAAATCCTTAAGAATCCGGGATGCGGTCTGTCCTACGGGGCCATAACCAACAATCACGGCTTTGGCCTTGATTCCAGGCTTCTGAACCTGCCGGGAGAACCGGACCTGTTCTTCTAAGTTCAATTGCATCCCTTTAAATTCAGACCGCCGGCTAAGGATGCGCCAGATTTTTTCCTGATTACGGAGCCATTTTTCCAGGGGGTCTATGGCCCGGAACAAAAGAGGGTTTATGGCGATTGAGACCACCGCGCAGGCAACAAGAAGACTCTGCCCGTCCGCCGAGAGCATGCCGAGTCCCATCGCCTCATACGCCAGGAGAAAGGAAAACTCACCAATTTGTGCCAGTGCAAGGGCGACAGTTATCGCCGTCCTTACCGAGTAACGAAGGGTCCAGATGATGAGAAACGCCGTTAGCGGCTTTGCAAGAATTATTATCCCGAGGAGTGCAAAGAGAAGCCGGGGTTCCTTGAAAATGGCTTGCGGGTCAAAGAGCATACCTATAGATACGAAGAAAAGGACGGCAAATGCGTCCCTCATCGGAAGCGCATCAGCGGCAGCTTGATGGCTTACTTCCGTTTGCCCGACAACAATGCCCGCGAGGAATGCACCCAACGCCATTGACACATCGAATAAAGCTGCCGATCCTGTGGCAATCGCCAACGCTAAACTGAGGATGGTAAGCGTGAAAAGCTCTCGCGACCGGGTGCGTGCCACAAGGGTCAGAAGCCTCGGAACTGCCTTTCGCCCGACAACGACAACGAGGAGGCTCAATCCGGCAAATTTGGCTATTGTCAAAGCAAATGTAATTAGCAGGCCTCCCCCACCTCCTTCGGATGGTTTCCAAATACTGGCCATAGCAGGGAGGAGCACCAAGACAAAGACCGTGAAAATGTCTTCCAGGATAAGCCATCCAATTGCGATATGCCCCTGGTTGGTCTGAAAAAGGTCGTTGTCCTCGAGGACACGAACGAGGACAACTGTGCTGGCCACGGATATGGCGATCCCGATCACGAGGCCTGCTCCTGCCCCCATGCCAAATGACAAGGCAGCAATGGTGCCCAATGTCGAGGCCACCAAGATCTGACCGAGGGATCCTGGTATGGCGATTCTTCTAACTGCGAGGAAGTCTATGAAATTAAAATGTAGTCCAACCCCGAACATTATAAGAATCACGCCCACCTCGGCAAGGTCATGGGCCATTTTGGGGTCGCCGACAAAACCAGGAGTGTGAGGGCCGACAACGATGCCCGCCAGCAAATATCCGACGATGGGCGAAAGGCGGAGCCGTTGAGTAAGCAGGCCCAGCACAAGGGCCAAGCCTAAACTCACGGACAAGTTGACCAAAAATCCTAATGCGCCTTGCATCTATTCTCCACGGTGAAAGGATGATGGGAAAGCCTTAATGGAGTCTGATTGTACTAAATCGGAAGGAGGGGTTCAAGGAGAATTGGGGACAGGGTGCTTTTTCCACCCTGCACGCACCCCCGTGGCTGGCTATAGGGGGCAAACGGGAAGGGGGTCTAATCTGTCAAGGAGATTTTATCAGGAAAATTGCTTTCGAAAATAGTTTCGGTTTTCAAACCCAAATTGATGCTTTGCGTTTGAAAGGTTGCATTCTCGGGGGTGACTCTAAAAACAAGAGTTCAGGAAGAAATAGCTAAGAGCCAAGGCTATCGCTTCCACCTCTTACTGTTCACTTGGATATTGTACGTGAAGTTGACAATTACGGGTTGAATAACGAATGTGACGCGCTTCAAAAGCCGCGATCCTGCATTTTTCGATGGGTGGCCCGTCGCAAGTGGCCTAACCGATGCAATGTTGGAGTACTCGATAGAAATTTCCACCCATATAAGATCTGATGTCCTCAGGCGAAAATCCAACCTCTTCCATGGCGGCAACGAGATGGACTAATTCACGAATGTCTCGGTAGCCGTCAAGGCAAGGAACCCCTCCTCCTCCCTCGGTTCCTAACCCCACATGATCCATCCCCAACCCTCAGCTTCCAATAGCCGCGGAGTGTTTTTCGCAAGGGTTCACCATAAAGATGAGGTGCTGTCGTCAAGCGTTTTTCAATGGCATTCTTAATGCGGGTTCTGAGTCTTGCGTCAAGAAGGGGAATATCAATGGACTTCACATCAGGATGGTATCTAAGTTCGAACGGCACAATTACCAAGCCTCATTATGCTTCAAGGTTTTTGTTTTTGTGAATGTTCGTTCCCTGTTCTCGGCAAAGGCGGAAAGTGCCATATCCTCCTCGATTTCCAGCGCCTCTCTCACGAGGTCGCGCACCTTTAACGAAAGGGAAACACCATCCCTATTGGCCAGCTGCTCGATGATATGGTAGAGGGGCTTTTCAAGGACTACATTGATTCGAGGATTTTTTACCGGCATAAGTTTCACCTCCAATTCTAATGTAACACTTTTGATACACCACGTCAACCCCCGAAAAAAACTAGCCCACCTTCACTTTTTGATTTATTTAATATTTACAAGCCCATGGAGGCAGGAAGGTACTTCGTTTGACCAGTAAGGCAGTTGTTCGTTCCTATTTTGGAGCTTGACTTATACCGTTTCAGCAAACGGGGCAACTCTTTTTGGCTCTCTTTTAGCGGAAATAAGGTGGAAGGATGTCGGATAAGCCTTTCCCGCCGATTGGCCGGCACTCAGCACCTCCCTGCCTCCTTCTTGCCAATCTTTTTGAATTTACAACTGAATATAGAAAGTGAAGGTGGGCAAGCCGAAAAAAAAGGGGGGGAGTCCAATTTAAATTGACCCCTTGAAACCACGTCTTTGCTCTTCATCTTCGAGGGTAAAATATTAATCGGTAAAAAAGGTGTCCTTCATTTCGACCGTTAATCCGTTCCATCCATAAGGCGTTTGGCCAGCCCTTCGATCTTAGGAAGCTCGTAACGGAAGAAATAACGAAAGGTGTAAAACTTACCCTGTCCTCTGCGTGCTCTGTGGTTAAAATTTTTATTTGGCAATCACCGTTTCCGGGAGTTTGCGGGTTAATATATCTACGGCTTCCTCGACCATCTCTTCCAGAACCTGGCGGGCCGGTTTAATCTCTTTGATGAGACCGGAGACCTGTCCAGCCAGACCCCCAACGAAATCGTCCTTTTTCCCCTCGATGAAACTGGCCAGGAGGGCCGAAGAGATTAAAACCTGGGTGGGGAAGGGAAGCGGCTCCAATCCGGAACCATTCCAGAGGTCGTGGAACTTGTTGTAGCTTGCCCGGAGCGTCTTGCCTGTGTAAGCCGTACTCACTCGCGTGTCTTCGTCAGTGGATTTCAGGATGCGCTGTTTGTTTATTTCCAGGGCACCACCTTCGGTTGTGGCCAGAAAGCGGGTTCCGACCCATACGCCCACGCAACCCATGGCCAGAGCCGCAGCCAGTCCCCGGCCGTCGCCAATACCTCCGGCAGCCAAAACGGGTACGGGGGCCGCCGCATCGATCGCCTGCGGCAAGAGAGCCATGGTCCCGATGCGTCCGGTATGCCCGCCGCCTTCATGGCCCTGAGCCACCAGAAGGTCGATGCCCGATTGAGCCATCCTTCTTGCGTTCTTGGTGTTCCCGGTAATAGCCAGCACTTTCATGCCGTGGGCATGAGCTTCTTCCACCATAAAACCTGGATTGCCCAGGCCGGCGCAAAAAAGAGGAACCTTCTCTTCGATGCACACCTTGATTGCTTCCTGAGGACGCATCGTGGTTGAGTTCATCTTTACCATAATTTCAACATCCTGAAGGTTTAGCTCTTCCTTTATTTTCTTGACCCAATCTTGATGTGATTTAGGCAGGGATTTCAGGATCGCGTTCAGAGGCAGCTCCTTGATCTCCTTCTGCCCCATGCCTCCACCCAGGTCAAGTTTTTGAGGCAGGAGAAGATCTACCCCATAGGGTTTATCCGTCTTGGATTTGATTTCCCGAATGGCTTCCCTGAGCCCATCGATGGTAAAGCCCGCGCCTCCGAGGACTCCCATTCCG
>JAHJQK010000064.1 GCA_018819135.1 Pseudomonadota bacterium | reverse complement strand
CTTGGGTATGGGAAAACTCCCGTCCTGCACGCGGCTTTCTGGAACCATGGCCTGACACCTCCCCATGTTTTTCTAAAACATGTAGCATAGTCAGGCATTGATGTCAACCATATAATTAATTATGTATCGTTGTAGGGTTAAGATATCGAACATTTCCAACACTTGGCGTAGCTTATCTCGAAAGTACTGCCCACTATCTTCCACATAAAGACGCCGGTAGTCGGCCGAAGTAAGCACAATTTCATCAGGGTGATTAAGGTCAGAGTGTAACTTCTGAATAAGGTGGCTAACCCCATCACGGATAGAGTAGAAGTCTTCCTGACGGTTCCTTATCAAGGTGAAGTGCTCACCTAATTGCGCAAGATAGGATACTATCTCATCATCATAGTTTGTCGTCAGGTAACAAGCGAAAGGCCATTTGCTTATTAATTCATAAAGAACCCCCTTGTTCCGGACCATAGGAATCAACAGTTTTTTGATCAAATCAACCAGCCTAAAACGATCACCAAGATCGACCTCTGCCTGTCGGAAAAACTCAGGAAATTTCTTCTGTTGAAGATATTTCTCGTATGAGGCAGCGTCCTTAACGAGGCCCCTCTTCGAAAGCTCAGTATATGTCTGCTCAGCCAGGCGGCGCCAGGAAGGGTACCCTACTTCACAAGAAGGACCCGACCCCACCAAAGCAAAGCATCGTCTGCTGTTTATCAACCTCAAGAGTCGTGCATCTATCATGTCATTCCTCCCCCGTGCGCGTGAGCGCTTGGTCGTACCACATGAGGAGCTTTGGGTCCTCTTGGAGGACGTTCTCAGGGACCTTGCGCGCTACGGCGATGATGGTGGCGTAGTCGCGCTCCTGCCAGGCATTCTTGAACCCGGCGCGGACGGCCTCGAGGCGGAAGACCTTTAGTAGCCTCTGCTTCGCCTGCCGATAGTCCTCGAACTCCCGCAGTAGGGCCCGCTCGCGCAGCTTCTCCAGGTCACCTCCCTTGTTTGGGTCGGGCACGTACCAGCGATCCTTGCCCTTGGCGCGGAGGCTCTCGTTGTCCTTGGGCAAGTTGCGCAGATCCTTGAAATTGGTGGATAGGTAACTGTGAATCTGGCTTGGCACCTCGCCCTTGCCATCGTAGCGCAGGAGGTTTTGCTCCAGTAATTCGGAAAGTTCCAGCGGCTTTTCGTGTTTTTGCCAGCCTCCAATCGCCTTGAGAAATTGAGGGTGTATTTCCTGGAATGTCTGAGGTTTATTCTTTAAGATTTGTCGCAGCCATAATATCGAGGAATGCTCGTCAGAAGGTGCCAATTCCAGCTGCAGGACCTCCTTCACAGTCATGCGTTTCTTGTCGTACTCAGCCACCTGCTCGGGTAGAAAGTACATGCCATCCCGCTCAGGAAAACGTTGGGCCAAACCCTGATAGAATTCTGCTGCTGACAATGGCACAGTCACCCCCCGCTGGACGTGAAAAGCCACCATGCGGTCGAATAGCAGGTAGTTCTGCCGCTCGGCGATGACCTCGGCCTGGCCATCCTTTGAGACGAAGACCGGAAGCTGGTTCAGGTGCGTGCGGACAAAGTCCCAGACGCCTTCCTCCGTGCCAGCTTCTAACGCGAATCGTGTTTCAAGGCCCCCGTTGGGTTTATAAGCGGAGATAGCAAGATCTTGCCGGGCAGCGGTCGCCGTGGTGTAGCCCAAGATTGATCCTTGCTTCTTATCAAGGGTGCGTACATCAGCGACTACAAATCCAGCGGCACCCAACGCATTCTGAAGAGCGTTCCAAACAGCATTGCTCGTGTTCGAAAACTCAACTGTTATCCATCGGCCAGGCTTCAGGACACGGTAGTACTCGGAGAATCCCGCCTTCATCAGGGCTTCATATTCGAACAGCCCTTTGTGCTGTGCACTATTGCTTATCGCCTCCAAGGTATTGTCAGTACAGACTTTGAGCCACGCTTCCCAAACAAAGTTAAGCTCGGAATACATCTTGTTCCCACCAAACGGAGGATCCGTAAATACATAATCGATACTGTTATCCGGAATCCTGATATCCGTAGCTGATGCCGTAGAAATTGCTGGCAGGAATGCTGATGCTGCCGTTACTTGGACGGCGACGTGTCGCGATTCGATCTGCGACCAAATTGATACTTCACTGTGGATAGAGGGACAGTAAAGTGTGCCAGAGCGTTCCTTTCCAACCCACCCGCCGCGAGCTTCTCCTTTCTTAGCCGCAAAATAGTTGCTCATTAGGGGCGCGCACAACAGCGAGGATTTGTACATCATGCTGGTCAGCATGAATTTCGTTCGTAACGAGTTCGCTTGCGCCCAGGCGCAGGCCAACGCAGCAAGATTACGTCGTGTGAAGAAGTGATGAATATGCGTCAAGCCAATATCATCGTTTCGACGCGTTTCTTCTCCTGCTGGCATTCTGTCGGTAGGAATCCAATGTGGGATTTCATACTCTTCAATCTTGTTGATGAGCTCTAGATCTGCCTGCTCAGGCACCTTCTCATATCTCTTTCCGTCATGTTCGTAGAGAATGAGCACTGGTACTTGCTTGAACTGCTTTACCGGATTCTGCAGGTGCTTGTCATATTTGGTGACCCATGCGCGGTCCAATCGACGCTTTGTCGATGTCGCATCACAATGGGGGCACTTGATATCGTCTGTTATGGTGCTAGCCTCCAAATCTACGGCGGCGTCCCAGAAAATGATCTCTCCACCACATTCCGGGCAAACAAAGACGTCTGACCAAAGAGTGCAGAACATGCGTCCTCCTTGGCTTCGGCCATGCCGTGTCTCGTGCATCCATCCGCACTCGTCGTCAACGGCCTTACGTATTCGCTTTACCTCTCGCTCGAACTCAGCAGGCACGAAGGGTAGGTTGAAATTAGCAGCGAGGAACGTAGCGGCCGGGCAAATATCGCCTGTAATTACATGTCGAGTTCCGGCTCCTCGAAAACCGTTATCGTCCTCTGCCTGGAAGCCTTCATGTCTATGATTGACAATATCAATGTCGGTTAGTGTTTTGGGGTCCGCGCAAAGCTGCCCCGCCACCGCAGTCATTCCTGTGCCTCCAAACGCATCCAGGACAATGTCGCCCGGGTAAGTAAAATGGAGAATCAACTTGGCGATGATTTGATGCGGGACCTTTGTCGCATAGGAGTGAGCATTAACGAATGGGTTGTTGCGCGTTGCAGCCAGCTTTCCCGCGTAGGGTTTCGCTGAATATGACTCTGATGGGTCGTAGGGCTTGCCGTAGTGCTTGATGAAATCCGCGATGAATGGGTTCGGGCAGGCGGTGTAGTATGGCGGGTCGGACAGCGCCAGGATGTCCTCATCCAAGCCGATGGGAAAGCCTTCGATCGTTCGAAACTCCGGGTCCTTTAGTTTCTCGCGCAGCTTCTCCAGAAAGTAATTTCGCCGCTCCTCGTCATTAGGGAAGGTCATCCCCAGGCATTCCACCGGCTTGTTTTTTTCTGCCCGGAGTTTTTCCTCATATGATTGTTCAAACATGTCCCTTTGATCATCGGCAAACAACTTTTCCGATGGCCGGACCGTTTGTTTACGCCTTGTCATTCTTGCTTGCCTTCTCCTCGACGTTCTCAGTGATCAAGTCTCCGCTGCTCGATTTTAGTCGAGTTTCTACGCACGTTATGCGCGGCGAGTGAAAATGCACGCGGCACGGAAGCAGGGACGGCTATACACGCGTGCATAGGCGAAAACACGTGTGTATTGACTATGCCTTGCGTGTATAGAACGCATGCCGTGTGACGCCACGGCGCATGATTTTCTAAGAGTTTTTGGCCAGGCGCATATATTAGCGCTTCCGCTCATATCGCTCATAAAACGCCACTTTGCCCCGTTACGTTATCCTTTTCTATAACCATGAGGGCTAAATCACCACTCTTTTATACTCTTATTATTCCTTTCCCTGTCTGCCAGCATCTGCGATATATCGGCGGCCCTTCTCAGTCAGGCGATATTTCTGCTTGCTGCTTCGAGGTTTGCCGGGGATCGTCATCTCAACCAGTCCTTCTTCTAATAACGGATTTAATACTTGATGCCGGAACTTGGTGCGGTCAGTTCGGCCGGTGATGGCCATCAACTCCACCAATCCTTTGTCTTCCCGGGAGCTTAGGAGAATTTCAACTTGGTGCCGACTTAGTGCCGACTTGGTGCCGGGTTCGTCTTCGACTTGGTCCCGGCTTGGTGCCAACTTGGTCCCAGTACGGGCCTTTCGGATTTCTTCCGGAGGGGTGACTCGCGGGGCAAAGGTCAGAATCAACGACCCGGCTTGTTCGACCCAAGATGGCGCCGGATTCCCGTTTTCCGAGCACCAGTCGAGGATATTCAGAGTACCCATACCCCATTTCTCGATGATGCCAGCGCGATAGAAAACCCCCGCGATGATGGGATTCCAGGGGCGGGATTCGTGCGGTTGCACCAGCTTCTCCGGCGTCATCCCAAAATGGAGCGAGCCTGGATTGGCAATCTCGAGGTGTTCGTCGTACATGGCCACGGAAACTGCGCCCCCAGGAATGGAGTAATCCCGATGGCATAGGGCATTGGCCAGGGCTTCCCGAGTCGCTCTTGGAGGATAGAGCGGGCGGTCCTCCCGCACCATTTTCCCCGGCACGACGCGACCCGCGATGGGAACGTGATCCATGAGGAACGATTCTGCCCTTTTGAGGAGGGAGAAAGAATGCCCCCAGTACTCACGGTTGTCCGAGAAATCGCTGAGGCGGTTTGGACCCCGGAACCGGGCAACGCGAAGGCTGAGTTGTGGATAGAGAACTTTGAGACGGTCGGTCTTTCCGTAGAGCGCCACAGCAGCGTTGAGCAGCTTCCCGTCGTGAATGAGTTCCAACCCTTGTAGGATAGATCTTACGTCGCGCCGGGATGGGGGCTCCAACCGACCAAGCCGTATGGCATTTTCAAGTGTGGTGCGGATCTCTTCCTCATCGAGATCCCGAATGGACACCCCTTCGGCCACTGGCTCGTTCTCCCAGCGGCGGTTGGCGTGGAGGCGTTCGACGAGCCGTCGTTCGTACTCATCGCGGGGCATGACCCTGTTCGTCGGGCCATGCCGGAGATAGGGACGCCCATCGAAGGAATATGGGCTCCCGCCGCCGGGTACGGTTAATACGATAACGGAACTACCTTTCCTGAGGGTCACCGTTTCAATGTCCGGGAATGCCGGCGGCTCGACCTTCCGGAGTTCCGCAGTGATATCCTCAATCGTTTTGGCAACGACCTCTTGACCGATGAGTTCGCCCTTATCCGTAACGCCGAACAGGACAAAACCGCCGAGTCCATTGAGCATGGCGCACACAGCTTTCGCCGCCTCTGTTCGCTGTCCCGTCGAACGTTTGAACTCAAGGCGTTCCGATTCTCCCTCGGATACAATCTCTTTCAGTTCACGGATATTCATCTTGACAGTCTTTCTATTCCAGCACAATCCTTACCTTGCCCGACTCCTTGCCCTTGGTGAGCTGATCCAGGTAATCCTCAAACCGCTTTTTCATCTCCGCCGGAGTGGCCGGTGAGCCGCCCGCGAGCAGGGCCGCACGCAGGTCCTCCACCTTGACCGAGACCTTGGTGAGGCCAGAGAGCACCTCCTTGAGGGCGTGGATGAAGTCCTGGTTCAGTTCGTCTGGAAGGCCCCGCTTCTTGATAAACCCGTTCACGAGCTTCCGCGGCTCGGGCTTGAGCAGGGCCAGGTTCCCCTTCGTGGTCGGGTCATTCAGGTTCGTAAGCAGCGTCTGGGTCCAACCGTCCACCAGCTTGTCCAGCTCGCCGTCCAGGCTGCTAAGCATGGCTACAGCCGGGACTGCCGTGGATTCCACCGCGGGCTTGTAACCGCAGTGTGGGCAGACGGGCGAAGCATCTAAATCCTGGACGGTAAGCGCGAAACAGCTCTTAAGGCCCGCCAGCCGGTTCTGGAAATCGGTCAGATGCTGCCGCGGCATAAGGTCGATAATTGAAACTTTCTGGAGCACCTTCAGACGATCGTCACCCATAAGTCGGGCTTTCCGCTTATCTTCGTTCACACCCAGTCGCGCTTTACTATGCAGAGCAAGATAGGTCTGCACGTAGGCCTTCTTGAGGTCGGTCAATTTGCGCTGGGTATGCTGGCGGAAGGCCGAAGCACTGCGCTTGGCAGGATCAACAATCTGCCCGAGGACTTCTTCTCGGGCTGATTTCATTTTATTGAGCCATTCGTGCTCGGCCGGCAAAACCGCTTCGGCAGTGGAAAGGTATGATGCGGTGGCTCCCAGGTCGGCGGCCAGTTCCTGCAAGGATTCGATCTCTTTCAGAAACCTTAGCCCTTCGCGATGGCCGGTTACCTCCGGGGCGTCATAACGAAAGTTCTTGAGCTTGCCCGGGGAGGTGTAAGCCTGGAGCGATTCGAGGAAGGTTTTTGTTCCGTCCAGGGAGGATCGCAGCTTCTGGACCTCATTCTCGGCTAACAAGCTTCGGCCCCAGAAGAACAGGCCATTTTGTAGGATCTGCTGGACAAGCACCAGGCGGTTCACGGTCTCTGTGACCACTTTTTGCAACTGCTGAACTGGCTCTTCATTGGCCTGGGTGAGCTGTTGGGCCATGCCCGGCGTGAGACCGAGCAGTTCAAAGAGGGCCTTGAGTGCAGGGATGTTCCAATCTTTAGGCCGCTCAATGTGCTTGAACTGAGCCAGTTCGTTCAAAGCGGTCCCGGCCAGTTGCGGCAGGCTCGTAGCATCGAACTTCTTGCCTGGAATCGCCAGCACCACCTCGCCTGAATAGATCAGCGCAGCAAGTAGGACCACGGCCCACTCGGGCTCCAGCCGCACCGTTTGGGGGGCCAGGTAATCGACTCCGAGGACATCCTGGATCAGCTCGGAGCGGTTTACTACCTGACCATGCCCCTTCTTCTTTGTTATTTCCAGGATAAGCTTGGCATATCTCGATTTGTATGGATCGAGCCGTTCCCCGTCGAGAAGCTCCAATGCATCGAGCACAGCAGTGGCCTGTCTCGTGCGGATCTGCCCGGCAATAGCCCGCAGAGTATCTTGCGCAGCCTGAGCACGGTTGGCTCCGGTGATGAGCACCGAGAAAGCGGGATACTCGGGTGCCTGGTCCTGGAAGTGCGCACCGAGGCAGATGCCCGCGACGGTATTCACCAGGTCGTGGAAGTTTATGCGTTCATGAGAGCCGATTCCGGAAAGCTCCCGAATTGACGTACCCTTGGCCCACTCAGTCATGGTCTTGGCACGCCCCTGGTAAGTTACCTCGAAGGCGGTGATCATATTTTTCTGGAGCCATTGTACCAGGTCACGCAGGAAATGCGACGCCTTGGATTCATAGGTGGATTTGGCGTGCCCCGACGCGGTTGAAGCGAGATCAAGGGCAGCGGCATAGCTGCGGAGCGCCGTGCGGGAGGTTTCGTCCATATTTTTTAAATACAAGAATAGCTCATCGGGTTTCTTCTCGTCTTTGAAGTGCGGTTGATCAAAGGGCTGAATGAAGTAGATGTAGAAATCTCGTGGCGGAATTGCCGTGGACCGCTCGTTGGGGGCGCCGAAGAAGAGGTAGCCCTGACGGGCGGCCTTCCCCGCTCCAACCATTCGATTTCGTGCTCCCAGATCTTGTAGCCAGTAACGTAAGTATGATCAGTGCATTCCATCACCCGCTTGAGGGCTTCGTAGTAGTAGCGGTCAAGCTGGTCGGGGTCAAGGCTTTCGGCCCGCTTATCGATCAGGGCGTCGAAATCGTCGGTCTTCTTGAGGTCGAGGTAATACTGGCGGTTCTCCGGGTTTGAGGAAATGAATTGGCCGCTTACCGTCTTATGGATTTCCCGCAGGACGGTTTCCACCTGGGAGAGGAGGTCGTCGGCGGGGTCACCGCCCATATCCTCGATTCCGGGCTGGTACAGACAAAGGCTGTCCCGCAGCTCCTCCGCAGTTGCGCCCAGCGTGGCATAAATATCGCCTGTGGTGAGCCGATGGACCGACAAGGCGTGGATGAGCCGCAGCGCCATTGACTTATAGGCTGGTCGGGTGAAGGCCTGCTGGACGCGCGATTCGAGCACCTGGCTGCAGTCGATCACCGCCTTGATATCTGGCACGGAGCGGAAGGAAGGGTTCTCGCGCAGGGTGGTCCAGTAGCCGTCATAGGCGATAAGTCCCGGCCGGTCGCCCGGAACATCCTGGGTGATCAGCTTCTTCATGGCCACTGACAAGGTCTTGAGAACCTCTCGCTTTTCCACGGCTGTGACCCGCTCGAAGGTATCTATGTAGTCCGGATGCACCGGGAAAAGGCGCACGAACTCATCCATGCCTTCATTCATGCGCCCATAAAATTTGGCGAAGGGGGTCAGGTATTCTCGAATTTTTACATGCTGTTCGCCAGTCTTCTTGAGCAGGCGCTCGGCCACCACAAATTTGACATCCTTGCGGGCGATCAGGATTTGCTCGAAACGGTCCTTCACCCTGCGAATGCTATCGGCCACGAAGGAGAATCGGGGGCTGTCGAAAATCGCTTCTTGCACGCCGGCGATGAACCGGAAATGCAGATCCTTGCAGACTTCACCGATCTCACGGAGAAAGTTCAGGTCAAGGATAAGTTCATGATCTTTGCGTGTTCGCAGAAAATCGAGCAACTCGTCCACAACCAGTAGCAATCCATGGTCGGGGTATTCCTGGTGGAACGCGGTCATCATCTCCTCAAAGGCCCGCTTGTTGCTGGATATTTTGGCAGTCGATGGGAATGAATAGGTTACCCCGATAGCAGCCAGATGTTCCTCCAGTTCGGCCACGAGAATATCACGCAAGGACATCGTGGTCGCCCCGATTTCGGTCCGCACCACTTTGAAACGGCCACCAATTTTCTCCGCTTTTTTAGCGACATTGCTGTCATTCAAATAGGAACAGAGTTCCCTGTTCTCCGCCAATGCCGAGATCACCGACATTAGGTGAGATTTGCCTGTCCCGTAGTTTCCGACGACCAGAAGCCCCTTGTTGTCCATGAGCTGGTCAAACTGAAGCTGAGGAATGGCGATATTTACCACCTTCTCGGCCATTTCCTGGGAGATGACGTAGGTCTTGACAAGCTGCCGGGCGGCATCTGACTTATCGGCTTCCCGGAGTTGAATAATGGTTTCAATAGGATCAAATTGAATCAATTCTCCATATTTCATCTTCCCTGCTCCCTGCAGCCGTTATTCTTTATTATCAAAATATTGTTAGCCGGGTATCTTCTATACTCGGGGTGATCGGGCTTGGCATAGGTTATATACCCATTTATAAATGAGCCGTTCCAGGCGGCGATTATCGTTTTGTTTCGGGAAAGTCCCTGGAGAAGCCGCAAGGGGTCCTGTTTGAGGTGGGGGTCAAAAAGAATCTCGATGTTATCAATTAAGACCGCATCCCCAGAGATTGTGGCGACGATATCTCCCAAGAGGCGAGGAACCTGCAGAGCTCGTTGGCGCTCAGTCAAATCCAGCATCCGACGCGAAAGTTCCAGGTTGACGTTGATCAAAGGGACACCCGTGCGTTCCCCCACATCCTGGAGTGCAGTGGTTTTCCCCGCACCCGAAGGTGCGACGACCAGTATGAGCCGATGATAAAGCTCGGCCGCCTGGTTCATTTTGCTGATAATTTGATCAGAGAGAGGCTCCATTATACCCATCACCCCTGAATTGCGCGAAATCTTTGTAAGGCTTTATCCATGGGGGAGCCTGGTCACCTTTTGGCTCTCAAGATCTGGGGTCGGATCTTTCATTTTGACAATTTGGTCTCCACCCATGAGTCCCGAGTCTTAATTCTAAGGATAAAAAACACCCACAAAACCTCTCCTCACGCCAAGGCGCAAAGTACGTAAAGACGGTTCCACCGAAGATCCCACTATTATTTTATTAATCGAATACAGTAGGGTCAAAAAAATCTTAAGAGAGGGAAATAGCAGTCTAAAAATATCGCTTGGCGCTCTTTGCGTTTTGGTGTGACATTTGATCTGGAGGGCTAACTGATCACCGCGCATTCTTATTCCCCACTTTTTGGGAGGCCTGGATTTAAAATCCAGGGAATAGGTTGTAGGGGAAATTCGGTATTAACCGCATCATAGCAAAAACTATTGACAAGGTCAAAAGCTTAAAATCTCTTCTAACTCCTCCTTCTGGATCAATGACCTTGATTTTACGATTCATTTAAGGGTAATATAAACACTTTCTCACTTTCCCCTTTTACCCCATCGCGGATTGCCTTCCGGTATATATTGGCCAGGAAGGGAAAAATGAATACGCATATAGGAAAGGATGCTAAGCATGGAGATTAAAGAAATTTACCGAGTTGCTCGCGAAAAATTTAAGGGGGTATGCCGCGTCTGCCCCCGATGCAACGGCAGGGCCTGCGCCGGAGAAATGCCCGGCATGGGAGGTATTGGCACCGGCTCTTCATTTATGGCCAACTTCGACAGTCTTTCTCGCATCAAACTGAACCTGCGCACGATCCACGACGTCTCCGATCCCCAAATTGAATACGATTTTTTCGGGCGACGTTTGGAGATGCCCATACTGGTCGCTCCCCTGGCGGGCATGACCATCAATATGGGCAATGCCATGGAAGAAAAGGAATACCTTACTGCCATGGTCGCTGGCGGAAAAGAGGCCGGTTCCCTCACCTTTACGTGCGATGGCCCGAATCCCATGTTTTTTGACGCTGGAGTAGAGGTTTTAAGAAGGCACCAGGGTTGGGGGGTTCCGACCATCAAACCCCGGGAAGAGGAGGCTTTCCTGACCCGGGTCCAAAAAGCGGAAGAAAGCGGAGTGGTGGCGATTGCTTCCGACATCGATGCGGCAGGGATTATCCTCATGCGGCGTGCCGGTCAGCCAGCCGGCCCATGGCCGGTAAAAGATTGGGAGAGGAAAATTACCAAAACCAACCTGCCCGTCATCCTCAAGGGGATCATGACCGTCCAGGATGCCAAGCTGGCTGTCCAGGTTGGAGCGGCGGGGATCGTCGTGTCCAACCATGGAGGCCGGGTGCTGGATCATACTCCCGGCACGGCCGAGGTGTTACCCGCCATCGCCTCGGCGGTGAAAGGAAAAATTAAAATTTTAGTTGACGGAGGGGTACGCAGCGGGGTAGATGTGCTAAAAATGCTGGCCTTAGGCGCTGAGGCTGTTCTCGTAGGCCGGCCCCTGGCGGTGGCCGCTGTAGGAGGAGGCAAAGAAGGGGTAACCCTTCTGCTCAACCAATATGCCGACCAGTTACGGACGGCCATGCTCTATGCGGGTTGCCGATCTCTGGTCGATGTAACCACTTCAATTTTATATACCCCGGGAAAGGAGGTGAGGAGCAAACCGGTGAAAAGACGGGCCAATTAATTGAGAGGATGAAGATTCGGCCCTTGCTTTGTTGACTCTTTTGGCCAATCGCCTGGATCCTTAAATACCCAACCGGTTAAGATGATAGATAATTGGCCCGGGCAGGAAGAAAAAAGGTAATATTCAGAAAAAGGGAGAATCTAGGCCCAAAACTCCCGAACTGGGTAAGCAATCAAGCCAAAAGGTAAAAGACCTTCTAAAAATTCAGATGGTACCAGCTTGGCCATTTGGATAATAAACCTTGGGGCAAAAGGCTTATTCCCAATTTTGAACAAAACTTTTATCTTACTGAAGGAGGTAGAGATTATGAAAGCTAAAAAAACCATTGTGTTAATGATGGCCCTCGGTATGCTCTTTTCATTTAGTATCAGGGCCGTAAAGGCCGCCGATTATCCGAACCGCCCGATAACCTTTGTCTGTCCCTGGGGCGCTGGGGGCGGAACGGATGCTTGTTCGCGCATTATCGCCATGTTGCTGAAAAAAGAATTTAATGTGCCGGTGAATGTAGTCAATCGAACCGGCGGCAGCGGGGTTGTTGGTCATACCGCCATAGCCACGGCCAAACCCGATGGCTACACCATTGGTATGCCCACTGTGGAAATCACCATGATGCACTGGGTCGGCTTGACCGAAATTACCTATAAGGACATCACTCCCGTTGCCTTGGTCAATGCCGATCCCTCTGCCATCAATGTTCTTGCCGACAGCCCATGGAAGACTTACAAAGATTTGGAGAACTATATTCGCCAGAACCCCGGCAAACTCAGAAATTCGGGCACAGGTCAGGGCGGTATCTGGCATCTGGGGATGGCCGGCTGGCTGAAGGCCATCGGTCTGAGCCCGGAAACAATCAAATGGATCCCCAGTAAAGGCGCGGCCCCTGCCCTGCAGGATCTCATGGCCGGCGGCATTGAAATGAGCACCTGCTCCTTGCCGGAGGCGGCCACCCTGATCGAAGCCGGAAAGGTTCGCCCCCTGGCCATCATGGCGGACGAACGGGACCCCAAATTTCCCGATACGCCTACCTTGAAGGAACTGGGAATCAATTGGACCTGTGCCGCCTGGCGCGGCGTGGCTGCTCCGAAAGGCACACCGCCGGAGATTATATCTGCGTTGGGAAAAGCCATCGCCAGGGTTCATAAAAGCGATGACTTCATCAAGTTTATGAAGAACCGCGGTTACGGCATTCAATGGATGGATGCGGCCCAATTTGCCAAATTCCTGGCTGAAGCCGACCAAAACAACGGCGAGGTCATGAAGGCCGCCGGCATCGTCAAATAAAACCTTAAAAGCAGAGAGAAATCTCTATGCGGGTGAGCAACACGGCCATTGGTCTAGGGGTCATCATTTTTGCAGTAGCGGTGATCCTGTATGCGCGGAATTTTCCCTCGCTGGAGCAAAGATATCCAGGCCCGGCCCTTTTCCCCACCTTATTGGCCGTGTTATTCATCTTGGCCGGGATCACCATGGTAGTGCAGGGCTTTCGGAGCGGCGAAAAACTCTTGATGTTTGATATCCGAGAGGTGAGCCGCTCCGGCTTCATTAACATATTGCTGGTTTTGGCGACAATTCTTTTTTACATTTTCCTGGCCGACTTTTTAGGTTTCCATATCACCTCATTCTTAATTCTCTTTTTTCTGATGAAGCGGCTGAATGTTTCCACCCGCTGGAGCCTAGTCATGTCCGGCGGGGTTACCTTGGCAATTTACGCTCTTTTTGCGAAAATGCTGCTTGTGCCTCTTCCCCTGGGCCTTTGGGGCTGGTAATGATGATCGAGAATATTCAAACAGCGTTGACCCTGATCTTACAGCCGTACGTGCTGTGGGTGATTGGCCTGGCGGCGGTTTACGGCCTATTCGTCGGAGCAATTCCGGGGTTGACCGCAACCATGGCCACGGCCCTGCTGGTGCCGGTGACCTTTTTCATGGACCCAATTCCGGCTTTGGCGGCCATCGTGACCATGGAAGCTATGGCCATATTCGCCGGCGACATTCCCGGGGCGTTGATCCGCATCCCAGGCACCCCGTCTTCAGCTGCCTATGTGGACGAATCCTATGAGCTAACCAAGAAAGGCAGAGCCGGGTTTGTGCTGGGGGTCGATGTTACCGTAGCGGCCATCGGCGGTCTGATCGGTTCGCTCATCCTAATTTTGCTTGCCCCCCGCTTGGCCGAGGTGGCCATGCGTTTCACCAGCTACGAATATTTCTGGCTGGCCTGCATCGGTCTGAGTTGCGCGGTCCTGGTGAGCAAGAAATCCCTGGTCAAAGGAATGCTCTCGCTCTTGATCGGATTGATGATGACCACCGTAGGCGTGGACATTACGCTGGGGTTTCCCCGCTTTACCTTCGGCATCACGGATTTTCTGAACGGCTTTAATTTCATCCCGGCCATGATCGGGATGTTCGGGATCTCTGAGGTAATGCGCAACGTAAAATCCGGCGACTTGTCTTATAAGGTTGTTGCGGCCAAGGCAGAAAAGCTTTTTGGCGGTATCGGTGAGACCTTGAGACGATATAAAGTAAATATCGTCAGGGGGGGACTTATCGGTACATTCGTCGGTGTCTTGCCGGGGGCGGGTGCAGATATTGCGGCCTGGATTTGTTTTGCTCTAAGCAAAAAGTTTTCCAAGGAGCCAGAAAAGTTCGGTACTGGCCATATCGAGGGCATTGTAGATGCAGGAACCGCCAACAATGCAGCCCTGGGCGGAGCCTGGGTACCGGCCCTGGTCTTTGGCATACCCGGTGATTCCATCACCGCTATCGTGATCGGCGTGCTCTTTATGAAAGGACTCCGGCCTGGACCGATGATTTTTGAACGAACTCCTGAGATCCTCTACGCCGTTTACATAGCTTTCATTCTGGCGAACTTGATCTTAATCCCCTTCGGTCTGCTGGCCATCAAGGCCGGAAGCCAAATGCTCCGGGTTCCCCGCAACATCCTGATGCCAGCTATCCTGATGTTCTGCATTGTCGGGTCCTTTGCCATCAACAACACAGCTTTTGATGTCGGGATTATGCTGGCCTGCGGCGTTCTGGCCTATTTCATGGAGGCCAATGACATTCCGGTGGCCCCGGCTGTTTTGGGCTTGGTGTTGGGCGAGATGCTGGAGGACAACTTCATGGTTTCCATGATCAAGTGTGATTGGGATCTGACCTTTTTCTTCAAACGTCCTGTTAGTGCCGTACTCGGCGTGATCACCATTGCTTTATGGCTATCCCCACTTCTTACGACTTTTCGCCAACGTTGGCCCAAGGCCAACCATCTTGCTTAAACGATTAGAAGACCAATTCGCTGTCAAGAAGATTAGCTAAACAACGAACCTTTGCGCTTTCCTGGCCAAGCCAACAAGAGGCGCCAAAGGCAGGTGCAGTAATAATTTGCAGGACTTAATAAATCATTGCACCGGAAAAAGGAAACTGGAAAATGGCTCGGTTGTGGGGCCTCGGCGGATTGCCTGTGGCCATTGCCGGCCATGCTTATACGGGTTTCTTCCTGGCTCTTTCCAAGGCCCGGGCCTTCTGGAAAACAGCTCTTAACCATCGGCGAGTTTGCTATCTGGTTCCTGGGAATCGAACTTTTCCTGGGAGCGATCCTTCCTTTGGCTCTCTTGGCTCACCCCAAGACCCGGATGATTCCCGCGGTGCAGTATGCTTCTGCCGCATTGGTAATCATCGGCATTTTCGTCATGCGCGTCATCATCGTCATTGGTGGCCAGTCGGTTCCGATGTCCTAATTTACCACAGCTTAACCCCAAATTCCTGGAATCGGCTTGCCGCAGAATTGGCATTTTCCCTTGGTAAGATGGACTTCGCCGACCGTATAACCCTGCCGGCCGATGAGAAGTTTTTGGCATTTTGGGCAGTAGGTTCGTTCCCCTTCATGGCCGGGAACATTTCCGATGTAAACGTACTCCAGGCCCACGTCCATGGCAATTTTGCGGCTTTTTTCCAGGGTAGAGACCGGAGTGGGGGGAAGGTTACGCAACTTGTAAAGAGGGTAAAATCGAGAAAAGTGAACCGGAGTACCGGCGCCCAGTTCAGTCTTGATCCAGGTACACATTTTCCTCACGACCTCAACGTCATCATTTTTGGTTGGGATCAGCAGGTTGGTAATTTCCAAATGGACCCCCAGTTTCTTTAAAGCCTTCAAGGTTTGCAACACCGGAGCCAGGTACCCTTGGGACATGCTGCTGTAGTATTCTTCGGTGAACCCTTTGAGGTCGATGTTGGCGGCGTCTAAAAACTTGGCCAGTTCCTGCAACGGCCCGGGGTTGATAAATCCATTGGAGTGGTAGACGTTGAGGATCCCTTCTTTTTGGGCCAGCTTGGCCGTGTCGATCATATACTCGAAAAATATCGTCGGCTCCCCATAGGTATAAGCGATGGAGCGGGCCCTTACTTTTTTGGCCATGGCCACCACTCTCTCTGGCGGGACGTCTAAATTGTAAGTCTCCTCTGGCCTGGCCTGAGAAATCTCCCAGTTCTGACAGAACTTGCAGCGAAAGTTACACCCGGCGGTCGCGATGGAAAAGGAGGTGGAAGCCGGGAATAGGTGGTAGAAAGGTTTTTTTTCTACAGGATCCAAGTGGACAGCGCAGGGATTACCGTAGACTAGGCTGTAATATTTCCCTTGCCGGTTCTCGCGGACGCCGCAGAACCCCCTTTGCCCATTGGACACGAGGCATTGCCGCGGGCAGAGCTGGCATTGGATTCTTTGCTGGTTGAGGGGGAGAAAATGGTAGGCCAGCTTGTTTTGAATGTAACCTTTTTTCTCCCCTTGGGCGAAGGTAAGAGCAGGTTTGCCGGAAATAGCCCACAGGAAGGCGCAGGAAGTAATCCGTTTCAGAAAATGCCGGCGGGAGAAAGCTTTTTCCTTAACCTCATCATAGGTCATATTTTTCTAAGATCTTCCCCGTGCGGGCACTTTCCACGATCTCATCAAATTGGGGGCCTAAGTCTGCCCCCAGTTCTTTGGCCCTTTTTTTGGCCCAAAGCCCAACGTTTCTGGAGTCTTTGTAAAATTCTTCTCCCCGTGGTTTCCGGGTATTGAATTCAGCCAGACGGTCACTTTCGGAGCGATGATAGGTCACCCGCGAGATGAGCTGAGACATCTTTTTGCTTCCACAACCTTTGCAAACGACCCTGGCAGCATCTTCTTGGCGTAAGATCAGGAACGTGCTGATGGCCTGACACTTGGCACATTCATATTCATAGATGGGCATGCCCTACCTCCAAGAAACCATTTCTGGGACGCGGATTTCCGCAGATTCACGCCGATGACATCCAGAATTTAGGAGTCAGAAGTCAGAACCCAGCCTGAATCCTGTATTCTGCCATCTACATTTTAATCCGCGTTCATCTGCGTCCAATGACACCCTTAAAAAATATCCGCCGAGAAAAGATAAATTTCCGCATCCTTCTCCTTCCAGGCGTTTCGCGGCAGACCGGCTTTGCGGCAAGTTTCTTCCAGGAAGGTCACCCGATCCCAGTTATATTCTGTAGCCACCTGGGGCAGAAGGAGGCCAGAACAAAAACCTTTTTTTATGTAGAGCCCATGTTTTCCTACCTCGATCTCTTGCACATCCCTGATCCGCTGCAGAGGGGTCAGGACGGAAATTTCTAATTCCAGATCCTGAAGTTCTTTTCGGGTGAGGGGGGAAAATCGAGGATCTTCAAAGGCCGCGGCCAAGGCCATCTCTTCAATGATCTGGTGCAGGGGCCGATTGGGCTGAATATGGCCGATGCATCCCCGGAGTTGGCCATGGCTGTGGAGGGAAACGAAGGCCCCTCTCTTTTCTTTTAAAGTCTCGGTGAGGATATCGCCTCTTTGAGGCCTTTCTCCCTTCAGCCGGGCTTCGATGGTGGCCTGGGCAATTTGCCGCAAGGAGTGCTTTTCTTCTGTTGTCAATCCTAAGCTGATCCCGGCTTTTTTCCCGCTGGTCTCCTTCTCCTGAGAGGGTTGGCTTCGGTAGAAAACAGCGGCAGCATACCCCACTACGCCCGATCGATCTCCGGTCACATCACCGGAGTTGAGATATTTGAGAACCTGGGCGCGATTGGCGCCCATTTCCTTGGCTGCCAACATAACCGTGATTACCGCGCCTCCGCCGCAGGCTTCTCCTTTCCCGGAATCTAAATCCTGGGCCAGCTTTTTGGCATCCAGAGACCGAAGATCCTCCAGAAGGAGGTGATCCAAGGTCACCGCTTTATCATAAGAATGAAAATGGGAAAGGTCGGTGCTAGCTACGAGTAAAACTTTTTTACCGCGGATGGTCCTGGCAATGGCCCGAGCGACTGACTCGCATGTACGGTAGCTCTGATCCCCCAGTACGATGGGCACTAGGTGGATTGCACCCAAGGTTTCCTGGAGAAAGGGAAGCTGAACCTCCAGAGAGTGTTCCTGGGAGTGGGCCTGAGCGACGAACCGAATAAGCTCGCTCTCCTCCTTGAGTTTCTGGCAGAGCCCTTTTTCCACCGGGAGGAGTCCTAAAGGGGTTTCGAATCCACCCCGATCATAAACCGAGGCCCCCTGAAAATGGGCCCGGTGACTGGGGGCAACTACAACGACGGCTTCAAACTTCATCCCGGCCACAAGCTTGAAAGCATAGGCCGCCACTTGCCCCGAATAAATGTAACCAGCATGCGGCACAACCAGGGCAATAATCTCTCCGGGTACCGCTTCCTTGGGAGCGCGGGAAAGGAAATCCCTAACCTGCTGGGAGAGAATTTTGGCGTCCGCAGGGTAAAAGGTTCCGGCCACCGCTGGCCTTCTCACCTCTTCTCTCATGGCGCTTGCCTCCTCTTTGGCTCTGGCCCCTTCTTGGCAGCTCGTGAAGATGAATAGCAATGCACTTCCCGCCGTCGCCAGAAGGAACAGGGCAGACGTTTTCCAAAAGGAACGAAAGTCCATCTTTAAGGCATGGAGTTAAAGTTCTGGCTTTTCACCACGGGAGGGAAAGCGGTTCCTCCAGATAGAATGATTTTTAAGCCTTCTTCGACCGTAAAATTTGTGAACACCACCTCTTCAACTTTAAACAGGGCCACCTGTCCGAGGTAGAGATTGTTCGTTGGAATATAGACGGAATAACATTGAAGGTTTTCCGGGGGTCGATTGATAGAGACCTCGCTGGTCAAAAAGCCCAAAGAATAAATGCCTTTTTGCGGATATGCCACTAAGACAACTTTTTTAAAAGCGGATTCCTTGGCAGGGGAGAAGGCTTCGGCCAGCTGGCGCATCATGGGGTAGATATTTTTAACCACCGGGACTCGCATCAACAGGTCTTGAACAAATTTCAATAACCGCGATCCAAGAACGTTGGTGGCCACAAGGCCTATTATAAAAATGAGTATGATTTCGGTCAGAATTCCCAGACCGATGACTTTCTGACCCAGCATTTGGTATAAGATCGGGCTTAGAAATCCATCCAGGATGCGAAAGAGCCAAATTAAAGCCAGAGCGGTGATCACAATGGGAACAACCACCACCAGACCGGTGAAAAAAGTCTTTTTTAACGCTCTATTGATTCGCTCCATGGCATGCCTGACCTGAAAAAACCCAGGAGATTAATGGCAGGTGCTGCAATGATGGCTGGAACAGCTGCCGCATCCCCCGGGTTTTGATGCGGATACAAACTTGGGCCCGCTCTTGAAGCTGAAGGCTGAAACTTTTTTGTTCACCTTTTTACTCTGACAACGGGGGCACTTGACCTCAGTATTGGTATTGAAGACGATCTTTTCAAAATCGTCCTGGCAGCTCTGGCAATGGTATTCAAAAATAGGCATTTTCCCAACTTCTTCCCATTTATTTTAACAAAAAAGGAATGAAAAGCAAAGGCTATTCTTCCCTCTTCTCAATTCGTATTTTAGCCCCAGATGGGACCTTTTTAAAAACTTTGGCGTCTCCGGCAACCTTGCCGATGACATTGACGGCACTCGCCGGCCGCACTTCCTCCCCCCGGCTCGTGGGCGTGGGGCCAAAAAAGATACAGAAAGCGTTGCCCGTAGGCCAGTAACCCAGGTCGCCCACTTGCACCAATTCCCGGGCCGTTTTTTCCAGTGGGGCTTTCACCGGGATGGCAAAATAAATTTCGTCCCCCCAGGTATTGGCTTCCGCTTCAATGGGGAGAGCTGCCCAAATTTTTTGGGCTGTCGGAGAATCGTTTAACAACGCCTCTGTTTCCACATTTCCAGCTTTGATCTTGATCTTTCTTTCCATGGTACCACCTCCATAGAAATGGCTATAGGCAAGGGGCTATAGGTTATAGGCAGTAGACTTAAAGGTTTATTTAATAAATCCTAAGTGAGGAATAACAAAGCTCAGGTGTAACTGTGTAACCCTGAGAGAATATAGTTTACTCCGAAGTAGGTAAAAATAACCGCAGCAAAACCAATGACCGAAAGAAGCGCCGTACGCTTTCCTCGCCATTCGCGAACCAAGCGGGCGTGCAGGAAGAGCGCATACACAAACCAGGTAATCAACGACCAGGTCTCTTTGGGGTCCCAGCTCCAGTATGACCCCCAAGCATAGTTGGCCCACGCCGCTCCGGTAACGATTCCAATGGTGAGCAGGGGAAAACCCATGGCGATGGTCTTGTAGACCAAAGCATCTAAAGAGTCTAAGGGGGGAAATAGAGAAATCCATCCTGTTTCTTTCCCTCCTTGCTCTTTCTTCTTAATTTTGATCAGGTACATGACACTAACTGCGCAGGAAAGGGCAAAGGAGGCATAGCTGAGGAAGCAGGTAATAACATGGGCATGGAGCCAGTTGCTCTGCAGGGCAGGGATCAGAGGATCAATCCGGTCAGATACACCCGGAGCCAGGGAAGCATAAGCGATAAAAAGAAAAGCAAAGGGCATAGCAAAAGCCCCGATGATTCTCGCTTTCATTTTTTTTTCCCAAAGAAGGTAGAGCAAAGCGATGCACCAAGAAAAAAAGACCAATGACTCGTACATGTTGGAAAGGGGGGCGTGGCCCATTCCCAATTGGTAAGATTCCACCCACCGCCAAAGAATCGCCGCAGTGTGAATCAACAAAGTTATCCAGGATAGTCCGGTAGCTATCTTTCCCAGTCGTTCTGATCGGAAGGCCAAAAAATTGATATAAAGCACCGTGCAGGCCAAATATAAAAAAGTTACGCTGCTGAACATCTTGGTGCTGATCATGATTGGCCCCCTCTTTCTTTATTCTCCTCATGCGCCCTCCGCGGCTCCCTCAATGCGTGGTCAATTTTTTTGAATTCTTCCTCGAACCCGGTGCGATCCCGGTGGCTGGATCCGGCAATGGCCACCAATGTACCGCCCTCTTTTTCCGTCAACCTCACCCATATCCGGCGATGGGACATAAAAAAGGTCATGTAAAATCCTGCGATCATAATCAAGCAGCCGGCCCAAACCACCCCCACGCCCGGATCTTTGGTTACCTGAAGGCCAGAATAATACCTGGGCTCAATTCCCTTGATCGTTAGGCGGTACCGCCCGGCCCTTTGGTCTTCAAGCTCCGGGTGGTTTTGGAAAACCCAAAAATTTTGTTGAGGCCGGTTGGGTTCGGAGAAGATGATTTGCAAGGCAGGGCCCATTCCCTGTAGGTCCGGTAGAAAGCGGTCCAGCAAGAAAAAGCTGGAACTCCCCTGAATCTCTGTCCGGTTGCCCATCTGGGCCGCGATCGAGACTTCCTCTCCCGATTGCCGGTCTTTAACGGCCAGAATCGCTTCCGCCACGCCGGCAACGCCATAACTCGACTGATAGAAAGTGATCCCTTTGTAGGTCAATGGATGATTGACCAGGATGGGCTCGGTAAGAATTTTTCGACCTTTTTCCATAATGGTCAGAATGCTTTTGAATTCTTGGGGGGCACCCGTGGAATAGAAGGAGACACTGAATTTTTCCAGTTTCACGCTGAACCCGGGGAACCGAACCTGTTGGCCGTTGCGGAGGATAACTTGATCTGCCGCTTGTCCCTCCCCAATATTCACATTTCCCCGAAAGCCCAAAAAAGACCCGATCAGAGCCCCCACCAAGATGACCAGCACACTCAGGTGAATAAAATAGACGCCTATGCGGGAAGGCTTCTCCTTCTCGGCAAAAAGTAGATAGGCTTGCTTCGAATCTTCCACAAGCTTGGGCCTGGTGAAGATCCGGGAAAGGACCTCTTGGAAACGAGGAAGGATGTCTACCGCTAATCCTTGCTGCAAGAACTTGCGGTGCAAAGGCAGGGCCTTCCATTGTTCATCTTCCATACTTTCGCCCGGCAGAAAAAAAAATTTCCGCGTTACCCGGAGGCGTCTCCAGGAACAGACCACTAAGTTGAGGCTGAGGAGAGCCAGGAGGAAGACAAACCAACCGGTATGGTACATATCCAGGAAGCCGAGGATCTTTAATATTTTATAGGTAGAGAATTTGTAAAATCGGAGATATTCTTCCGGGGAGGCATTCTGGGGGATCACCGTGCCGAAAATTGAGGCTACCGCCAGGATGATCAGCAGGGCGATGGTCAATTTTAAGGAGGAGAGAGAGTCTCCCAGGGAGGAGAAAACCCCTTTCTCTTCTTTTTTGGACAACGGGTACCCCGGTAAAAAAACTGGCGCTGGGCCTTGGCCCAACGCCAGTTAGAAGACAGATCTTCAGAAAAAATTATTTTATATGGCATTTGACACAGTCGGCATCTTTCGTCTGACTGAAGGCTTTTTTACTATTATGGCAAACGCCGCAATGCTTTTCCTTACCATGAAGCGCCTCAGTCATTTTTAGGGGTTCTTTTTTCATCTTAAAAATTTTCGTGTGGCAATCGGTGCATTTGTATTTGTGCTGGTTTACGTGCAACTCATGGCTGAAGAGGACCGGCCCCGCGCTTCCCTTGGCTTCATATTTTATATCCCCGCCACCAACTTTCTTTTGAGCGAAGGCCACCCCGAAGGCTATAAAACATAAGATACCGAGACCGATAATGGAAGTTTGATAAAATTTTTTCCCCAATTTCTTGTCCCCCATCCCTTCATTGGTGCCCGGGAGCAATATTCCCCGCACCTGACGTGAGAATTTAGAGTTAAAATTAGTTTATCTTCCGCAGTAAAGTTTCGTCAAGGAAAAAATCCGCGATCTCTAAAAAAGGCAAAAGGGCCAGGCAAATCCTACCTTCCATCAAGGAAGGGGGCTAATTCCTCTTGGGGAATGGCTCCCTGCCGAATGATTTTCGGCAAGACCCCGGAGACATCCAGGACAGTGCTGCCCAGCCCGCCGGCGGTCTTTCCTCCATCCAAGATCACGTCAACCTGCACTCCCAGTGCCTGGAAAACCTCCCCGGCTAAAGAAGCGCTGGGTTGGCTGGAAAGGTTGGCGCTGGTTCCAGTGATAGCCCGCCCCACCGCCTGGACCAAAGCTTGGGCCACCGGGTGGCTGGACACTCTCAGCCCCACCTTTCTGGTGTTGGCTGTGAGAATGGGGGAAAGATGCGCTGCCGCTTCAAAAACAAGGGTGAGGGGTCCTGGCCAAAATCTTTCGATCAGCCGGTCAGCTGTGGGCAGTATTTCTTTTACCAGAGCAGGAACCCAGGTTCGGTCCGCCACCAGAAGGAGCAAGGGTTTGTTTTCTTCCCTTCCTTTGATCTGAAAAATCTTGAGCAGGGCTTTTACCTCCAGAGCATCCACTCCCAGACCGTAAAAAGTCTCGGTGGGAAAAGCCACAATGCCTCCCTGCCGAATTATCTGGCTGGCTTTTTTAATTCCTCTGGAGTCAGCCTTAAGAATTTGGCCCTTCATTGCCCTTTCTTCCTATTCCGTTCGGCTTCGATTGTTGCTTGGCGGAGCATTCTTCGCAGAATTTTTCCAGAAGGAGACTTGGGTAAGGCCTGGCGAAATTCCACGCCGGTAGGGACTTTGTATTTGGCCAAGTTTTTTCTGCAGAATTCGAGGATTTCTTCTGCTGTGGCTGATTGGCCGGGCTTGAGTACCACAAAGGCTTTGACCGTCTCACCCTGGTACCGATCCGGAAAGCCCACAGCTACAGCTTCGGCTACGCCAGGATGCTCAGCCAAAACTTGGTCGATGTCCTTGGGATAAATGTTGAATCCGCCGGCGATGATCATATCCTTTTTGATGTCCAAAATATGGAAATAGCCTTCCTCATCCATGCGGGCAATATCACCCGTGTACAGCCAGCCATCGCGTACAGTCTTGGCTGTTTCCTCCGGCATCTTCCAATACCCCTTCATCACCTGGGGCCCTTTAATACACAATTCTCCAACCTCCCCGGGAGCGAGGACCTGCTCTCCTGTCTCCAGATCTACAATACGCCCCAGAGTGTCCGGATAGGGAAGGCCCACGCTTCCCAGTTTTCGCTTTCCGAAAATAGGATTGCAGTGGGTAGCCGGGGAGGCTTCGGCCAATCCATACCCCTCCGTGATCCGCGTCCCGGTTAGCTTTTCGAAATCCTCTAAGATCTCCACAGATAACGGCGCGCCACCGCTGTAACAAACCCGCAAGCAGGATATGTTGTATTTCTCCGCATCTTTCTCGACGCGGGGAGCTTCTCCTCCAGCGTTCTCGCTTATCAAAGATTCAAAAGAATAAATTCCTTGCTTGGGATCGAAAGGCAGCGCCATCTTTTTTCCCCCTGGAAGCTTTTGGCTGGCCCCCCAATCCTGCAGGCAAGTAACGAGGATATTCTCGAGCGAGCTTTGCGGGGCAATGCCGTCAAGGCGGGAAAATAGCGACTCGGCAACAATGATGGTTCGGACCTCGGCGTGATTCAAAAAGCAGAGAAGTTCTCTGGCCACGGCCAGAGGGTTAAGGTTTACCACTATGGCCCCCACCTGCAGGATTGCATAGTAACCGATGACGTACGGAGGGCTGTTGGGCAGGAGTAGGGCCACTCGCTCTCCCTTCTGCACCCCTAAGGCGACCAAAGCATTGGCCAGGGCGTTGACCATTTCCTGCAGTTGCCGGTAGGAAAATTTTTTTGGGGCAAAAACCATGGCCAGATTTTGGGGGAAAAATTCAGCGGCCTGCTTCAAGAAATGGGGGAGAGGGACGCTGGGGTAAACCAGCGCCGGCGGAACTCCATCCTCATAATTGTTTAACCAGGGAGTTTTCCAATTTTTGGGTTCCATGTTTTTTTCACCGCCGAGAGCGCAGAGAACGCCGAGACGAACAGAGAATGAGACTTAAAAATACCCAAAGTGAAATAAAAGCATAAATGATTTGATTTTGGTTTTAATATTTCTTATTCCGTTATTTTCTCTGGGTTCTCTGCGTACTCTGCGGTGAATCGTCTTTATTTCCCCTTGGCCTTGCGGTCCTGCTCGGCCACCTTCGCAGCCAAAGCTGATTTGTAAACCAAAAGGGACTTTTTCAGTTGCGAATGTTTACCGGATAGTATCTGGACAGCCAAGATGCCGGCGTTGCGGGCCCCGGCCTTGCCGATAGCCACGGTAGCCACCGGGACACCAGCCGGCATTTGGACTGTGGAAAGCAAGGAATCGAACCCCAGCAAAGTCGATTCCAGAGGAACCCCGATTACTGGCAGAATAGTGTGCGCAGCTAACACTCCGGCTAAGTGAGCGGCTCCGCCTGCACCGGCAATGATGACCTCTATCCCCTGGCCGGCCGCTTTTCTGGCGTACTCCGCAGTGCGTTCTGGAGAACGGTGGGCGGAAGAAACCGTCATCTCGAAAGGTACCTGAAACTCAGCCAGGATCTTAGCGACTTCCTCCATGACCGGCAAATCAGAATCGCTTCCCATAAAAATGGCTACAAGCGGTTTCTTGGTTTTCATGTGGCCATCCCCTTTTTTAAAGATTTTTGCCCTATATCTTTCCGGTAATATACGCCTGACCAGGAAATTTTTTCCACCGCCTTATAAGCCAACCCGATGGCTTCTCCGATTGCATTTCCAATGGCCGTTACTCCCAAAACCCTTCCGCCACTGGTGACGATTTTTGCGTCTTTTAAGGCTGTTCCGGCGTGGAAGACAAAAGCCCCGGGAATTCTCGCCACCTCCTCCAAACCGGAAATTACTTTTCCTTTTTCATAAGACCCTGGATAACCTTGCGAGGCCATGACCACGCAAACCGTTGCTCCTTCTTCCCATTCAACCTTCAGGTTTGACAGATTGCCATCAATCGTTGCTTCCAAAACCGGAACCAGATCACTCTTCATGCGCATCAGTAAAGGCTGAGCTTCCGGATCTCCGAAACGAGCGTTAAACTCCAAAACCTTGGCCTTATCGTCCTGAATCATTAACCCCGCGTAAAGGACCCCGCGATATTTCCTCCCTTCTTTCGCCAGTCCTTTCACGGTGGGGATCATGATCTGTTCCATAACTTGGCGATGTACTTTTTCGCTCACCACCGGTGCGGGCGAATAGGCCCCCATACCCCCTGTGTTGGGTCCCTGGTCGTGGTCAAAGATGGGCTTGTGGTCCTGAGAAGTGGGGAGGGGCAGGACCGTTTCTCCATCGGTGAAAGCCAGAAAAGAGGCCTCCTCTCCCTGGAGGAACTCTTCTACCACCACCTGTCTTCCTGCGGCTCCGAAGGCTTTTTGGACCATGATGAGGTCAAGGGCGGCAATGGCCTCTGCCACGGCTGGACATAAAATGACCCCTTTCCCCGCGGCCAGTCCATCGGCTTTGACCACCAAGGGCGCCCCTGTCTTTTTAACGTATCTGACCGCGGCCCCATAATCATTAAAGACCTGGAAATCACCTGAAGGAATGCCGTATTTTTTCATAAAAAACTTGGCCAAAGCCTTGCTTCCTTCGATTGCGGCCGCCTGCTGGTTGGCGCCGAATATGCGCAGCCCACGTGCTTCGAAGGCATCCACGATACCCACGGTGAGGGGGGCTTCTGGGCCGACGACGGTGAGATCAATTTTCTCTTTTTCAGCCCAGGCGATGATCGATGGCCCATCTTCAGCCGCCAACGGGAGACATTCCGCTTGCTGGGCAATGCCGGCATTTCCCGGGGCGCAATAAATTTTTTTCACTGCCGGGCTCTGAGCGATTTTCCAGACCAGGGCATGTTCCCGCCCTCCACTGCCGATGACCAAAATCTTCATCTTCTTCTCCAATCAAATTTACCGCAGAGTACGCTGAGGGCGCAGAGAAAAATTAAGTTCATAAATAAAAATGTGCCCCGTCCTTGATCCGGGGGAATCCAGTCTGTTTTCTGGATTCCCACTTTCGCGGAATGACGATTCATGCTCATTTATTTATGTCGCTATGGATAATGGGATAATTTTTTTATTTCTCGGCGTTCTCAGCGTGCTCGGCGGTGAAAAATTATTTTTTCGCCAGGTATTCGGAAATGGCTTGATCGTAACGGGCCGTGAGTTGGTACACTTTCTTGGCCAAGCGGAAATTCGTTTCTTTGCTCACCCCCCCGCCGCTTTGCTTCATCTCGGCCAAAATGGGCCTGTAATCCGTGGGGTCCACGATCACGGTCACATAAGGATAATTTTTCGCCCCGGCCCGCAGCATGGACGGCCCGCCGATGTCGATATTCTCGATGGCTTCCTCCAGCGTACAATTCGGCTTGGCCAGCGTAGCTTCGAAGGGATACAGGTTGATTACAACCATATCGATGGGTTGGATGCCGTGCTCATTCATTTTTTTAACATGCTCGGGATTCCCGCGGATTCCTAAGAGCCCTCCGTGGACTTTGGGATGAAGCGTTTTGACTCGCCCGTCCAGCATCTCGGGGAAACCAGTGTATTCGGAAATATCCGCAATTTTTAATCCACTCTCCCGCAAAACTTTGGCTGTCCCTCCGGTGGACAGAATTTCTACGTTGAAGGCTTGCAGTTCTTTGGCGAATTCCTGAATTCCGGATTTATCCGAAAGACTGATAATGGCTCGCTGAATTTTGGGCATAAAAACTCCTTTCATAGGGTTCCAGTCACGCCTTAGGCGTGATCAAGGGGCCAAGGGTTCCAGTGTTTTTTGTATTTTGTTTTGCCGGTTCTCGTGGCCCATTGAATCTTTGATTTTTTGAATCCTTATTCTACGGAAATAAGGTTCTTCTCCCGCTGGATTACTTCTCCGATGATGGAGGCCTCCTGAATTCCTTTGGCTTGTAAATTCCCCAAAAGTTTTTCTCCAGGGGATCGGGGCAAAGCAATCAATAAACCACCCGAGGTCTGCGGGTCAAAAAGGATGATTCTCTCCGCCTCGGGAACTTTGGCCGAGATGAAGATCTCCGGCCCAAAGTGATCCTGGTTGCAATAGGCCCCTCCCGGAACCATTCCCTGGGCAGCGTACTCCTTGGTCCCCGCCAGAATGGGTAGGTCCGAGTAAAAAAACCTGAAGGAGAGGCCACATCCTTTGGCCATCTCCGCAGCGTGCCCCAATAATCCGAAACCCGTAATATCCGTGCAGGCGTGGGGCCCCCATTTGTTCATGGCTTCCGAGGCGATATCGTTCAGGCGGACCATGGAGTCGATCGCCCGCTGCAAAAATCCGGCATCGGCCATTCCTGCTTTGTTGGCGGTAGAAATAATTCCCGTCCCCAGGGATTTGGTCAAGATGAGAACATCCCCTTTCTCCGCCCCCTTGTTCGTCACAATTTTCTTGGGATGAACCGTACCGGTCACTGCCAGCCCGTATTTCAACTCGGCGTCGTCAACGGTATGCCCGCCCAAGACCACAGCCCCCGCCTCGTGGATCTTGTCCAGCCCGCCCCGAAGGATCTCGGTGAGTACAGAAAGGTTAAGGGAGAGGCGGGGAAAACCAACCACGTTCAAAGCGGTTAAGGGTTTCCCTCCCATGGCATAAACATCGCTCAGGGAATTGGCCGCGGCAATCTGCCCGAAGAGATAAGGATCATCCACAATGGGGGTGATGAAGTCCACCGTTTGCACCAGGGCCATCTGCTCGGAGATTTGGTAGACTCCGGCATCATCGGCGGTTTCGGTGCCCACCAGAAGGTTGAGGTGCTTTTCCAGGGGCAGGGGACGCAAGGCTTTCTCCAAGTCCTCCGGACTTAGTTTTCCCGCTCACCCGGCAGCGCGGACCATGGCAGTCAAGCGGATTTTCTCATCCACGATAAACCCCTTTCAGCCTCCGGTTTCTTTCGTGCTATCGGACATTCCATCATACGGTTCAGAAATGGTTTCCTGAGAATCAGGGGAGCACTTCCACTTAATCGGCCAGGGTGAATAGAGCAGCCGCAGGGCGCACTTGTCCCCTGCGGCCCGGTATTCTAAAAAACCCTTGAGCAGAGAGATATAAAAAAGATCTTCGGCGGTATAATAAGTGAGGAAAAAACTCAGCTCGTAAAGTTCGCGCCTAGCGTTCTTCCGATGTACGTAAAACCCCCAGAGCAACTTGGATTCGCTTTCCCCTGCCGGGTTACGGTGGTACTCATAAAGGCGCAAGAGAGGCCCCCAGTTCCGTTCAAATCCTTCATCATCGATGGGGAGCAATGCCGGAAAGTAGAAATGCACCGACCCTTCTTTGCGCAGGCCATAATAAAAGAGGGGCCAGATGCGCAAAATGCGGGCACGCTTCCCTTCGTTTTCCCAGACTTCGGTTTGATCCTTGGAGAGCAAAAGATAACGATTGCGCACTCTCCGGTACCCCTCCTCTACCTGGCGGTCATACCAGTAAAAGGGCCAAAGAATGTATCCGCTCTCTTGTCCTTCCCAATTTTTATAGCCGTATAAGGGGAAGATGCGGAAAATTGACTTTTCATCTCCCTTGGCCCATTGGAGAAAGGGCCAGGGAAAGTCCCACTGGGTATAATGATCTTCTTCGTCGTAGGTGTAATTAAAAAAGGGCCAGATCACGGACCGGGAGACCCGTTTGGGGGAAACGGAAGATACATAAAGGGGGAAGATCATGGAAATTTCCGTAGGATTGTCCGTGTAGAGATGGCGCTTCTCAAAATGAAAGATGGGCCAGAGGAAAAACAGCTTCTCATAATCCTTCTCTTTGCGCTCGTAGCCCACCAAAGGCCATGCTTTAAACCCTTCTCTTCCACCCCCTTCGGTACGGGAGAAGATCGGCCAGAGAAAGGAGTAGGTCCGGTTTTCTCCTTCGCGCGAATCGGAGTAGATAGGCCAAAGGAAAAAGTTTAATTCATCTTTTCCGAAGCGCTTCTTCAACTTTCCATAAAGGGGGAAAAAACCCCCGTAAGGTTCGCCTTTTTCCGTTTCTCCCCAGAAGGCCAGGAGGAACCCCCTTTCCTTTTTCTCGTGATCTTTCCTGGTCAGATCCCGACGGGTGGAAAAGAAAGGCATGAAATACGACTCCACCTCTTTTTCCGTCTTCTTGTATTTTCCCAGGGGATACAGATATTCTAACAGAGTATATTCCCCTTCTTCCTTTTTCCAGTAAAAGAAGGGGCGAAAGGCAAAATCTTTTTTCCGCGGGTCCTTGCGGGAGGTGAAAAAAGGGCCCAGAACATCGGTTGCTTTCCCTTCCTGTGCCTCATCCTCGCTGTAAAGAAAGACCGGCTCGAAATTTTCTCTCCGTGGACCTGGATTCAGGGTGGCGCACCCGGCCAGCCACGACCAGAGCAAAAAAAGAACCACTCCGCCCAAGAAGCTTTTTCCAACCCTCCCTTTGCTGGTGATGTTCGACCCCCTACCGGATAACGGTGCCCAGGATCACACCCAGTACTGTCACCGGGGTTACTTCCTGGATCCCTTCAGCGGCTTTGTTTACGGATTTGATGGCTTTCTTGGTTTCATCGTAGAGGGCATCGTCCTTGACCAGCTTGCCCAGCGTTCCCTCGCCGCTCTCAATCTGCTTGGAAACTTTATTCAGATTGGCCAGCGTTTCTTTCGCTTCCACCATGGTCGCTTTGGTCTCCGTATACAAGGTATCATCCTTGACCAGCTTGCCCAGCGTTCCTTCACCCTTTTCGATCTGCTCAGATACCTTTTTCAGAT
>JAHJQK010000063.1 GCA_018819135.1 Pseudomonadota bacterium | reverse complement strand
AAATTCTTGGTCAATCCATTGCCGAAGTCCAACGTCCTTTCATTCGTGCCTGTGCCCCGCTTCAGGTCAATCTGGATCAGATTCGTGTCGTGGACGGCGAGGCCTGCGACGCTTGCCGCAACGGCCTGCGCATTGCCCTGGGTCGTTTGCAGGCTGCCGGTGGTTCGTTGGAAAAACTTCCTGGGATGAACATCAGCCTTGGGCCTAAGGGCAGCTTGCCGGAGTCGCCATCGGGCATTGTTCTCCCCCTTGGTAATTGCCAGAATCAATACAAGCACCTCCCTAACTATGTGCCAGGTTGTCCCCCTCCGGCTTTTCTCGTGGCCGATCAGCTACGGGAGATTCTGGGGGAAAGACGAAAATTCGGGCCGAAAAAAGACTACATCATGGAATAACCGATTTTTTATCCAATTCTGAATTCCGCATGCAGAAAAAGGCCGGAGGCATTTTTTATGAATGAATATCCCATGGCTTTCGTTACCGCCCCAGGGCGAGTGGAATTTAAAAACAGAACCCTCCCACCCCTTAAGGATGACGATGTCCTCATCAAGGTCAAAGCTTCCAGCATCTGCGGCGGCGATATTCATCTTTATAAAGGGAAACACCCCCTCGCCTCTCTTCCCATGGCCATCGGCCACGAAGTTTCTGGAGAAGTGATAGAACTCGGTCCGGCGGTGTCCAAGATTGCGGTGGGCGACCGGGTAGCGGTCGAACCGGTGATTGTCTGTCGCAGGTGCTATTTTTGCCTGCGAGGGGAATACCATCTCTGCCAAAACATTGGCTATCAATACAGTTCCGGTCAGGGGGGATTTACCCCCTACTTTGTGGTTTCCGAAGACTGGGTTCACTGCCTGCCCGACTTCATCTCCTACGAAGAGGGGGCGCTTCTGGAGCCCTTGGCCGTTGCCGTTCACGCCGTCCGCAAAGCCCAGATCGAGCCGGGACATTACGCAGCCATCTTCGGTGCCGGCGGAATCGGCCTCTTCTTGCTCCAGGCGGTCAAAGCAGCAGGTTCCGGCGAAGTTTTTATCGTTGATCTTCTGGAGCACCGCCTAAAGACCGCCACTTCTCTCGGAGCCCGTTTCACCCTCAACGCCGCTCAGGAAGACCCGGTGGAGAGGATTTTCAAGGAAACTCAGGGTCTCGGAGTGGACCGGTCCTTTGAAGCCGTCGGCTTGGAAAAGACCCTGCAACAAAGCGCTCAGTCTTTGAAGAAGGGAGGGATTTGCGTCCTGATTGGGCTCTTCGAAGACCCCCTGAAAGTCATCTTCCCGGTCAATCTTTTTGTGCAGCGAGAAATCCAGATACGGGGGAGCCGGGGGTATTGCTGGGATTTTCAGGTGGCTCTGGAATTGGTAAAAAATGGTCAGGTAAAACTCAAACCTCTCATCTCCCATCAGCTTCCTTTGCAAGATTTATCTCGAGCCTTTGAAATTCTATTGGACCCCAAGAGTCAGGCCAATAAAGTCGTTATCCAGCTTTAAACATCTGCCGATAATTTTTATTTCTAGAAACTTTAAAAAATGCCACCTCATGGATTCAGTCCTACATTAATTCTCTGGCTGAATCCTGATCCAGGTAAACCTTAACCTGGCGATGCAGCCTCAGGGCGGAGGAGGGACAGGCGGAAGAAACGGGTCCCTTCCACATTTTTTTCACGGCCGCCGCTTTCTGGGGTCCGGGAACGATGGTATATATTTCTTTGGCCGAGAGGATCGCCGGAATCGTCAGGGTAAGCGCCCTTCGCGGAACCGCTTTCAGAGAAACATACCTCGCCTGCGGGTTGGGGTGGTCTTTATAATCCCGGTACTGCTGCCTGACGGAGCGGGAATCTATGGTGATCCGTCTTACCATCAGAGGATCCTCTAAATCCGAACCGGGTTCGTTGAAAGCGATGTGGCCGTTCTCGCCGATGCCGATACAGGCGATATCCAACCCTGAACTTTTCTGGATGAGCCTGGCGTATTGCCCTGCCACCTGGTCTGCCCCGCCCCTTAAGGCTTTCATGAAATAGACCTCTTGCGGGTGAACGTGGTCGAAAAGGTGCTCTCGCAGATAAACCTCGAAAGTATTCGGATGATTCCGGGGAAGATCCACATACTCATCCAGGTGAAAACAGGTGGCTTGGGGCCATACAACGCCTTTCGTTTTCGACAGGTGGGCCAGAAATTCATTCTGCGAGGGGGCCGCGGCAAAAACAATGGTGACTTTGCCCTTGGCCAGCGCGAACCGCTTCATAGCCTGGCAAACATCCCGGGCGGCAGCCTTGCCCATCTCCTCTCGGGTAGGGAAGATATTTAACTCCCAGGAACGCTTCGCTGGCAATGGGCTGGTTTTCATATTATCACCTAAAAAGACGATTCACCTCGATGGCCGACACCATCCGGTCGCGGTCTGGCATTTAAAATAATTAGCACGGCGAAATCATCCGGTCAATAAAATTATGCCCTTGGTCTCGGCGAGAAAAACTGTTCCGAAGATCGCACGAGAAATTCATGCATTTCCATTGACAGGGAGTAATAAAAATATTAGTATGACTTTT
>JAHJQK010000062.1 GCA_018819135.1 Pseudomonadota bacterium | reverse complement strand
CTGTCTTCATTCAGTCCAAAAACCATCTTCTACTTCATTCGTTTATTCGTTTCCGATTCGTTGACGGGTTTGGTGCATAAGCGAAAAGATCGAGTTATGGCCGGGCACAGTATACATGGGAAGGCGCCCATATCCGTGCTGAACGCCTTGAATTCCGGTTGTGAGACGCTCAAACCCGGGGATGCCGTTTTCGAAAATGTGGACAATATCCTTGTCGGCAGCAACCTGTTGGCTGCTCAAGCAGCGTTGAAACAGGCCAAGGCGGAAGGCTTTCATCCTTATCTGCTGCGCACCGAGTTGCAGGGTGAAGCCAGAGAGGTTGCTGTCGAATTATGCCGCACGCTGCGCTGGGCGTGGCAGACTGGCGACCCGACCCCGCCTCCGGCCTGCATCGTCGCAGGCGGCGAGACGACGGTCACTTTGCGTGGCGATGGCCGCGGCGGGCGCAATACCGAACTGGCGCTGGCCTCTGTCACCGAGTTAGCCAATTTCCCGGGCGTGATGCTGGTCACGCTGGCTACGGATGGCGAGGACGGCCCGACGGATGCCGCCGGGGCGGTCGTCAGCGGCGAAACCTTCGCGCGCGCCTATGCCCTGGGCCTCGATCCGGTTGCCCACCTGACGCGCAATGATTCTTATCCCTTTTTCGCTGCCCTGGACGATCTGCTCAAACCCGGCCCCACTGGCACCAACGTCAACGATTTGACCTTCCTCTTTGCTTTCTAATGTTCAATGTTCCTTATTGCGAAAGGAAAAACCCCATGCGCCGCTTTCTGATTTTAGTTCTCGCTTTACTCGCTTCGACTGCGCTCAGCGCCAGCCTGGCCGCCTGTGCAATCCCCGAAGGGGGCTCTCCCTCTCTACGAGTCACCTCATCTTTCTCCCCCACTCCCACACCCACCAACACCCCAAAACCCTCCAAAACCCCGACCCCGACTGCCACCGCCACCCCGACCGAAGTTCCCATGCCTTCGGGGTTGGAAAATTTACCGCCAGGCATCACGGCCGTACATAACGAAGATGACAGTTGGGGAATTGGAATAGGGACGGGTAATGAAATTACCCCTGTTCCCAATACTGTCTTTGATTCAATAGGACTCCATATGACTCTGGATAGCGGAAGGACAGTGGACATTTCGGTTTCTGAGCTTCAGAAAAGAATAGCATATAACCAGGAATTCGATCTTCTTAAGATATACGATGATCAAGGAATAATTTCCGCTGAGTATGATCCGGGAGTCGGCCAGCCAGATTCTCCTGATTATATCCCTGGTCAAGGTTGGGTGGATATTCAAAAATTGGCGCAGGATTTAGTTTGTAAGGAAGGACCTACTTGTTTTACTGATGCACGAGGAACTCCTATACCTGGTGGAATATTCGTAGAACTTAGTTCGACAGGTATTTTTAGATATGTTGATGCCTTGGATCAAGGCACAGGAGAGGTAATAGGTAATTTTCTTTTGGTGCAGGTGGTTACTAGGGAAAAGGAGACGGTGCCTGCAACTGTTTGGGTTTTAGTTCAGGCAGAATCTTCTTCAGAGCCTGGAGTAAATGCCTTTTTTGTCGGTGTAAGGACGATTAGATATAGGTTGGAAGGTGAATTGACCGATCAAAGTGAATACCTCATGCTGTATCCGGTCCAAAAGTGGCGGGAATGGATGCCAAAAGGTTCGACTTGGAGTTTGGAGTTTTCAAAGAGTGGCTATCTTTATCCTTTTCTTACCTTTATTGGAAGAAGCCAGATTATGGCTGACAAAAACAAAACACAAGCAATAGGTTTTTTGACTGGCTCCGGAATAAGTTCTGGGGGTGATTTTATTCTTGTGCTGATTGCGTCTGCACCAAGATGGTAGAAAAGTTTTAAACCAGCTCTAGGCGGCGTCCTCGCCGCCGAGTACAGCGGCTGGAGCAAAAAGCTGGGTGCTTTACTTTGGTCAAGGAAAATGATGTCACTACCACTCGTCCTCCTCACCCACACCCTCCCCGAAGACTGGATTGCTTCCCTGAAGGGCTATGCCCGCGCGGTGGTCGGCCCTGTGGATGCCACATGCCTGGCCCCCGAACTGGAAGCGCACCTCGGCGAGGCCGAGGGCCTGTTCTGCCTGCTGACCATCCCGGTGCGCAAGGAGTTGCTCGGCCATATGCCGCGCCTGCGTGTGGTCAGCAACATGGCCG
>JAHJQK010000061.1 GCA_018819135.1 Pseudomonadota bacterium | reverse complement strand
GATGGCCGAATCGATTCTTTTACTCTCTCGGCGGTGGCGGATACGTTCGATGGCATCCGTAATCTTCTTTTCCGCATCTTCAATCTTCTTTTCGGCCATCTTCTTTTCCACATCCTCCTTCTTGGCGGGAGCAAGAGAGATTGGTTTGGCTTTCTCCTTAGCTTTAGGCTTCTCCACTACTGGTGGTGGCGGCGGAGGAACCGCGGGAAGAGTTTCCGCAGAACGCTTGGGCGCGGGTTCCCTCACCGGGCTGAAACTAGGCGGGATATTGACCAGGCGGACCGAATATACGGGAGAGTAAAAAGTCCTTGTGGATGCCAGATTGGGAAGGAAAAACATGGCCGAAATCACCATCACATGCAGGACCATGGAAAGAAAGACCATCTTCCCGATCCAGGGATTTTTTGAGTAGCTCCGAAGGACATCGATGCTCGGGGAAGTTTTCATCTCCGTTCTTCTAAAGGCGCCGTGACCATGCCTAACTTTTCAATACCGGCATTTTTAATCTCAGCCATCGTCTGAACCACGAATCCATAGGGGATACTGCGGTCTGCCCGCAGAAGCACTTCCTTATTAAGCTTAGCGGCCGTTGACCGTTCTAACCGGCGCCGGAGCAACAGAGGGTCCACTTTTTCCTTATTGATAAAAACTTCCCGCTTGGAGTTGATGGTGATTACGATTCGCTCCTCCTGGCTTTCTATGGGCCGAGAAGTCGTTTGCGGCAGGTCCACGTCGATGCCCTGCTGCATCATTGGGGCCGTAACCATGAATAGAATCAGCATGACTAAGATCACATCCACCAGGGGAACGACGTTAATCTCGCTCATGGGCCGGTTTTCGCTTCTCACCCCCTGCATAAATTCTCCTATCGATCGCCATGACCGGGCATTTATGATTTCAGGAAATGCCGTTTAACGATGTTCAGCAACTCTGCGGAAAAATTTTCCATCTCGTCGCTCAGTATCTTGATGCGGTTAATGTAATAATTATAGGCCACCACAGCCGGAATGGCCGCCGCTAACCCCGCCGCGGTGGCAATCAGAGCCTCCGAAATCCCGGGGGCGACCACGGCTAAGGTGGCCGAACCCCGCATGCCAATTCCCCGAAAGGCATCCATGATACCCCAAACCGTACCGAAAAGGCCGATGAAGGGAGTTGTAGAGCCGGTTGTGGCCAAGAATCCCAAAGCCCTTTCCAGCTTGGTCAGTTCCGTGGTCGATGCTTGGCGCATGGCGCGGCTAATGTTATCCACCCCGCTGAGCTCGATATTCAAAGCGGTTACATCGCTATCTTTGCGGTGACTTTCCGGGTTGGAAGATGCCTGACTGAGCTTGCTCAGCTCTACATATCCGGCGCGAAAAACTTCGGCGGTAGGACTGTAGCGAAGCTTTTTCGAATCCGCAAAAATAGTAGAAAGTTGCTTGCCCTCCCAGAAAATGCGCAAAAACTGTCTCGATTCCTTGTCTGCCCGCCGGATTAGACGCAACTTGGAAAAAATGATGGCCCAGGAAACAATGGAAAAGAAAAGTAGAATCAAAAGGACAACCTTGACCACCGGGCCCGAGTAAAGAACCAAATCCACTACGCTTCCCCGAAACCCGCTTTCCATGCCTGCCGGGAAGAGTTGCCCCCAGCCAAGGAGAGTAATCGTACCCACTCATCCTCCCGTTTCAGAAAAATTAATATTTATGTTTTAATATATATAAAAATAATTGGCCCGTCAACCCTGTTTGATTTCTGGGTGATTTCTTCCTAAAAATATTGAGGGGATTGCTCATCCGCCAGCAACCGGAGGGAAAACACTGAGGACATCCCCGGGTTGTAAAACGTCCTCTCCTTTCTTGTGAATTCCGTTCACCAGTAGGATCATCGGTATGGTCGTAGGGATTTTTAATTTCTCCAGGACGTGATTGAGGGTTGTCCCTTCATCAAGGTCTAACAAACAGGCATGTTTATCACTTCCTGGCGGTAAGTATTCCCGAAAATTAGCAAAGAGCTTCACTTCCACTTTCATTCTCAGGATGGCCCTCCTTTCCGGCCTCTTTCTCAATTAATTACCACTATTTTGAAAAAAGTCAATTTATTTTCTCGCCTTGGAGACAGGAACGCCCCTCCCCCTTAGGGTACAATAATAGGGTACAATAATAAGGATCCAAGGCCCCTTGTTTCGTTGACTTATCTTCTCGTGCCTTTTATAATTGACCGCAAATTCCAACTATTGTTACCAAATAGAAAAAAATGAATCTTCTTTGGTTTTTTACCAAAATCCCTCAGCTTAGCATTGCAAAGCAAGTTGCTGCGCGTCATCCAGGAGAGGGAATTTACACCCGTCGGCGGAACCAAATTGAAAAAAGTGGACATCCGGCTGATTGCCGCCACCAACAAGGACCTATGGGAAAAAATTAAAGAAGGGACTTTCCGCGAAGACCTTTTTTACCGTTTGAACATCGTCCCCATTCACCTGCCCCCTTTGCGGGAACGGCAGGAAGACATCCCCCTCCTGGCCCACCATTTTCTCAGCAAATACTGTAGGGAAATGGACAAAAGCCCCCAAAGAATTTCTCCCACTGCCATGGAAATGCTCATGCGTTATCATTGGCCGGGAAATGTTCGCGAGCTCGAAAATATTATAGAACGGGTTGTTATCATGACCGATGAAGAAGAAATTCAGCCCCGGCATTTCCCCTTTCCCTTGCAAGAAAGCCACGAGGAATTTTCCTTCAGCGTTCCCAAAACCAGTGATGAGCTTAGGGATCTAAAAAAGCACCTGAGGGATAAGGCAGTCGAAGAAGCTGAAAAACTTTTCGTGCTGGGGGCCCTTACTCGAAATGACTGGAATATAACTCGTTCCGCCAAAGATGTGGGAATGCTCCGCCAAAACTTCCAAGCTCTCATGCGTAAACATAACATCCGCAGCGAAGACCGCGAAAGCTGATTCCATCCTCCCTGCATAAAAATAAAATACACTGCATTATTTTTTAAATTATTAAAACCATTAAAAAATTTATTTTTATGCATATTTTTTTGTGCATAATCTCCATTTTCTAATTCTTACCATTTTATCCGACTATTAACAACTAATAAATAAAAACAAATTGTTAAAGATTAATTTGCCAAATCTTTCCAATGGGCATGCAAATTGAGTTTAATGATTGACTAATTTCCTCCCTTTTCGTAAATTCTTCCCATGTCCCACCTAAAGGGCAACCTTCATATCCATACCACTTTTTCAGATGGATCCCAAACCCCGGCGGAAATGCTGGCCATCTATCACGACTTAGGGTATGACTTTATCGGCATTACGGACCACGATTATCTCATTCGTCCCCACTATTGGGAAAGTATACCCGCCAGCAACGGGAACTTAATCGTCTTCAAAGGAATCGAGTTAGAATATCCTCCGCTGCGCTACCAACACATCGGAAAGATCCTGGGGGAAAAAGAAACCCTGTTTATCTTCAACCACCCGCAGCAATACCGGCTTTCCGTCGCCGAAGTCAACCGGCAGATCGGGGTGATTGCTAAGATATGCCTATCCATTGTGTGGAAGTGACGGATAAAGGGACGTATACCAAGATCTATGATACCCCGGAAATCCCTCTGCCCAAAATCGCTTCCGATGATGCTCACACTCCGGACCAATAGGGCTTAGAGAAAGGAACTTACATCTCCCTTTCCAGCGCGTAAGATCCTGGGCATGTCCTCCGTCAAATCGATAACGCTGGAAGGTTCAGATACCAAAGCCCCGCCGTCGATGACCAAATCAAGCCCATGCCCCAGTTTTTTTTCGATCTCCGCCGGATCATAAAAAACCTCTCCGGCAGGCAGCATGGCGCTGGTGCTGATGACCGGATGCCCAAGATCCTTGACGATAGCCAGGCATATAGGGTTGTTGGGAACTCGAATCCCGGCCGTCATCCGTCGGGTGAGCATAATCTTGGGAACCAGCTTGGTCCCTTCGAGGACGAAAGTATAGGGACCGGGCAAGAGGCGCTTCATCGTCTTGTAGGCATAGTTGGAAACCTTGGCATATAGGCTGATAGACTTCAGGTCGGCGCAAATGAAGCTAAAAGGTCGATTCTTTTCGCTCCGCTTGATTTGGTAGATG
>JAHJQK010000060.1 GCA_018819135.1 Pseudomonadota bacterium | reverse complement strand
TGTCATAGCACGGAATTATGTGTAGTATTAGGGGCAAAAAGCCCCCGAAATAGGGCAAAATGGCGGGAGATTTACAATGGACGGGAGCTCTACTTCACATAATCCGGAGCTTCACATAACATGCTCACTTTCTTTTGCGGAGGGGCGAAGTTCCCCTCGCCACTTTGATGAGGAGATTGCTGACCGGGTATGTGGTCAGTTTCAACCGCCGTCACAAGCGCCAGGGGCATCTGCTGCAAAACCGGTATAAATCAATCGTATGCCAAGAAGAGACCTATCTGCAGGAGCTGGTTCGCTATATCCACCTGAATCCACTCAGGGCCGGAGTTGTTCCTGATTTGGCCGCTCTGAACAGCTACCCCTATTGCGGGCATAGCGCCTTGATGGGCAGGAGGAAACGGCCTTGGCAGGATGTAGACTATGTTCTGCATTCCTTCGGTAAAAGGGTCCGTCGTGCCAGGAAATAATATTTTTTATACGTTGAGGCGGGGGTTGAGCGAGGGCGTCGTCGGGATCTCGTTGGAGGAGGGTTGGTTCGCAGTCTGGGCGGCTGGGCAGAAGCGGAGAAATTGAAGTTAAGGGGTCAGAACCATATCAAGAGTGATGAGCGGATATTGGGGGATTCGGATTTTGTGGATTCGGTCCTTGCGCAGGCGGAGGAGCCTTACACGCGGCAATGCACGTTGAGAAGGCGGGGGTATGACCTGGAGAAAATTGCGGAAAGAGTTGCGGAGATTTATGGGATAAAGGTGGGGGAGGTTTTGGCGAGGGGTCGCCAGCAGCGGCGGGTCAGTGCACGGAGTCTATTTTGTTTCTGGGCGGTGCGGGAAATGGGGAATTCCCTTGCTTCCCTGGCCATACGCCTAGGAATGAGCCCAGCGGGGGTTGGCTATGCCGTACAAAGGGGAGAGGCCATTGCTCATGAAAAAGGTTATCAGCTTATCCAATGAGATATTTAATTACTTAAGGGCGTCCCCCTTTACACTCTGGCGTGCCCTGGACTTTAAAGTAGGCTAGAGCGAGGACCGGAAAACCTCTCGCGGCAATGGGCCTGGCTAAATACTCCGGTTTACCGCCTTCGGAGCCACCAAAAATCAGCACTCCCAATTTCTTCGGTGCACCATCCGTATAGTAGAAATCGGCGATAAACCCGTGTTCAGTGAGTTCTGTTTTCACAGGATCTCCTGCATAGCTAGCCCACGTTAATAAAATGCTATATATGACGAATACATTGCGCAAGACATTCATATTTTAGTTTTTAGTCTCCGGTACGATCGCATAAGACCTTATTTATGATACAACCTTGAACCTACCGGAACCCCGCCGTAACTCTTGGAGAGGGTATCAAAAAATGGAGGTTGGAATAAGGACTATTTCAGAAGGATTTGGTCAAGATGATCGGGGTGGATGAGGTGACCATTGCCTTGACTTACTCCCCTCAATTTCATACAATCCTACCAGGGATAAGAGAAGAATCCATTTGGGAAGCAGAAGAATTTTAATAGAAGAGGTGCCCCATGAATCAGCGCCGGCCATACCGGTCTTTCGTGAGCTATATCGATCGCAGCCGGGAGTACTATGCCGCGCAGGGCTACTCCCAGCCGTATACCTGGGCCCACCACGACGACGCCCCCTTCACCCCTCTTAAGAAGCCGCTCTCCGAGTGCCGGGTAGGGTTGGTGACGACCGCAGGCAAAATGGATGCCGAAGCCGAAGGACAGGGCCGGCGGAAAATCAGGGAATTATACGCGCTGGCGGCAAATCCGGCCCCGAGGCGCATGTTCACTGCCGACCTGTTCTGGGACAAAGGCGCAACCCACACTGACGACGTCGATAGTTTCCTACCGCTGAACCGTCTAGCCGAGTACGCTGCTGGCAGCCGAATCGAGTCGGTGTCGCCCCGCTTCTATGGGGTCCCCACCGACTACAGCCAGGGCAGGACGTCGTTGCGGGACGCCCCGCAGATCCTTGAGTGGTGCCGTGAGGATGGTGTCGACGCCATGCTCCTCTCGGCACTCTGACCGGTCTGCCACCAGACCGTGAGTCTGGTCGCCCGACACCTCGAAGAAAACGGCGTGCCTACGGTGGTATTGGGCTCGGCCCGCGACATCGTAGAGGAATGCGGCGTCGCCCGCTTCGGGTTCACCGACTTCCCGCTGGGAAACCCCTGCGGGAAGCCCTGGGACACAAAGATGCAGCGCTCGATCGTAGGAACTGCCCTTGATCTGCTTGCAAGGGCCTGGATGCCCCGCACCACGGTTCAGACGCCGTTTCGCTGGGGCAACGACGAGTGGCGCGACGCCTTCATGCGGGTCGACGACAGTAACCGCGAAGCGCTCGCCCGGGCGGGAGAAGAGCGCCGCCGCCAGCAGGCCGAAGCGAAGAAAGGTGACCGCTACCGCAATGGCAAGTCTTGAAATCCTTCAGAAATCATTGCTGGGTATTTCCCGGAGGGGACGGATAGGAAAGTTGATTGGGGAAGGAGGCCTTTCTCGGATTTTTACTGGGTCCTTCTCCATATAAAATTTCTGTCATTTCCCGAATCAGACGACGATTTTGTTTCCGAGGAGGTTTAGCTAATTCTTCTTCGAGAATCTCCTGACCTAATTGCATGATATCCTTTATGCCTGATTCGTTTCTTTTTCTTTGATTGATTACCCCTTTTGATTTTTGTTCTTTATTGGAGGTGCCGTCTTTTAAAAGCGAGGACATTAAGTTATCGGTAAAGCAGACCTTACCCTCCTTGTTTACATACTTGTAGACCTGAGCAAAAGAATCCGATCCGAAGAAAAGAAAAAAACCTACAAGAAAAATCAATACGGCCATGATCCGCCTCCTGCTTTTTTGGGCCATTCTATAATAATTGTTTTTGTCGTAACGAAGTCACCTCTCCACTTTGTTCTTGATATGCGTCCCAGTCAATATCTTCCACTTTTACGTGCAGGCCAAAACTACCGCTTTTATGCAACAAAAAAATTGTATTATCTATTTCTGTTTTTTGATATAGATACTCCCTCGTTTTAATATGTTTAAGAACATCTCCCCGCAATGTTAATAATTCTCCCGGAGCCAGTGATTCCAAATATTCAGATAACATCTTCAACCTCTATCGTAAAGCAACGAGAGGATAATGAAATATAAGTTCGGGAAACCATTGTCATTGAATAATCTGCCTATTCTCTCAGGGCAAATTTTATGCCACCAGATCATTGAAGGCAGAAAGCACCCTGGAAGGGAAAAGCTGGGGGTAAGGTTGAAATATTTTTATTGACAGTTTTTGAGTGTTTTTGGAAGTTGATCTTATTTAGTCTCTTTTCTAAATTATTAGGCGGAATTTTTATTGGTTATCGGGATGGCTTGATTTATGTTTAATTCGAAAGAAAAAAGAAGCCATTGATCATTTTTGTGCAAATTCCAAGGAAAACAATCGGTTTATGGCCATTAAATATTGGTTTATAAAAAGATAATTTTACCTCAACCATACCTATGGTAAAACAAATTTATATATGCCGCTTCCTGTACTTTTCGCAAAAAAGGGTACGGGTAGTTAACGGTTCCCTTACTCATTGCCTCTTGAAAAACCTTGGGGTCCCGGTGGGCCAGTTCGATGACCGCCCCGTTCGGTTCCCGCAAAAAGGCCAGGCGAATCCCGGGCGTTGGTTCGAACGGCTCGCCGAGAAATTCGGCTCCCTTGGCCTTCAGATCTCGATAAGCAGATTCAAAATCATCGGTCTTGATGCCGAAGTGATGGACTCCATAGTGTTCCCGGGGATCCACGGGCTCGCTGGCCGGCCCCATGTACATCAATTCCAGCATACTTTCGCCGATGCGCAGAAAGACGATGCGCTTGGAATCGGCCAGATTTCGTTTCAGAATGACCTGCGCACCAAACATGCGGCGATAGTAATCGACCGAAGCTTCGATATCCCGGCAGCGGATGGTGACATGTTCGATTGAGAAAGGCATCGGATCACTCTCCTTTAGAAATTTTTCCCTACTTCCCCATTGGTATCAATTTAGCGTTTTGAAAAGACACGCTAAATTTCATTGAAAAGTGAAAATTGCAGATTGAAAAATGCAAATTTTTCTGTAAAACCATAATCATTTTGAAATTTTCAATTTAACTTTTGCATTTGGCATTGAAGTTTAGCCAATTTTTCGAAGGGCTAAACAGTTACCCCCATTTTTTGAGAAGTTGAGTCTAGACTTTTATTTTGGACGATATTTTCGTTCGTACAGATCCGGATCGTACGGGGCTCTCCTGCCGGGACATTTTTCCCTCGGGCACAAAAGGCAGCTTTCGAAGCTCTCCTCGGTAGGAAACCATATCCCGGAGACTGACTTTATTGGTACCATGAGGAATGAATCCGTAAGTTTGATTCCGATGGAGGCCGGCCCCCCCCCGAGGAGGGCAAAGAGCTGCCGCTGCTCCGGCAAGGGCCAATCGGCCAATGATCCAGGATTCATTCTCGACATTTTCCCGGGTTGAAAATGATCGATCAGATGTTCTTTCAAGTGCTTGAGGGCAGCCCGCAGGGCCATTTCTTTGATCACATCCGCCCAATATTTTTCCAGCAGGTCATCGATTGAACTCGACCACTCCTCTAACTCTAACCCGCAGGTTGTCACGAACGGGAAGACGCGATGGGCCTTTTCCAGATTGACCCGCAGGACCCTGCTGGTAAACATAACACCTTCGACGTTTACCTGATCATCCCCTCTGGATTCAATGAAGGCCGCCTTATAGGAGGCTTTCGGCCTGCCTATAGCCTGCGCTTTATCAACCAGATGGTTCAGCCTGGCAACAAGCTCACCCCCCTTTTTTATTTTTAAGTTTTTATAAAGTTGCTCCGGGTCGATTGGGAAGGGAATGTTATCCAATACCAAGAAATCCATATTTTTCTCCTTACCGAGCGGGTTGGGCCAAACGGTTCCATGCCCGGCGCATCCCCCAGTTGGCGGGGAGAAAAACCTGGTGGCAGCGGCGGACTGGCCAAAAACGCTTGAGCATGGAAGGATAAGAGTAGAAACATTGATTGGCCCAGTCATGGCCTTCCTGGAGCTGTTCAATCGACATCCCTCTGGGTTTAAAGACCACATGGTTCATGTCATAGAGGTCCCAGTTGCGGGATATAATCCTATCTTCGCGGGTATATTGTTCGTATAGGCGCGTTCCGGGGTAGGGAGTTAAGATGGCGAAGACAGCGGCATCGATCTTGGTTTCTTCGCAAAACTCCACCACCTGAAGAAAAACAGAAAAGTCGTCTCCATCTGAACCGAAGATGAAAGACCCCTCAATGCCCATCCCCTGATCATGAATCTTTTTTACCAGATCCCTGTACCGGTCGGCCCGGTTGGCGGTTTTATGGTGGCTCTGCAGGGTCTTTTGCGAAAGGGATTCAAAGCCGATGAAGAGCCCGTAACAGCCGCTCTCCCCTGCCTTCTTGAGGAGATCATCGTCTTCAGCAATATTGATGGAAGCATGGCTAAGCCACTTGACCCGGTATTCCTTCAAAATGGAGAAAAGGTCCCGGGCATAGACGGGATTGCCGATGATGTTGTCGTCAACAAAAAAAATGAAGTTTGTCTTTTGCAGGAGGAGTTCCACTTCCTTCCGCACTTCTTCCAAAGGGCGCAGGCGACAGGTGTGGCCAAAGAAAGCGGTCACGGAACAAAAGTCGCACTGGAACGGACATCCCCTGCTGATCTGCATGGTATTGGTGAAGAAGTAAGCCCGCTTTGGCAAAAGGTTACGTCGGGGGATGGGAAGTTTTTGTAAATCTGATCGGCCTTCAGCCTGGTAGAATTTCTGTAAAGATCCTTTTTTGAAATCCTCGATGACTTGAAGCCAGACCATTTCGGCTTCCCCCAAGACTACAGCGTCGGCATGTTGTCCTGCTTCTTCAGCCATCCAGGTGGCATGAAATCCTCCCATGACTACAGGGATGGATATCCTGCGAAATTGGTCGGCGATGGCGTACCCGCGGTTGGCCAAAGGGGTAATGATGGACACCGCCACCAGATCCGGTTGATCCTGAAAATTAATTTGCTGGACATTTTCATCTTCAATCGTTACTTCCACATCTTCGGGGGTAAGGGCTGCCAGCGTAGTCAGGCTCAGGTAGGGGAAACGGAAGATAAAATGGCGCCAGAGGCTTTTTTCCGGCCACCTCGGGCAGATGATTTTAATTTTCATTTTTTATCTGGACACAGATTTACACGGATAAACACAGATAAGCATTATTAAAAAAACTTTTACCTCTTTTTTATACATGATGAAATTCATAAATAAATTAAATTAATTTGGACACAGATTTCCACAGATAACCACAGATAATTATTTTTTTGCATTTAATATCCTAATAATCTGTGTTCATCCGTGTCCCAATTAAATTTCTTTCTTGAATAACAAACCAACATTGGCCCCCCCGAAAGAGAAACCATTCAGGAGGGCGTATTGAACCGGAACTTCCCGCGGCTGGTCCATGACATGGTCCAAGTCGAACTCAGGGGTCTTCAATCCGAGGGTTGGAGGAATTCGGCCATCTCTCATTGAAAGAAGGATGGCCGCCGCCCGCAAAGCTGCCGAGCCGCAAAAATCGCCAATGTGCCCCTTAAGCGAACTTACGGGAATGGGTCGTAAGGCCTCGGCGCCAATCTTCTGGATGGCCATGGCTTCTGCCCGGTCTAGTTCCTTGGTAGAATTAGCGGCAGCGCTGATATAATCCACCTGCGCCGGAGAAACTTTAGCCTTCTTCAGGACATCTTTCATGACCCGGGTCATTTGTTCAGCCTCTACCTCATAATGCTGAATTCCTACGCATCCACCGGTGGCAGCCCAAGCGGCCAGAGAACCATAAATCTTAGCTCCCCTCCCCCGGGCATGTTCTCTTTTCTCCAGGACAAGGATGCCGGCTCCCTCCCCCAAGACTCGGCCGTTCCTCAGGCGGTCAAAGGGACGCATACCTTCCTTACGGCCCCCCTGGGGAGATAGGACTCGCACTGCGGCAAAACTGTGAAAAAGAACGGAGCTGAGTTCATCCACGCTTCCCACCAGCACGGCCTCCGCGCGGTCCTCCTGCAACAGCTGATAAGCATAAGCCAGGGCCTGCTCACCCGAGACTTCGTTATGACTGAAGGTGGTATTGGGCCCTTTGATACCATGGTAAATGGACACCTGGCTGGCGGGGGCGTTGGGAACGGTATCCGGGAAAAGACTGGGGTTGGCCCCTTCGGGGCCTTCTTTCAGCATCCCAACGAAAAATTCATCGGTCTGGGCCGTACTTCCATATCCGGTGCCGATAACCACTCCCGTCGAAGAAGCCGCCGGCAAGGAAATGGGGAAAGCTGCATCCTTCAAGGCCTCGATACTGGCGGCGACAGCCAAGCGAGAGACTCGACTCATTCGCCGGTATTTCAAGGAAGGCATGAAATCCCTGGGATTAAAATCCCGGATTTCGGCGCCAAGGTGAGACGCATAGGCTGAAGTATCAAAAGCCTGGATGGGGGCAATTCCCGTCTTGCCGCTGAGGCAACTTTTCCAGAACGATTCCTTCCCCACTCCGCAGGCGGAAATAATGCCGATACCTGTTACAACGATTTCATCCATATTAATTGATTATTTGCCACAGAGGGCACAGAGAACACAGAGAAATTATAGTTTTAAGAATAGGAACGAAGCCACAACTTCTCACTATTTATTCATGCTATGCAGTTACTTAATCATTCTCTGTGAACTCTGTACTACTAAAGTTCAATTTCTGAAAATTTTATTAAGAAATTTTTAAATTTTATCTATGTTTATCTGTGGTTATCTGTGTCCTAAATTGTCTTTTTAAAGGTTTTTCTTTATATCTCTGTGATCTCTGTGCCCTCTGTGGCTAAAGTTTTTTTGGTTGCGGCTCTGCTGGGCTGTGTTCTCTGTGGCAGAAAAATTTCTTTTCAGCTTTTCCATTTCCCAAAAACCAACGCCGTGTTATTCCCCCCAAAAGCAAAAGAGTTCGAAAGAGCTATGGCCACTGGTTTATGGCGTGCTTGGTTGGGTACATAGTCTAAGTCGCACTCCGGGTCCGGCGTTTGATAATTGATCGTCGGCGGAATTCTATCCTCATATACAGAAAGAACGGTGGCCACTGCTTCCACGGCGCCCGCCGCTCCCAGGCAATGGCCGATCATCGACTTGATCGCACTCACCGGGATTTTTCCCGCCTTTTCTTTAAAAAGTTCTTTGATGGCTTTGGTCTCGGCTAAGTCGTTGGCCGCAGTCGCCGTACCATGGGCGTTGATGGCATCTACCTCCTTGGGCTCGATGCCGCTATCCTTCAAAGCCGCCTCCATGGCCCGCAAAGCCCCTTTTCCTTCGGGGTCCGGAGCGGTCATATGATGCCCGTCGGCCGTAAGGCCATATCCTCGAACTTCGGCGTAAATTTTCGCCCCCCTCCTTCGAGCATGTTCGGCTTCTTCGATTACCAAGATGGCCGCGCCTTCCCCCAGGGAAAGGCCTTTACGATTAAGGTCAAAAGGGCGGCAGCGGTCTTGGTCCACTGAACGTAAGGCGTTAAACCCGCCAAAGGTTACTTCGGAGAGAGATTCACTTCCCCCCGCGACAGCTGCCACAACCTCTCCGGATCGGATTAAGCTAACGGCATAGCCAATGGCGGTAGCCGATGAGGAACAAGCTGTGGCAATGGTGGCTCGGGGGCCCTGAAGGTCGTATTTTTCGGCGAGGGCGTCAGTGAGGGCACAAGTGGCAAAAGGAAGTAGAAGGGAAGGTCGGGCCCGGTGCCATCCCCTCTGGAGCATCTCCCTGCGGTACTTTTCGGCTGAAAAAATTCCGCCCGCCCCGCCGCCGATGAATATGCCGATTCGGTCCCGGTCGGCGTTCTTCCAGTCCCATTGAGAGTCGGAGATGGCCTCTGCCGCGGCTTTGAGCCCCAGCTGGTCGCAACGCGACATACGCTGGAGACGCCGGTTGGAAAAGTATCGGCCAGGGTTAAACCCTTTTACCTCGGCGGCCTTTTGCGATCGGTACCGGGAGGCATCAAAGAGAGTGATTTTATCTATCCCGCAAACTCCTTCTAAAAGGTTCTGCCAAAAAGAGGGTACTTCATGGCCAATGGCGGTAATGATCCCGAGCCCAGTTACTACGGCATGGTAAAAATTCATGGCGTACTCTGTTCCCATACCCTTACAGAGGGAGGAATTTTTATCTTCAGGTCGTCATCGGTGAGGGGGGGGTTGATCTGGAGGTTTTTAAATTCCAAGTTCAGGCGATCCCCATTGGCTTCGACCATTTTGAATCTTATGATGGCCCCGGAGGTTTTGTCAATCCACAAATCCACCCTGGACAAGAACTTCCGGACTTTCTCATCTCTGGGGTGCAAACTAAAATGATGGATGTGCTCGGTCTCCAATCCGCCGTAAATAATGGCGTAATCGTCGGAGAGTTGGTGAAAAGTTTTTTGGAAAATCGCCAGGAGCGGTTCCAGGGATTGAGTCATTCTCTTATTCCGTCCTAAATAATATTTCTCAGCCTGCAGGCTGCCGGGATGATAGATCCAGATGCCCTTCCCGGAGATAGCCACTTCCATTGGTTCCGGCTCCGCATAATTCCAATGGATCAGGTCCGGGCGTTTGAATCTCACTAAACCCGAGGAGAGTAAGGGCATCTTTACGAGCGAGGTCTCCTTTTTCTGGACAAAAAGGGCGGTGATAGTTTCGATTTTCCGCTGTTGTTCATCAATGCTCCGGATGAGTCCTTTGACATCCTGGCCGCAAGCCGGTGAAAATTGGCCTGTTAATAAAAGGGCGATTGCCGCAAAAACCAATATCCTCTTACCTCTCACCTTTTACCTCTTACCTTTTCCCTATAGCCTATTACCTATCACCTATCACCTATTTTATATCCTTGCTCATCCCGAAAAGTTCCTCCAGGGTAAGAAATTCCATTCCTCGGTCGCGGAGAACACGAAGAATTTCAGGTAAAGCCTTAAGAGTCGCCGTCCGGTCTTGGTTGAGGACGGAATCGGAACCATCGTGCAGCAGAATGACTCCTCCGGGATCGGCTTTTTTCAAAATCCTCCGGGAAATGGCCAGGGGGTCTTGGCGTTGGGTATCGAAGGCCCGAACCTGCCAGCCCACCATGGACATTCCCAGTTCTTTCAGAATACCAAAAATATTGGGATTACGGAAACCCGCCGGCTGCCGGTAAAAACGGGGTCTGTAGCCGACCCATTTTTCCGCTTCCCTCTGACATTCCAGGATCTCCTGACGGAGTTTCTGCCCCGAGAGAAAATTCATCATGCGCAGGTGGTTGCAGGAATGGTTTCCGATCACATGTCCCCTTTGGGAGGCCTCAGCGGCCAGAGCCCCATGCTCTTGCAAATATTTTCCGATGACGAAAAATGTGGCTTTAGCTCGAAAGCGGTCCAGGATTTCTAAAACGCGGGGGGTATACAAAGGATGGGGCCCATCGTCAAAGGTCAGAGCGATTCCCCGTCGATCCCCCTTCCAGAGCACTTTCCCTAAAAGAGCCCCTCGCGGGTTGGCGATCTCGTTCAGGGCAAAGAGGGCAAATCCAGCAATCGAGGCAATCCAGAGACTCATAGGATTATGGAACCCGATGTCGGGCGAAGTAATCGTAGAAGGTAAACCATTGATCGGGATAGGAGCGAATAAATTTCTCCATGACGTCGGCGATGCGTTGAGCATTCACGGCCAAATCTTCGTCCCGGTTCCCGGTTCTCTGCAGGGGAAGCGGAGGTTCGGCCAGGCACAGGTATTTACTATCTTTTCCCATGAGAACGAATGTGGGAATAAGAGGCGCCTCCGAGAGGTGAGCCAAAAGCGCCGGGCCAACCGGAAAATATACCCTCTGCCCGAAAAAATTCACTGCGATTCCCTTGCCGAGCAATTCCCGGTCTCCCAGAAGAGCTACGAGTTCATTGACCTTGAGTGCCTTGAGAACAGCAAGCGAAGAGGATAGGGTATCGTTCAGGGTAATAACCTTGATCTTCTGTCCTTGGCGGAGTCGGGTGCGGTAACTATGGAGTCGAACCGCCACGTCCGGGGCCGTAATAACGTTTAGGTCATACCCCAATAACGTCAGAAAGACACCCCCCATTTCCCAGTTCCCCAGATGGGCGGTAAGAATAATCGTTCCTTGCCCCCTGGCCAGGGATTGATCAATATGCTCCTTCCCTTGAAACTCGTAAACCAGAGAGGAAAAGTTTTTTTCCCGTAAAAGGTCCATCTGCGTATAGTCAACCAGATATTTCGCGTAATGGATAAAAGTTCGCCGCACCGTTCTTCTTCGGTCAGCGGGGTTTTCCAAAATCCGGCTCAGGTTCCGGTTAACCATCTCCCGGTCTCTTTTCATGACCGCCCAATAGAAACTACCCACCAGGATAGCCAGCCAGAGCATAAACCGGCGGGGGAGGAGGTGGCTAAAAAAACCAATCAGATTTAGGTAGAAAAGGCCAAGGCGGAAAAGAAGTCGTTTATTCGACATGATGGCAAAAATATTACTTTTAATGATTCGCCCATGTCAAGGAAAATACGGGATTCGCCCTTGACAGAACCTTGCTTCCGGATTCATAATTCTTGAATAGCTTTTTCATATTTTTTTTCGAACCAGAAAACTATTATATACACTCTGGGCTTGCTCTTAAGCTCAAAGCTTCGGGGAATGCGAATGCGTGTGTTTTTAATCGCGCCGGCAGCGACTTCTTACCTCTGGCGCAAAAGGCGAGCCGCTTTTACCATGCCCCCCATGGCTCTGCCGGTTTTAGCCTCCCTCACCCCGCCGGAAGCAGACGTTCGGTTGATTGACGAGGCTGTAGAGGACGTGGACCTCAAGTTGGATGCGGACTTAGTGGGCCTGTCGGCCATGACCGCCAACGTTTCCCGGGCCTACGCCCTGGCCGATCACTTTCGCTCCCGCGGGATTCCGGTCGTAATGGGAGGAGTTCATCCCTCCAGCCTTCCGCAAGAAGCTTTGCAGCATTGTGATGCCGTGGTCGTCGGAGAAGCCGAGAACCTTTGGCCCCGGGTATTGAAAGAAGCAGCCCAAGGTCGCCTGGAAAGAATTTATAAGCAATCGGCCCCCGTTTCCTTGGAAACCCTGCCCACCCCCAGGTGGGACCTCCTCCGAGCCAACCGATATTTTATCCCCCAGACCGTTCAGGTCTCCCGGGGTTGTCCCATGGCTTGTTCATTCTGCTCGGTCAGTTCCTATTTTGGCAGATCTCACCGATCCCGGCCTATTCCTCAAGTCATAGCAGAGGTCAAAGCCTTGCCACGGAAATTATTTATCTTCGTGGACGATAACATCGCCGGAGACCCTGATACAGCCAAAGAGCTTTTTGCCGCTATGATTCCTCTGAAAAAGAAGTGGGTCGGCCAATGTTCCATATCCATCTCCGAAGACCCAGAACTCTTGGATCTGGCTACCCGCAGCGGCTGCCTCGGCTTGCTGATCGGCTTTGAATCTATTTCCCCCGCGGTCTTGCGCTCCATCGGCAAGCGGTCCAACCTGGGGCGTAAATACGAAGAGGCCATTCGCAGGATTCACGCCCGCTCGATCCACATTCAAGGCTCCTTTATCTTTGGGTTCGATGACGACACGGCGGAAGGCATTCAATCCACGGTGCAGTTTGTCAAGCAGAATCGACTTACCGGAGTGAACTATTGTCACCTGACCCCGTTCCCGGGTACCAAGCTATACGCGGATTTGCAGCAGGAGGGACGGATCCTCCACCAGGATTGGGCTAGGTACGACCGGCAGAATATTGTTTTCCGCCCCCGGCATTTTACCCCGGAGGAATTGCAGGATAAGATCTTTTGGGCTTACCACCAGACTTACAACTGGCGTTCTTTCTGGCAACGCCGCCCGTTCTCCTTTCAGCATTTCAGTCTTTATTTGGCCTTGAATTTTGGCTTCATGAAGGGAGTACGGAAGATGGAACGGGATGCGCAAAAAATCCGGCAGGAATTCCGGCCGCATTCTGGGGCTCGGGCTGGTTCTTAAGATTGCTTTTAACGAATCTTGGACTGCAATTCTTCCACGGCGAGTCGAACCGTTTCCTCGGCTACCTGGCCCAAAGGCCTGAAGATCCGCCCGCCAGTTTGGGAAATCGACCACACTACGAGGCCGGTTTTGATCGACACCAGGCGGGCGTTGAACCCGTTAGCAAATCTCCCCTCATTAGTCGACATGGTTCACCTCTTCGGTTTCCCGGCCCGCAAAACTTTTTTCTCCGAAAAAGCAGGAGATTGCGGAATCCCGGTATTCACACAGAGACTGACTTCTCCGCTCCGATCGGCGACCACCAGGTCATTCGCCCCCGGTCGGCTCCAACTGATCACCCGGGGGGAAGCATTTTCTCCAAACTTTATGGACAGTTTTTCTCCTTTGTTGTCATATTGGGGGTCTTCATTCGTCCCCTTGTTGAGAAAAATAAAAATTTCCCCGCTTCCGTTCCCCATTAACAGATCAATCTTCCCGTCTTCGTTCCAGTCAACGACACAGGGAGAAGCTTTGCCCCCAACATCTAAATCTTTGCCGGCTGCCTGCACCATCACTCCCGGCGCGAAATCGAGGGAATCTACAGAACCCGCGTTGGGGAAGAAGTGCAGGTACCCACCGCCGTTCCCTACCAGCAGGTCTATTTTCCCATCTCCGTTCCAGTCCATCACGATCTTCTCGCCGTATCCCTTCCCGGCCCACATCTTCATCACCACGGGGGCAGGCCTGGAAGGGGTGGGTGGGGCAGATACCACAGGGGCCGCAGCAGCAACTTCCAATCCAGTGGATCGGGCCAGGTTTCCTGGCGCGATCTTTGCCCCTGGTTCTTCCTTGGTGATTTCGGCCCAGGAAGTGTCCGTCTGCACAGTTTGTACCGCCATCTCCCCAAGTTTGATATCCTCACCTTTGAGCATCTTCCCGGTGACTGGATGCCGCACGGGAGCACCTTTGCGGAAGGCTAAAAAATTCATCCCTGGATCTACGCCGTGGATCTTTCCCAGGTCAATCATCGCTCGCTTGCCGGTAACCATTACTACATACCCTTCGATAGGAAAATCCTTTTTAATAGTGTCGGCCAGGGAATCCATCATCCGTTCGATCGCATCCAATCCCGGCCCCCGGATTTTTTCCGCTTTGAGAATGGAGCCATCCTCCACGTTGATCAAACGGGTATTGACATCATAAATATTGCCGAGCCGGATCACGGAACCGGTGATTATCACTTTGACTCCCAAAAGTTCCCCCACTTTGGACGCGGTTTCCTGGCTGATCATCCCGCTCATTCCCATTTGTTGTTCCTTGAGAATTTTTTGCAGTTGGGCCCGTTCCACCACGTCAAATCGCCCGGTCCTTACCAGGGAGGTGATCAACAATTCGGCCACGATCTCTCCGACTTGCCTGCCCCTGAATTCCTGTTCCCCCTTTTGCTCAAAGTCGATGACCGCAACACGGGTTTTCGCAGCCCCCCAGGAATGGAAAGGAAGGGTCAGGGAAAGGCAGAGGGCGAGCAAAATCCCGAAAATTGGACCTACGCCGGAAATTGTCTTGCGCTTCATTTCATCCCTCCTGAGAAGGAAAAATTCTCATAGAATTCCCAGGTACCCCTGAAGGACTACCAGACAAATATAAAAGGTGTCCACTACCGGCCGAAAGTTGCTCTGGGGGGCATTCCCGTTCATGTAGATATTTTTAACCGGCACGCTGCACAGGCGAACCCCCCGGCGGGCGCCCCGCAGGAGGACCTCGGTTTCAGTCTGGAAATGGCAAGTGGTTAAAACAATCTGGCGGAGTACCCTTGAAGGATACAGGCGAAACCCACACTGGGTATCTTCAAGGTGTTGCCCCAGGGCTTTGGATATGAAAAAGACTGCCGTCCGGTTGGAATAATAACGCTGGCGGGGAAATCGGTCTGCCTGAGCCATACGGGAACCGATCAGGATGGCTCCGGAATCTTGATCATGAGCACTGAGGAAGCTCGGGATATCTGCCGGATCATGTTGCCCATCCGCATCCAAGGTAAGGATGGCGTCGCATCCGTTGGAGAGAGCGTGGGCAAAACCCAGGCGAAGGGCATACCCCTTGCCGCGGTTGGAGGGGATGGTGATGAGTTCAACGCCATGGCTGCGAGCGACCTCACCGGTTTGATCGGTGGATCCGTCGTTCACCACGATCACGTGTTGAACAAATTTTTTTGTCCGGTCAATGACCTCGCCGAGGGAGCTCTCGGCGTTAAAAGCCGGAATGAGCGCATAAATGTTGCTGTTTTCCATGAAACAAACCTACCCTATCAACCTTAACCTTGACAAAATGAACGCAAGCTGTTAAACGATGCTTCAGGATGTTCAACAATCGCTCATTGACGGATTAATAATTAGATACATCTATCAGAAAAATCCCACAGGCGCAACAACAAAAATTGAGGCTGGAGATCTCTGAAAATAAAACGTTTTCCTTTCGCCGAGATCTCCTTTATCTCCCTTCGTTATGCTCTTGCACGGTGAAAAAAAATTAAGCTGGGTGGCCAATTGGTCCTATCGCCATTACCAACTTGTGCTGGGGAGCACTTTGATCCTTGCGCTGCTATCCGGATTGCTGCTCAGTCGCCTTCAGTTTCAAAGCGACGTGGTCAACCTCCTGCCATCGAATGCTCCCGCCACAAAAGCGTTTGTACAATTCCTCCAAGAGTTTGGAGCCGCCGACTCGTTGTTCATCGTCCTGGAACGGAAAAGCGGAGGGGAGGTGGAAACCTATAGCCCCTTTGTCGAAGTTTTGGCGCAACAGCTGATAGAGAGCGGAGAGTTTCGAGAAATCCAGGGCTGGCGGGGAAAAGTTATCGAGAAACCAATCGAAGAGCAGTTCCTCGGCAAGGCTCTGCTTTACCTGACCGAAGAAGAATTGAGCCAAATGGAAGGCCAGCTAACGGATGCGGCCATTGACCAGCGCATTCGGGCTTTAAAAACCCGCCTTCATTCCCCTCTCGGCTCCTGGGCATCCCAGTGGATGGTTCGTGACCCCCTGGATCTCTGGCCGCTTTTTAAAAAACACATTCCTGCGGGAAGGCCAATCGCATCCTCCGGATACTTGTTTTCGGAAGACCGGAAGATGATGCTCCTGATCGCCAAACCCAAGGGGTCGGCACCCGATGTAGGCTACGACGAAATACTGTTAGAGAAAGTGCGCTCGGCAGAGCGGGCTGCCCGGCAGGCTTTCATCAGAGAAAAAAAAATCGACCCCTCTCTCGACCTTCAGGATCTCCGGATTGGCTTAACCGGTGGATATATGCATGCCCTGGAAGACCGCCGGATGATCAAAAAAGATCTGGCTACAAACTTTTCTGTTTCCTTGACCGGTGTCGTAATCCTTTTTACTGTCGCTTTCGGGAGGCTCGTGGCCTTCTCTTACGCTTTATTTCCTCTGCTGGCCAGCCCACTCATCACTTTGGGATTCCTCTCCCCCTTCCTCGGGCGGATGAGTGAGTCGACGGGAGCTTTTGCGGCTATCATCCTGGGGCTCTCCATCGATTTTATCATCCTGCTTTACCTCCGCTACCTCGAAGAAAGAAATGGGGGGCGGAGTGTTTCCGGAGCTTTGGAGAAAAGTTTGAGTAAGACCGGCCCGGGAGTGTTTACGGGGGCCCTGACGACCACGGCAGCCTATCTTGCTCTCCTGTTTTCAGATTTTCGGGGGGTGCAAGAGCTGGGTCTTCTGACGGGCACGGGCATTTTTTTCAGTATGCTCGGGGCTTTTTTCCTTTTTCCGGCTTTGGTGGCCTGGAGGGAGAAGAGCGGTAAAAAAGAAAAACCTTTTCGGCCCGTCTCTTCTTTGGGCCTCGAACGGTTAAGTCTTTGGTCCTTGAAGCGACCTTCGCTGATTCTGGCCCTCTCTGCCGCTATGACCCTGGGCACGCTAATATTTGCTTTTAAAATAGATTTGAACAACGATCCGAAACGGCTTCGGCCCGCCGACCATGCTTCTCTCATTCTGGAAGAACGAGTTCAGGAGAAAATGGGGGAAGGGCAGGAAATGATCGTGGTTTTAGCCCAAAGCCGGAAGGCAGAGGAAGCCCTGGAAATCCAGGGTATGTTAAAGGCCCAATGCGCAAGAGCCATCGCCGCAGGGCTGCCCCTTTCCCGATATGAAAGCCTGGCCACATTCATCCCGCCTTATTCCCGCCAATCCCGGAATCTGCAATGGATCCAAGCTCGGGAGCAAGGAACCTTCAACTTCGACCGGATTGAGAGAAAATTCAGGGGGGTTCTCCAGCGAGAGGGACTTCAAGTCGAACCCTTCCAACCAGGGTTGAATACATTGCAAAAGATGCTGGCCAATCGGGAAATGTTAACTTGGGAAGTTTTTCAGCAAATTCCCCTACAAGTGCTGAGCGAAAGGTTCTTGAGAAAAAGGGGAGAGATTTTCATTTCTGCGGCTTACCTTCATGTCAGGCCGGACTTTTGGAAAAATTCCCAGGCCCAAACCTTTCTGACCGATCTTCAAGGAGTTGCTCCTCATATTCAAATTACTGGATCAAAAATAGTCCAGTGGGAGCTGGAAAATTTGATGGCCGGCGAAGCAAAAAAATTATTATTGATCGCCTTGGCCGGAGTCTTGGGCCTGATCTTTTGGGACTTCCGTTCCTGGAAGCTCACGCTGCTAAGCCTTCTCCCTGTTCTCCTGGCCTCATTATGGACCCTCGGTGGCATGGGCTTTTTCCAAATAAGCTTAAACTTCATGAACATGATCGTTTTTACTATGGTATTGGGGGTGGGGGTTGATTATGGCATCCACATTCTGCACCGAGGATCCGAAAGTGGGGCAACCGGTTTAAAAACAGGGTTGTCCCAGGTGGGTAAAGGTGTGGGGCTGGCCGCATTAACCACTTTGGTAGGTTTCGGCTCTCTCGTTCTATCGGAATACCCCGGACTCCAGTCCATGGGGGCTGTTGCCCTGATGGGCGTTGGCTTCAGCGCCCTCATTGCTCTCACGCTGCTACCGGTGCTTCTGCAAAAGCTGTTGCCAAAAAGAAGATCTTCTTGAATAATGGGGTTCAAATCGGGAAGACAATATATTCTTGCTTTAGAACTGCCGACCGGCGCAACCGACCGAAAAATGAAATCCCCCCAGCCGAACGAGAGAGGTTATAAAAAGCATCTGGCCGCATTGAAAAAGAATCCCGGCGGGTTTTATATTTTTGAGGAACCTGCGGATGAAACTGGATTCCATCCGGAAAACTTTGTTGATTATGAATGTGCTTTTGCCGCCGACCAGATCCGCCAGCTCCATCCCCGCAACCTATTAGACGTCGGATCTTACCGCCATTTTATTCTGGGGCTTCTGGCCCATTTCCCCATCACGACGATTGACGTCCGCAGCCGCCAACCGATTTGCGCGAACGAAACGATCCTTACCGGTGATGCCAAAAAAATCAATTTTCCTGATCATTCCTTTGACGTTGTCCTGTCCCTTTGCGCGCTGGAACACTTCGGCCTGAGTCGGTACGGGGATGAATTCGATTTGCATGCCGATCAAAAAGCCTTGGGGGAAATGATTCGGGTGTTAAAACCTGGAGGCCGTATGATCTTCACTACCACCATCCACCACGCCCAGCCTGCCATTGCCTTTAACGCCCATAGAATCTATACCTATGGGATGCTCCAGGCATTCTGCGACGGATTATTGAGCTTCGCAAAAGTAATGGAACATTGATCAATTTATTACGCTCCCCTCTCCCCCGAATCCGGGGGAGAGGATAAAGGTGAGGGGGTTTAAGGCAGTGTCAATGCCCGTTCCATTATTTATGCGAAAGTCAATAAGCTGTTGGGAAGAAAAATTCTACAGCCATCGGCAAAAAAGGTTTTGTACTCTGGAAGAAGTCACCACCGATCTCCAGTGGTGGGATGTATATTGTGGTTGCTGGGAGAAAAAACGACGAAGGAGAGGTAAGGAGGATTAGGGAAGGCTTAATAAAAATTCCTTGGCCTGGTACTCCCACTCCTGGGCCAACAGATTGACCTTAGTTTCCCCTCCTTCGGGACAGACCGTGGCAGTTACATAACCCCCACCTCCAGAGAAGGTAAGGCACTGGGGATTCTCTTCGGTTAATTCCAGCCCCTGGCCTCCCTTACCAAAGAACTGTTTGACCCGGATCAAATCGAGATAAGGTGGAAAAAATTTCGGAAAAAAATGGATTTCTTTTCCACTTCTGCCAGGATAATCAGAAAGAATTCTTGTCTAAATCTAATAATATTGATGCCTTAGGGCGATATATAAAATTGGCTTATTTTTTGCTCAAGCAAATAAATTTGGAAACCCCCCTAAGAACCGGCCTACAAGGGAGGGAATGATAACTGTATTCATGTAGCTTGACGGGTCAAAGCTTTAATTGTCGAGGTTCGAAAATGGGCAAAGAGGAGCTGATTGAATTGATCAAGAGACTTCTGAAAACGGATATTGATTTGAAATTCCTTTTAAAGCTGGACCAGGCAGAGATGGAAATACTATTGGTCCAGATAAGACACAGGATTGGTCAAGACGAAAATAAATCTATTTAATCCAGATATCCGAAAAGGGACCCTGAAATTGGGATAATTTTTTAGTTGACAAAAGCTTTATTTTGGCCTATTTAACTGCCGTAACTTCCGCATTTCCCATTAGATTCTTACACATTAAAGTCTGAGAATTTATCTCTAACATTTATCCGCAAGGGATGCCTAAATTCTAAATTCGAAGCACGAAATTCGAATTATCTAAACAAAAAAGTTTGCAATTTTGATATTGGAATTTTGAATTTGTTTAGGATTTCGATATTCGGATTTCGAATTTGAAACCAAAAATTCAAATATTTTTGGTTAGAATTTAAATCAGCCTGCTTGCGCGTTGACAATTGTTAGGCTCAGATCACTCCTTGTTCCTGTAGAGCCATTATCTCTTCCTCCGCATAACCCAGGAGCCGGGTTAAAATTTCTTGGTTATGCTCTCCCAACATCGGTGGTGGGTTCTGAATGCCGATGGCGCTCTCGGAGAAGGTCGCCGGCGGCCCTACCACTTTCACTTTTCCGTAATGAAGATGTTCCACCTCTCGCACCAGCCCGAGGTGTAGCACTTGCGGGTCGCTGAAGACCCGGTCGAAGGTGTTGATCGGCCCACAGGGAATCCCGGCTTGATCGAATAAAGGGATCCATTCATCCACCGTTTTCTCAGCAATCTTCCGGTCGATGATTTCATTGAGCGCCTGCCGGTTCTCGATGCGCTTGGAATTATGCGCAAACCGGGGATCATCGCTTAATTCATCCGTTCCCAGAAGACGGCAAAAAGATTTCCACATTCGCTCATTGATGACCCCGAAGATCAGGTATTCGTCTTTGGCCCGATGCGCTTCATAAGGCGTAATGTTGGGATGGGCACTTCCCCATCGCCGCGGAACGATTCCACCGATTAAATAATTTGAGCCGATATTAATCAAGGTGGCCACTTGCATAGCCAAAAGGTTGATCGAAATCCTCTGCCCCTTTCCGGTTTGTTCCCGGAGATATAAGGCCGAAGTAATGGCGCCAAAAGAATAAAGGCCGGTGAGAACATCAATCAAAGGTACTCCAATTTTTACCGGTTCTCCCTCCGGCTCTCCGGTAATGGACATCAACCCCCCGATGGCCGAGACAATGACATCCACACCCGGTTTGTCCCGGTAGGGACCATCCGTCCCATACCCGGTCATATCGCAGTAAACCAGTCTTGGATTGATTTTTTGTAAGTCTTCGTAACCGATTCCCAGTTCATCCATGGTTCCAGGTCGGAAATTCTCCACGACCACATCCGCCTGTTTTACCAGGTCCTTAAAAATCTCCAGGGCCTGAGGACGCTTAAAATTTAAAGTCAGGCTTTTTTTGTTTCGATTAATGGAAATGAAGTAGGCGCTCACGCTCTCTCCCACCCAGGGAGGGCCCCAGGCCCTGCTCTCATCGCCAATTTTGGGCTGTTCCACCTTAATGATTTCTGCGCCCAGATCACCCATAATCATCGAGCAGTATGGGCCGGCAATGATTCTGGTCAGGTCGATGACCCGAATTCCCTTAAGGGGAGGCTGTCCTCGAGGAATCCCTCCATCTTTTACTTCCATTAACTCACCTTCCTTCGCCAGATAAACTCACCGCTAATTGATCTGATAGCACATTTCCAATTGCCGATCAAATAAAAAGGTCTCCTTGGCGCTTCCACTCCTATTCTACACCCGATGCCCTCTCCCCCCACCCTCTTTTTTGACTTTTTCCTAAGATTGCCCTATACTGCAAAAAAACTGGTTTAACCATTCCAACATTGCGGAGGACCTCCATGCCCCTCATGACCCCCAAACCGATGTTTGACCTGGCCTATGATGGCGGCTTTGCCATCGGCGCGTTTAACGTCAACAACATGGAAATCACCCAGGGCATAATCGAAGCCTGCGCGGCGGAGAAGAGTCCCCTTATCCTGCAGATCTCCAAAGGCGCCCGCAAATATGCCAATATGCGCTATCTCAAGCATATTATCGACGCCGCGGTCGAAGATCACCCCGATCTGCCCATCGCCATCCACCTGGACCACGGCGATACCGTGCAATTAGTGGAGACCTGTCTCAGCGACGGTTTCACCAGCGTGATGATCGATGGTTCCCACCAGCCCTATGAGGAAAACGTAAAGCTTACCGCTGAGGTTGTGAAGGTGGCTCATCCAGCTGGCGTCGTGGTGGAGGCTGAACTCGGCATGCTGGGCGGCATCGAGGAACATGTGGTCGGCCTCCAAGCCGAAGAGTATGAAAAAAACATTGGGAAATTTCTTACCGACCCCAACCAGGCCACCGATTTCTGGAAGCGCACCGGCGTGGACAGTCTGGCCATTGCCATCGGCACGAGCCACGGGGCTTATAAATTCAAGCATGAGGCCAAATTGGCCACGGACCGCATCGAACAGATCATGAAGACCTGCCCTGGTCTTCCACTGGTCATGCACGGTTCTTCCAGCGTCCCGCGGGAGTTTATTGACCTGATTAACAAGTATGGCGGTAGCATGCCCAATGCCATGGGTGTGCCCGAAGAACAGATTCATTCTGCCGTCTCCAAATACGGCGTGTGTAAAGTAAACATCGACACCGACCTACGTCTGGCCCTGACAGCCAAAATCCGTGAGGTCTTCGCCACCAAACCATCTGAATTTGACCCCCGCAACTACCTCGGGCCCGGCCGGGAAGCCATCGTGGCCATGGTCCGGCGTAAGCTCCATGTACTCAACAGCGCAGGTAAAGCGGAGGCCGTGATCAAGCAGTGGAAGAAGCTGGGCGAGCCTTTACCGATCTTTTATGCCAAGTCTTCCCGGGCGTAAAGCAAGGAATGAATGCATTTTGTTACTTGTCCAGCATAAGCGTAAAATACATTTCTAACCGAGGTCTTTTATGCCCTCCATTACGGTGATCGAGCATCTCCTGTTGCACCAAAAAGAATCTCCCATGGCCACAGGACGTTTTACCCGGTTATTGAATGAACTGATTCTGGCGGCCAAAATTATTTCCCGCGAGGTGAACAAAGCCGGTTTGGTGGATGTGCTTGGATTTACCGGAGAGATTAACGTCCAGGGAGAAGAGGTATTCAAACTGGACGAATTCGCCAACCGGGTACTGATTCACCGCTTGGAAAGAGCGGGCGTGTTATGTGCCATGGCCTCGGAAGAAAATGCCGATTTGATTGAAATTCCATCGGCCTTCCCCGCCGGGGAATATATCCTGATCTTTGACCCCCTGGACGGATCTTCGAATACAGAAAGCAATGTGTCCATCGGCACTATTTTTTCCATTTATCGCCGTAAAAGCCCGGCGGGGAAAAGTGTGACGATGGACGATGTCTTACAAAAAGGGTCTGATCAGGTGGCCGCCGGTTATTTCGTCTATGGTTCTTCCACCATGATGGTGTATACAACGGGCCAGGGAGTTCATGGTTTTACTCTGGACCCCAGCGTGGGAGAGTTTTTACTCTCCCATCCGCAAATCAAAATTCCGGAAAGGGGCAAAATTTACTCCATCAATGAGTCCTACTGGAATTACTGGGATGCGCCTACGCGCCAAGTGGTTTCTTATTTTAAAAGCCCGGACAACGAACGCGGCCAGCCTTATAATTTGCGTTATATCGGCTCCCTGGTAGCGGGTTTTCATCGCAATTTACTGGCGGGCGGTATCTTCATGTATCCGGCCGATAATAGGGATCCGAAAAAACCTCGTGGAAAATTACGCTTGATGTGTAAGGCCGCACCATTGGCCATGATTGTGGAAGCAGCCGGAGGAATGGCCACGGATGGAAAGATGCGCATTCTCGACATCGAGCCCCAGGAACTCCACCAACGGGTTCCGCTCTTTATCGGATCCAAAAAGGATATACAAAAAGTGATGGCATTCTACCAAAAAGGATCGTAAAACTTCCATGGCAGCCTGGGCCTTGACAACAATTTACTCTTTACCCCATTCGGCCCCCTGACCCCTTGACCCCTGTATCCCTATGATTCAGTTTAATTTTCTCCTCTGGGCCTTCTTTTTTATCTTTTTTCTCCGCTCCGCTACCCAATTGTTCTTAAACCGCCTGAACACCTCCTACCTCCGCAAACATGGCCATGCCGTCCCCGAAGTCTTTCAAGACACCGTTGACCGGGAAAAACTCAAAAATATTTCCGCGTACTCTGTTGATTCAGAGAATTTCGGCATCTTGGCTTCTTTAGTCAACCAGGGCTTTTTTCTAATTATTTTACTCTCCGGCTTTTTGCCATGGCTGGCCGAAACGATTTCCCGATGGGGATGGGGGGCAATGATCAACGGCTTGGCGTTCTTTGGTGCTATTGCCCTGCTGGTAAACCTTCTGCACCTCCCTTTCAACCTCTATGAAACTTTTGTGATCGAGGAGCGTTACGGGTTTAATACCAAGACCCTCAGGCTGTGGTTCATCGACCTTCTAAAAAGCCTGGTTGTTTCGGCCCTATTAGGAGGTGTGCTCCTTTACTCCCTCTTGGCTTTAATGGGCAAAGGAGGAGAGAACTGGTGGGTGTGGGCCTGGGTTTTCGTAGGGTTGGTGGAATTGTTGATCCTTTGGCTCTACCCCGTGTTGATCGCTCCCTGGTTTAATAAATTTGAACCTATCGAGGATAAAGAACTGGAACGAAGGATTTACACCCTGATGGAAAAGGTGGGACTTCGGCCCAAAGGGGTTTTTGGCATGGATGCCAGCAAACGGAGCAAGCATACCAACGCCTACTTTACCGGCATCGGAAAGAGCAAGCGGATCGTGCTTTTTGATACGCTCATGGCCTCTCATACTGCCGAGGAAATTCTCGCCGTTCTGGCTCACGAGATCGGGCACTGGAAGAAGAAACACGTGCTCAAACAGCTCCTTTTGGCGGAAACGTTATCCCTGGCTGGCTTTTTTATTTTGGCGCAATTACTCCCCTGGCCGTTGCTTTATCATACTTTCGGGTTTGCCGAGCCAGTTCCCTACGTCGGACTTTTTTTAATCGGCGCCCTCTTTGGCCCCCTGGGATATTTTGCCCAACCCGTTGGGTCAGCCATCTCCAGGAAGTTTGAACAGGAGGCGGATGATTTTGCCTTGGACCTTATGCAGAAGGCCGAACCCATTACCAACGCTCTTAAGAGACTGGCCGTCGATAACCTGGCCAATTTATCTCCTCATCCCTTTTACGCCTGGTTCTATTATTCCCACCCTCCTCTGGTCGACCGCATCTCCAGACTGAAAACTTTATCCTTAAGCTGACAGGTGTAATAAATGTTTTTTAAAAACCTTAAGAGAATGCATTGCTATCACTGAGATTTCGTATAGACAGAAATTTATGACTAAAGAGATCAAACAACGATTGCGCATCTTATGTTTGGAACTTTCAAAAATGATAAATGGCTTGATGAAGTCCCTAAAAAATAGTTCAGGATGATATAGATCGGCTTTTGGAGGAAAATAATTCGATACTCCGAACTTCGAACTAAATTACTCCGAACTTTATTTTCAGTACAAAGGAGAAACAAATGGATAAAGTCTTTCAGTACATCGACCAGAACTTGAATCGTTTCATTGACGAGCTTTTTGTTTTACTGCGGCAACCGTCCATCAGTGCCCGCTGGGAGGGGGTGGTGGAATGTTCCCGGCTCCTGACAGGAATAATGGAAAAAATTGGGATCAAGCCGCGTATCCTTCCCATGGGCGGGGAGCGAAATTCTCCTTTAATATATGGCGAGATCCTCAATCCCGAAGCAAAGCGCACCCTATTGATCTACGGGCACTTTGACGTTCAACCGCCGGAGCCCCTGGAAGCCTGGGATTCCCCTCCCTTCCAGCCGACCATTCGCAATGGGAGGATTTACGGCCGGGGCAGTGCGGACAATAAAGGCCAGTTCTTCGCCCACTTCAAGGCCATTGAATCGGTACTGAAGGTGAACGGAAAGCTTCCAATTAATGTAAAGTTTCTTCTCGATCCGGAGGAAGAAGTGGGCAGTCCCAGCCTGAATGGATTCTGCCGGGAAAATAAATCTCTCTTCGCCGCGGATATGGCCCTGAACTCGGATGGTCCGATGGACACTTCAGGACGACCCCGTTTGAGTTTTGGCAATCGGGGAGTTCTCTACGTAGAGGTGAAGGCCCGGGGCGCCAACCAGGATCTGCATTCCGGCAACTTCGGCGGCCCCATTCCCAACCCGGCCTGGCGCGTTGTTGAATTCCTATCCTCTTTGCGCCGACCGGATGGGACTGTGGCCATAGAGGGTTTCTACGACAACATCGTTCCGCCCACGGCCAAAGAGCGGGAGATGATGGCTCAGATGCCCTTTGACGAGAAGAAATTCATGGAGAAGTACGGCCTGAAGAAGTTTGCCCCGCCCGACGACCTCAGCTACATGGAAAAACTCATGTTCCGGCCCACCCTGAACATCGCCGGGTTCACCTCGGGGTACGGAGGGCCCGGAAGCAAGACTGTCCTTCCCTGTCTGGCAACGCTGAAGATGGACATGCGGCTGGTGGTCAATCAAGACCCGGAAGACATATTTCAGAAATTTATGAAGCATGTAAAGAAGCACGGGTTTGAAGATCTGGACGTGACCATGGTGCATTACTACTATCCCTCACGTACTTCCGTGGACAATCCCATGGCCCCGAAGTTTGTGGAGGCCATTCGCCAGGGTTTTCAGAAGGAGCCCGTGCTGATTCCCGCAGGGGGCGGGAGCTTCCCGGGGGCAGCGATCCGCAATATCCTGAATATTCCCATCCTCTCCGTGCCTTACGGCAACGCCGATGAGAACAATCATGCTCCCAACGAAAACTTAGCCATCGATTGCTTTAAGAATGGCATTCGCACCACGGCGGCTCTATTCTACCAACTGGCGGGCTGAAATATAGAGATAAATCGGAAAGCTCCTCATGTTTTTCAAAAGTAAAATAATTTTGAATAATATTTTACTTTGTGCTATAAAGTAAAGTAAAGCGTATGCAGGGGGGGGTTTTTATATGAAAGCCTTAGTGACCGTAAGCAGTAAAAATCAAATTGCCATTCCCAAAGCAGCCCGTAATAAGCTTTCTATCGAACCCGGGGATCAGCTGGTCCTGGAAGTGGAAAGGGATAGCCTTATCCTCAAGCCCCGCCCAAAAAGTTATACCAAGCACTTAAGGGGGCTCCATCGCTCGGTATGGCGGAAAGTGGATGCCGTCGAGTACGTCCGGAAAGAAAGGGATGGCTGGGAGGCCGAATGAAGCGAATTGAGGAATGGCTAAAAAAGCATCCCCTGATTGGACTGGATACTCCCATATTCATCTACCATCTGGAGGACCATCCCCGCTATGCACCTTTGACCGATGCGCTTTTTGATTCATTGGAAAAAGGGACGGTCAGAGGGATTACGTCTTATTGGGACGTAGAGGGGACGTAGTTCCGTTAATTCCGATATGCCCTATCTTAAGCCCCATATTTTTAGTAACAGTCTTAATGTTGTTCAAAATTATCCACTTCGGCCCCCCCACTCCTCCCTCATATCTATTACTCGAATGGCATCGGTGATACCGATATTTTTAAATTCTTTTAACGCGGGAATGCGGACGGAATTCCTCCATCCACCGGCAGCGTAGCCCCCGTCGTGGGAGTCCCTTCGCTGGCAAAAAATACAACCGCATTGCCCACGTGCTCAGCCGTTACCTGCGCCTTCAGGAGATTTCTCTGGCGGTAATACTCCCGTAGACCCTGCGGGTCAAGCCCTCTCGATTTCATCCTTTCGGGTCCGACCAGTTCCCATAATTTTGAAGGGACTTCTTCATCCCCGAATACCGCATCCGGGTTGACCAGGTTCACTCGTACCCCCCATTCGGCTAGTTCCAGGGCGGCGATCTTGGAAATTTGATGGGCCCCGGCCTTGGAGGCGCTGTAGGCGCCAAAAGCGGCACCCGGATCAAGAACATTCTTAGAACTGATGACCACAATATTTCCCCCCATCCCTTGTCTTTTAAAAATAGGAACGGAGGCTTTGATGACGTTAAAGGTTCCCTTTAGATTCACCGCAATCACTTGATCGAATTTTTCCGGGTCTAAATCTTCCACTTTAGCTACATGGGCTTTGCCAGCGTTCGGGACGAGGATGTCAATCCCCCCCAGCCTTCGGCTTATCTCCCCGAAGGCCTTTTCGACGGCCCCATAATCCGTAACATCAAAGATGAGTTGTTCGACCAGGCTGGCATCATATTTCTTGGTCAGGATGGAATGAACTTTGTGCAGGTGGGGTTCATCGATATCGGAGATCACCACCGCCGCCCCGGCAGCGAGTAACCGGTCGGCAACACCCAGGCCGATCGCCCCCCCGCCGCCGGTCACAACCGCAACCTGTCCTTCTAAGGGAAGAGAAGAAGGCCTTCCAACTTTCTTTTGCTGCAAGGGCCAGTACTCCATATCAAATACGTGGGACTCAGCAATGGGCGCATACACCCCGAAGGCATTTGCCTGTAGTTTCGCGCGCAAAGTATGCTCAGCAATGTCGGCAGCAATCCGGGCGGCTTTCCGCGTATACCCAAGAGCAAAGATCCCCGCCCCCGCCACTAAAAAAACCCGAGGATAGGAATCCAGTTTTTCCCGTTCAATCTTTTTGGCCCTCACCTGGATCTCAAAGTATTGATCGTAACCTGCTTGGTAGGAATCCACTATTTCCTTCACCCTTTGCTGCAGAATGGGATCTTCTTCCGGGATACCTTCGACATAAGCCCATAAATTTTTGGTCCGGGTAACATGATCCGGAGTGAGGACTCCGGAGCTACAAAGTTCCCTGGCCTCGCGCATAAGAGAAGCCTTTATCAGATCAGGCGCGTTGCGCGTTTCCACGTAAAACCGTCTAAGCCGGCCATCACTTTTTCTAAAGGCACATGCTCCGCGAACTGCCTGGTTGAATCGAGCAACGGAGGAAGGGAAATCCTTGGGGGAGGACAAATCCAAGCGCGGGGTTCCGAAAACTTTTCTTCGTGTTCTCTCCTCAATGAAAGTTTTGGCCTTGTTTACATACTCAATCATTCTCTCATAGGAGGTTTTGGCGTCTTGACTAAAAGTGAAAATTCCGTGATGAATAACGACAATGGCTTCCATCCGCGGGTTTTGTTCATACAACTCGAGCACCCCTTGCGCCAGATGAATCCCGGGGGTAAGGTAGGGAAGAATTCCAACTTTCTCCCCCAGGGCTTCGCGCAAGAGATCATCTCCATCCTTCTGATTGGTTAAGATCAAAATGGAATCCGCGTGAGTATGATCCACATAGCGGGAAGGAAGAAACGCGTGGAGAAGAGCTTCGACGGATGGGTCGGGGGAGGAGAAAGTGATCTTGTGAATTTGCAGTTGATTCTCCATTTCATCATCGGTAAGCTGGGATAAGCGCTGCAATTTCTGAAGAGGGGCCAGTTCCAGCCCCACAAAACCAGAAGGTTCCATGGTAGCCAAATCCCTGCCACTGCCTTTGACATAGAGAACTTCCCGCTCTTCCCCGACAATATTTTTCATTTTCATTTTGACGGAAGTGTTTCCCCCTCCATGGAGAACGAGATGAGGATCTCTCCCGATCAGGCGAGAAGTATATATGCGCAAAGCCAGCTCAGGCGGAATAGTTGGATACTTCGCAACAAATTCTTGCGCTTCTTTTTCATCAAAAAGGTTTTTCAAAATCCCCCTCTCTTTCATTTTCCATTCCTCATTCCGCTTTTAAAACCATGAGCGCGTAAGTCGCAAGTCCTTAATTATTTTTTCCCACTACTCCGAACTCCGAACTATTTGCTCCGAACTTTTTTCCCTTCCTGAAAAATCTCCTCTGCTTTTTTCACGGAGGCTTTTTCGTGGATAATCGCTCGCAGGGCTTTCATGATGGCCACAGGATATTCATGTTGCCAGACATTCCTGCCGAGGTTCAGACCGATGGCTCCTTTTTGCATGCCGTCGTGAACGAACTCGAATACCTCCCGCTCCGTCTCACACTTGGGCCCACCTGCCATGACGACGGGCACCGGGCAACCATTGACTACCTTTTCAAAGCTCTCACACCAGTAGGTTTTCACGATCGTAACCCCGAATTCCGCGGCAATCCGGCAGCACAAGGCTAAGTAGCGCGCATCCCTTTTTTCCAGCTCCTTGCCCACGGCGGTAACCGCCATCACGGGAATGCCGTACCTCTGGCATTCATCCACCAATTTTCCTAAGTTGACCAGGGAGTCATGCTCGTAATCACTCCCTACAAAAATGGACATGCCTACAGCAGCCACATTGAGCCGCAGTGCTTCTTCCACCGATGTAGTGACGGCCTCATGGGCGAGGTCTTTCCCAATGATGCTGCTCCCACCGGAAACCCGGAGGATTATGGGAGGACAATTTCTCGGATCGACGCAGGCGCGGAGCACTCCTCGAGTGACAAAGAGGCCATCAGCATAAGGAATCAACGGCTTGATGGTTTCGCCTGGTTTCTCCAGCTTACTGGTGGGTCCTTGAAAGTAACCATGGTCGATGGGCAAAAAGAAACAGTGGCCGTCGGATTGAATCAAACGCCCCAGACGATTTTGCATTCCCCAATCCATATAAAAATCCTCCTTTTATTGTAGATGGTCATCACCAGTGTTTTTTTATTCTGCATTCCGCAATTTTCCCCTCTTGGGCCCATATCATAACATTTTAAGACCTCAAAATTCCATACCCTTGTTTTTTTCGATTTATTGATTAGGCGGAAACATGGCGGGAACAAAAAAATCCTCCCCGCCCCTCGTTCCGGTAAAGGGGGCAGGGAGGATTTGAAGGCTCTAAAGCGGGTTCCGTTCGCAGAAGCAGCCGAAAGTCCCATTGGGACAGCACATGGGCATCTCCTCAAGACGGAGGCACTTGCCGCACAGCTCTCCGGGCTCTTGAATGCCCCGGCAGGGGGCAATTACGCCCGGGCAAACATAATCACATCCGCGGCAGAGGCGGCAGGTTTCCGGCCGGGTCTCAAAGGGCATGCTCACTTTTCTTCCCATGCCCCGGCCAACAAATCCGAGGGCTTTTCCTCCCATCTGTTCGTAGCACATCCGGATGCAAAGGCCGCAGAGGATACAGCGGTTATCTTCCATCGGGAAACGGACTGCAAACAATCCCATGCGCGCCGCAATGTCCTGGGTAACCTTGACGTTAGGAGCGCTGGCGACTAAGAGTTCGGCTAACATTTTCCGCGCCCGGATGACGCGGGGCGATTGGGTTTGAACGACCATCCCTTCCTCGACTACGTGGGTGCAGGACGTGTCTAAAAAGGTTCTTCCTCTCCCATCCTTGCCGATCTCCACTACACAAATCCGGCATCCTCCGTAAGGGGAAAGATTTTCCATATAGCAGAGCGTGGGAATATGGATTCCAAACTGACGAGCACTCTGGAGGATGGTGCTACCTTCGTCCACATCGATCGAATTTCCATCCAAGGTAATGTTTATGGTTTTTATTTTCATGTCTCCCCCTTTACTGGACCCACACAGCATTCATTTTGCAAACATCCCTACAGGAGCCGCATTGCGAACAGAGTTCAGGAATAATGCGGTGACTCTGCTTCTTCTTGCCTGCGATCGCCTGCGCTGGACAAATTTTCTTACAGGCCCCGCATCCCACGCAACTCTCCTCGGCAATGGAATAATGGATGAGAGAGGTGCAGACCCCCGCCGGGCATCTCTTCCGATCAATGTGGTCTTCAAATTCGGGACGGAAATATTTCAGAGCGGAGAGGACCGGATTCGGCGCAGTTTTTCCCAGCCCGCAAAGGGAAGTATCGGCTACCACTGTCGCCAATTCCTCGAGAAGGAACAGGCTCTCCGCGTTTCCCCTCCCCCCTGTGATCTCGTTCAGTATTTCCCCCATTCTTTTTAATCCTTCGCGGCAGGGAAGGCACTTCCCGCAGGATTCTTCTCGCAAGAAATGGACGAAATATTTGGCCACATCCACCATGCACGTCCCCTCATCCAGGACGATCATCCCGCCTGACCCCATCATAGATCCGGCGTGGGTGAGGCTGTCATAGTCCACCGGAAGGTCAAACAAAGAAGCGGGGATGCAGCCGCCCGAAGGTCCCCCGGTTTGCACGGCCTTAATGGCTTTTCCGTCTTTGGGGCCACCCCCGATGCCGAAAATAATTTCTTTCAGGGTGATCCCCATCGGAACCTCCACCAGCCCGGTGTTTTTCACGCGCCCTACCAAAGAGAAAATCTTTGTCCCTTTGCTCTTTTCCGTACCGATGGAAGAAAACCACTGGCTTCCCTGGCGGATGATCAACGGAACATTCGCCCAGGTCTCCACATTATTGATGTTGGTTGGCTTTCCCCAGAGTCCTTGTGATATGGTATGAATTTGTTTGCTCTTGGGTTCCCCGATCTTTCCTTCGATCGAGGCAATCAAAGCGGTGGATTCTCCGCAGACGAAGGCCCCTCCTCCTTTGGCAATCTCTACATCAAAGTCGAAACCGGAGCCCAAAATATCATGGCCCAGCAAGCCGACCTTCCTCGCTTGGATGATGGCCGTCCCGGCATTTTTGCAAGCAAGGGGATATTCGTGGCGAACATAGATAAAACCTTCCTGGGCTCCAATGGCCCAGGCCCCGATGATCATACCCTCAAGCACCGAATGAGGATTCCCTTCTAAGAGGCTTCGATCCATATAAGCTCCGGGGTCTCCCTCATCGCAGTTACAGATAACATACTTAAGGTCGCCGGTTGAATTGCGGCAGCTCTCCCACTTTTTACCGGTGGGGAACCCCGCCCCTCCCCTTCCTCGCAATCCGGAGTCTTTAACCTCATCGATAATTTGACCGGGGGTCATTTCCAATAGAGCCCTGGCCAGAGCTCGATAGCCGCCTATCCCGAGATAATCCTCAATCTTGGTAGGGTCGACTAAACCATTACTGCCCAGCACCAGCCGATGTTGCCGTTGATAAAAAGGGATATCTTTTTCGGCAGTCACTTTTGTTTTTAGATCTTTTCCTTCATAGAGAAGATGATCCAAGACCTTTCCTTTTTCGATCGTCTCGGCCAGGATAAGAGGAACGTCTTTTTCTTGGACTTTCTGGTAGAAAATTCCTTGGGGTTGGATGGTAACAATGGGGCCCCTCTCACAAAATCCCCTACATCCGGTAAATTGCAATTTAATTTTCTGACCCTTTCCGTTCTTCCTAATAATTCTTGAGAACTGCTCTCGCACTTTTTTGCACCCATAAGCATGGCATCCAGTCCCCCCACACACCGAGATGACGGTGGCATATTTCTTCTGCCCGGAAATGATTTGCTCCCTCACCCTCTCTAAATCAGCTATCGTTTTAATCTTCCTCATGCCCTCCCCCCGTTTTCCTTTTTCATAATCTTCTCCACGATTCGTTTGGCTCTCACCCAATTCATCTCTCCATAAAATTTTCCATCCACGACCATTACCGGGCCAATAGCACAAACCCCCAGACAATTGACGACCTCTAAAGAAAAATTCTTGTCTTTGGTCGTCTGACCGGGTTCAATACCCAGCTCTTTTTTCATCTGCCGTAGAACCTTCGGGCCACCCCGGACATGGCATGCAGTTCCCAGGCAGAGAGTAATGGAATGTCTCCCTTTGGGAACCAAGCTGAAAGATTTATAGAAGGTGGCGACCCCGTAAAGGTCATTGAGATCCATCTGGAGACTGGAGGCGACTTTTTTCAAGGCCGTCTCAGGCAAAAAGTTATACTGATCCTGAATGTCATGAAGGATACTGATGAGAGATGTTCTCTTCGCCTGGTATTTTTCGAGAATCCCGTTTACCGCTCCCAGTTCCATTTTAACCCCCAAAGTAAATCATATTTAATTTTTTATAAAATAATTAATTTTCAATTAATTTTGATGGATTCGTAAAAAGTCCTTTTTGTCCCATTTTCGTCATTCCCGCGAAAGCGGGAATCCAGTTAATTCAAGTAGTTCTGGACTCCTGCTTGCGCAGGAGTGACGGCTTTTCCGGCTTTTTACGAGAACATCAATTTTAAGAACAAAAAAATTAGCCTGGGGTGTCAAGCAAAATGGGCCGCTGTTCAGAACCGACCCATTAATCCCGGGGGTTGATTAAAATTTTAATTGCATCCGGCTGGCAGGCTAACTCGAATCCTTTGGCGATATCTGGCAAAGAAACCGTGGCGGTAAGTAAGGGCCTAATTTGGATCAAGCCTTTCCAGTAGGGTGACAGGAGACGGTCGAACCAGGCGAACCTTTCAAAAGGGGTGTTCAAATGCATAACACAAGTGGTGCGGATGTCAATGGCATCATCATGCCAGCGACTGATGCCCAGACGAATAGGCTCCATCACCCAGCTATAAAGGACCAAAATCCCATTTTTTTTCAGAATCCTCGTGGCCATGTTCATAGAGTCTTCTGTCCCGGCAGCCTCGAAAACCACGTCTACTCCCCGGTCCCCGGTAATGTTTCGTAGGGCCTGCTCGGCATCCGGATCCTTCGGGTCAAAAACATAATCCGCTCCCAGATTATTGGCCAAAACGCGCTTCCCGGCCAAGGGGTCGATTCCCACGACGGTTAGGGCTCCTTTTCTTTTTGCTCCCTGGGCCATGATTTGACCGGCAAAACCCAAACCCATTACCGCAACGGTGTCTCCCAGCTGTACTCCCGAATTGAAAATTGAGTACATAATGCAGGCCAGTGGCTCGCCAAGGCACCCTAAGTCCATATCCATTTCCGCTGGAATTAGGTGTAGGTTCTCTTCTTGGGCGATAAAGTAATCAGCAAAAGTCCCGTTATTTTTACATGACATCACCCGGTCGCCTACTTTGTACTTGCGCACCTTCTTGCCCGCCTCCATGACAACTCCTCCACCCTCATGACCGAGCAGAGTAATGGGAAAGGTATTCCCTGGAGGGAGAATTCCACTGTATAAATTTTTGTCCGTCCCGCAGATAGAGGATTGGAAAGTCTTAACCAAAACCTGTCCTTCATCCGGTTGGGCAAGTTCTTTACTCACGACTTCAACTTTTTTAGCCTCGGGAAGACAAATGGTCTTTATGATCATCTCATCCTTTCCTTTCTAATTCCCCATGGCGGTTCGCCACCTACAAACCTTGCAAATGATCTCCCCCTCACCCTACCCCTCTCCCCCATTTTGGGGGAGAGGGCGGGGTGATCAGAAATCCTCCTCTCCAGGGCATCGATTACTGCCTTGGAAAGAATCCTTCAAGCCGATCGCGCCGCTTCGTAGCATCTTTCCAGTTCTTCCTTGAGCGCAGCAACGACCACCTTGGCACCCCTCTCTACCTGACCGGCCGGCGAGATGGAGAAACGCTCTTTTTCGAGTGCTTGCCAGATGGCCTTTTCCAGCAGATCGGCATCCCTCTTGCGACCCAGGTACTCCAGCATCATGCCCGCGGCCCTGATCTGGGAGAGCGGGTTGGCCAGGTTGCGCCCGGCTATGTCCGGAGCTGAGCCATGGATGGGCTCAAAATAAGCACGCTCTTCCCCCACATTCGCTGACGGGCACATCCCCAATCCTCCTATGGTTGCTCCCCCCAGATCGCTGATAATATCCCCGAACATATTCTCGGTGACTATCACCTGGAAATGTTGGGGCTTACTAACCAAAGCCGCCGCGGCAGCATCGACATAGAGGGTTTCGATTTCCACCTCCGGTGTTTCCTTGGCCACCTGGAAAAACACCTGCCGGAAGAAGTGAAAGCTTCTCAGGACGTTGCTTTTTTCCACCAAAGTGACCCTTCTCCGGCCGTCTTCGGGGGCTCCCTTTGTCTTGCGCAAAGCCATATCAAAGGCGAAGCGACAGATCCTCTCGCATCCTTTGCGGGTAAGCAGCAAGGTGTCGGTGGCGGCCTGTTCGGTGAGGAGCCCTCGCCCGCGGGAAGCATAAAGGCCCTCAGTGTTTTCTCTGACAATGATGTAGTCGATGCTCTCGGGAGATTTGTCTTTGAGCGGCGTGGGCACTTTGGGAAATAGTTTGATCGGGCGTATATTGGCATAGAGGTCGAACCCATTCCGCAGCACGCCTCCCAGCGTTCCGGCTTCGGTACCATCCGGCAGGCGCACTTCGGGTAATCCCACCGGTCCTTTTATGGTGGCATCGGACTGGCGGATAGCCTCGAATGTTTCCGCAGACATATTTTTTCCGTTCTTAAGGTAGTAAGTCGCGCCGGCTTGGTGAAAAGCATACGCTAAACGAAAGTCGCCAGCCAAGTTTTGGACCTTGTCGAGGACCTCTACCATGGCCCCGACGATTTCGGGCCCTATGCCATCTCCGGGTAAAACCACAATTTGATATGATTTCATCTTCTCAGACTTCCTCCTCTCCTTTTCTCGTAATGCCCAGAACCCCTCGGAGGCCACTCCGTAAGGTTCCCCTTTGATTATAGTCAGGGGACCACCTGTCCGCCTTTCTCGCCACTGGCTCTAAATGTAGAACCTATGTCCCTTCCCAAAGCCACCTCTCCCTGATGAGCCTCCATTCGCTATCCCGGTGTTCTTGAATGAGTTTGATGTTTTCCGCAGTTAAATGCTTGAACCTTCTTTGCTTCATAAGATATTCCTCGACAGGTTTTATTTTTTTGGGAATAACATTCATTTTAACTTTCCCATTTTCATATTCAGCCAAATACCACATGCCGGCTTCAACCGCAAGTTTTCCAATCTTTACAGCAAGGTCGGACGCAAAACCCCATCCCGTAGGGCATGGGCACATAACCTTGCGTGAGATTAAAAAGTTTGTAATACATTTCTTCGATGTTTTCCTTGGTTATATCCCTCCCGGCTATGCCGGCAATAAAGTTGATAACTTTCGGACCCACACCGGAATTGCCCAAAGCAGCTTTTATATCAGAGGCCGCAGCTCCCTCATATCCAAATGATATATCGCGGTCTATGATTCCAATCGCTTTCACCCTTGGGCCTAAACCTTTAAAGTATTCCGCAGGAAAAGGCCTATAAAATCTGAGTTTCACAAGACCCACTTTTAAACTCATCTCCCTCAATTTATCTACGACGATCCTGGAAGTGCCTATGACACTGCCCATGCCGACAAGTACGACCTCGGCATCTTCACCTCTATACTCTTCTACCAGGCCGCTATAATATCTGCCAAATTTTTCTCCAAACTTTTGATCAACTTCCTCTATCACTTCCTGGGCATGATTCATGGCTTGTTGCTGCTGGTACCTGAACTCAGTATTCCATTCCGTCGATGCCGTCATACAAAAGCTTCGCGGATGGTTAAAATCGATGGCATTTTGGGATCTAAAAGGAGGCAGGAATTCGTCTACCTCGTGCTGGCCGGGTACGTCTACCAGCTCATACGTATGCGTATTTACAAATCCATCTAAGTTAACCATTACGGGGGTATATACACGGTCATTTTCTGCTATGGCATAGGCCTGAATGATCATATCTAAGGCTTCTTGCCCATTTTCAACATAAACCTGAATCCATCCTGTATCCCTCTGGGCCAGAGAATCTCTCTGGTCGCCAAATATATTCCACGGTGCCGCCAATGTCCGATTGGCATTCATCATTACGATGGGAAACCTACTGCCGCTTACATAATGAAGCATCTCATGCATATACGCCAGACCTTGGGAAGAGGTGGCGGTAAACGCCCGCGCACCAACCAAAGATGCGCCCATGGCTGCACACATGGCACTGTGTTCACTTTCCACATATACGTACTCACAGTCCATCAATTTATTGGCGATAAATTCTGCTATTCGTTCCACGACGATCGTCTGGGGGGTAATGGGATAGACGGCGATCACATGAGGCCTGCACAACTTGGCGCCATAAGCCACAGCTTCATCTCCGTTTAAAAAATCTAAATTGGAACTCTTAGGTTTATTGATCATCCGCTTCGCCCTCCCGAACCATCGTGATTGCATCTTGAGGGCACTCCTGGGCACACAATCCACAACCCTTGCAATAATTCATATCGATTTCGAGGTTCTCGTTCTCTTTATCGATCACACCCTCAGGGCATAAAACCCAGCATAACAGGCAATTGCTGCATTTTTTATGATCAACAATGGGTTTTTGCACTCTCCAGCCCGCATTGGGTTCAGTCAATATACCTGCCGCGGCGCTGGGCCCAAGCGGCATTTCTTCTAAGGACTCCGGAAATTTGAATTTCACGATCTGCGGTTTGGCCATTTACTTCACCTCCCGAATTGCCTTATAGGCATGTTCAATCGCTTTTTTATTTTTCTTACGTAAACTTTCAGGCATTCCCTTATCAATCGCTTTTAAAATTGAATCGATATCTATAGCATCATTCACCGCCGCAAATGCTCCCAGCATAGCTGTGTTCGCAATTGGACCGCCTAACTCTTCCATAGCAATCTTGGTCGCATCGATGGTGATCACATGGAAGTTTCCATTAAATTTAAAAGCATCAGGGCTCAACTTTGTATTGATAAGTATTTTGCCTCCCTCCTTTAAACCTTTGGTAACCTCCACTGTTTCCATAAGGGTTTCATCAAGAACCACTACATAGTCACATGTGTACACCTGGCTGTGGTCAGTTATGGGCTTGTTATCAATCCTGGTGAATCCGAGTACAGGTGCGCCTCTCCGTTCAGGACCAAACGACGGGAAAGCTTGAGCATAATTGTCACCAAATACCGAAGCTGCAAGTCCCAGCAATCTCGCTGCCGTAAACCCCCCTTGTCCGCCTCTGGCATGCCATCTCACTTCAATCAATTATGTACCCTCCATTCTATACGCAGCGTCGTTAATCACCAAAGCGCATGTCCTTCCCGCGCCAGCGGGAATCCAGAAAAAAACTGGAAACGGGATTTTCATTGGATGTTCTTTTCACTGTTCTTTAAATAAAGGCAGATTTTTCTCTAAGGAGTCTAACAAATCATCAATCTGGGAGAGGGTAATCAGCCCCTGTTTTAATAGGATGCGGCCGATAAGTCTGTGTTGCCCCTTTTCTATATCCTCCATCACCTGAATCTTCAATGCTTCAATGACCTGATCTGCCGTGATAAATCCCTTTTCCACAGCCAAAATTCCAAACCGTTTTTCAAGGTGCTCTGTCTCCATGTTATCCTCCCATTTTTGTGAATTAGGCCTCCTCCCATATTCCTTTTTTTCCTGGAACAAAATCATCTTGGAAATAGGTCTTTGATCTGAAACTCATTCATCCCTTTATTTCCCGCAGGAATCCAGCGGGGGAGTAATCAACTGTTGATCGTCATTTAAAATTTACACTATTTTGCGAGACCTATCAATGATTGATTTCCGTAAATAATTCCAACTTGGAGAGATAGAAGGGAAACGGTTGAATGAGGGTGGGACGCCGCCTTTTCCTCTTGACCTGTTGGCAACCTTAAAATAATATCAATACCAATCCAATGATTTATAGGAGGGGGTCTATGAGGAGGGCATATCTCAAAGGAGAATGGGGGCCTTCGTTACCTGGCCTGAGAGTATCCGTGTTCCGAATTTATGTGTTGCTCTGACTTGACGACCCGGAAGGTCTGTATACAGGAGGCAAAAAGGTTGGATCCCGGGTCCCGTTTGCCGGGGTTTAAGTTTTTTTTCGCGTTGACGATAATTATCTTGAATCGTTAATCTTTCGCTAGGGTATTGTTAAAAAAAATGGAACCTGCCAAAATCGTCATTCGCTATACCGGCGGCGGAATTATCAGGGGATATACCCATGATTTTTCCCCCGACAAGCCAACTTTTTATATCACTCTGGTTGATACCTTTGCCAATGACCCTATAGAGGTCCAGGTTAAAGATTTGAAGGCCATTTTTTTTGTTCGGAATTTTATGGGCAATCGATTATACAGAGAGCAGAAAACATTTCCCGATGGAACGCCAATAACTGGACGGAAGGTGGAGGTAACGTTTAAGGATCAGGAAGTGATTTGTGGATTCGTTTGGGATTACGATCCTAATCGATATGGCTTTTTCCTTTACCCCAGCGACCCTTTTTCCAATAATCTGAAAATTTTTGTAGTATCCCGAGCAGTAGATAAGGTCAATGATCCCTCCTAATTTTTCTTTGTCAGCCATTCAATAATCTAAAAGAGGATCACCCGTCTCCCATGCTTCTTTCAATTGGAACCATGGATAAAAAGCATGGTGCCTGGGACCGGAATCGAACCGGTACGGTGCTAAGCACCGAGGGATTTTAAGTCCCTTGCGTCTACCACTTCCGCCACCCAGGCCCAGGCATATGTTTTCTCTTATTATATTGTTATGGTGATTTTTTTCAAGGCATTTTTGATGGCTTCGTAAAAAGTCTTTTTCCCCTCATTTTCGTCATTCCCGCGAAACTTGTCCTCGCGAAAGCGGGGAGCGGGAATCCAGTTAATTCAAGCAGTTCTGGACTCCTGCTTTCGCAGGAGTGACGGCTTTTCGGACTTTTTACGAGATCATCATTTTTACTGGGAAAAATTTTACTTGGAAAAAGATGGTTTTTTTGGTATCTTTATTTACCAAAATAAAAAGCATCAAAAAACCGAACAGGCCATGGATACACCAGAGACAATCCCCAAAGCCGAAGAACCACAAATTTCCTCTGTTGAACAAACACTCCCACCCGAGGACCCCATCATCCTGAACAAGCTTTTTCCTAAAGCAGAGAAAGATCTCGACGCCCTCTTCCCCGAACCCAGCATGAAAAAACTCCTTAAAGATGTGATCAGAACCCGACAGAAGAATGACCGCTTTTTAAAACGAATCAACCTGGGGAAGATCCTCCCTGAACCCGAAGAAGATGAATAGGCTTTAAAAACTCAAAAAAAAGGATGGCGTTTTTACAACCATCCTCATCTTGGAGTTGGAGGCGGCACCCGGATTTGAACCGGGGAATCGCGGTTTTGCAGACCGCTGCCTTACCACTTGGCTATGCCGCCATCAAATTTAATAGGACGCAGATTTACGCCGATAAAAGGAATTTCTTATACAATGAAATTGGAGCGGGAAACGGGATTTGAACCCGCGACTTCAACCTTGGCAAGGTTGCACTCTACCGCTGAGTTATTCCCGCTCAATCTTTTTAAGAATTAATGCTATTTTAAAAAATGCCCCCCGGCTTTGTCAAGAATAAAACGGTTAAAAACTGGCTATAGGTCATAGGCGATAGGCCACGGGTGATTGTGAATAAAAGCTTTCGGCCTTGTGTCTTTACCTATCACCTATAGCCTATTGCCTATTGGCTATTGGTTTTTTTTGATGTTCCCGGTAAAATTTAAGAAAGTAATCAATGCCCGACCAAAGGGTAACAACCAGGGCAATCCAGAGGAGGAGCATGCCGAGGAAATGGAAATCGATCCTAAGATATTTATAGTGCAGCATCAGCCCGATTAAAGCGAGGGACTGAAGAACCATTTTGGCTTTTCCCCATTTGCTGGCGGCGATGACCAGACCCTGGGTAGAAGCAATTCCCCTGAGCCCTGTAACCGCCACTTCTCGCCCCACGATCAGAACCACCATCCAGGCCGGGATACGGCCTAAAGAAATCAACATGATCAATGCCGAGTTAATTAAAAGTTTGTCGGCCATCGGGTCCAATAACTTACCCACAGCAGTCTCACTTTTTTGCTGCCGGGCGATATATCCATCCAAAAGGTCGGTCAATGAAGCAACGGTGAAAAAAAGAGCAGCCAGGAAGCTTGGCCAAGGGCCAGGGAAGAAAAGAAATCCCACCACAAAAGGAATGGCCGCCAAGCGAAAAAAGGAGAGAACATTGGGAGTGTTCCACAGGGTCGCCTGATGCTGCTCTTTGGCCACGGCCTCGATGGTTCTTTCCATGGTTATAATAACTGAATTTTAGTTGGTGAATTGGGCAGAAAAATCTGGTCTCGGTTCCCGATTGTATTGCTGGAAATAATGTAATACCCGTTGGACAAAAGTTCGGGTCTCCCGATAAGGGGGGACACCGTTATATTGGAAGACAGCCTTCTCCCCAGCGTTGTAAGCCGCCAAAACCGAGTATAAATTTCCATCGAAAAGGTTCAAAAGGTACCGCAGGTAGCGGACTCCGCCCTCAATGTTATTCTCGGGATGAAAAGAATCCCTTACCTGAAAAGCATAGGCGGTTTTCGGCATGAGCTGCATCAATCCTTTGGCCCCCACTCGAGAAATTGCCTTGGGATTAAAATTGGACTCCGCCTTGATGACCGCCTTGATCAGGGCGTAATCCACCCTGTATTTTTCCGCAGACTTCCAGATAGCCAGGTCATATTTTACAAAAGTAGGCCCAAGACGAAATTGTACGGGTTCTTCCCTCAGCGTTAGTTTAAACTTTCCGTGTGTGGGCGCATTGGTGAAATGGACTACGCCATCCGGATCCACGTACTTGTAGATGTCGGCCGAAGAAAAAGAGGGAGCGACGAAACATGCAGTTAACCCTCCGATGATGATCAATATGATTTTCTTGGGGATTATTCTCAGAAGCCTACTCCTTTTTACTTTTTTCACGCCCTTTCCCCACTCCAGGAAAAAACTTTAATGAATTATACGATAACTTATCGTCTATTATTATGCAATAAATAAATATTTCAGGATTTGGGGAAGGCTCTGGATGCCATATATTTTTTACAACAATCTTCACTACAAAAGAAAAGCTTCTTGCCTTGCAGGGAAATGGCATAAGATTGGCTCTTGGGGATATAACATTGACAGAAAGGGTCCTGGACCAGATCTTCACCTGCCTCGTCGGTTTTGCCGACCCTTCCTTTCCCGGGAAAAAAGGCCCGCTTAATTACCCAATAGATCGCCGCCAGAATGATCAGAAAAATAATTAAACGGGACACGGCCCTTGACCTCTTTCTAAAATGGGCAGCACTTTCTCCTCATCCGGTCGTTCCAAGAGAATTTGCGATATCGTCTTGGCCAGTAAGGGGTGTTCAAAATGAGGAGCGATATCCCGGAGGGGGATAAGCACAAATCTGCGCTCGGGCAGCTGCGGATGGGGAATCTGTAGTCCGTCTTCGTTCAAAACCTCAGCACCATAAAAAAGGATATCCAGGTCAATCACCCGGGGACCCCAGCGCTCCACCCGCTCTCGCCCCATTTTTCGCTCGATGTCCAATAGGAAATCCAGAAATTCACGAGGCCTGAGAGAAGTCTCGACGGCTATCACCCCGTTGATGAACCAGCCCTGATCTTTCTTGCCCACCGGCTCGGTCCGGTAGAGCGGGGAACATTGGAGTAACTGATTTCTCCCATCGGCGGCAATAGCCTGGATGGCCCGGCGACAATTGTCCAGAGCATCCCCCAGGTTTGATCCAATGCCGATGTAAGTCAACATAAAAACCCTGGTTACGGGTTACAGGTTTCGGGTTTCAGGAATAATGGGAACCAATTTAAAACTCGTAACTCGCAACTCGAAACTTGCAACAGGATTTAAGCCTGAAAAACTTTTTGGATCCTGTCCATGGCTTCTTCCAGCCGCTTGTCCGGAACCGTCAGGGAGATGCGGATATATCCCTCTCCATGCCGGCCGTAAGCCGTACCGGCCGCGACGACTACCGCGGCTTTTTCAAAAAGGGTAGTAGTGAAATCAATGGAGGTGGTCCCTTGCGGCACCGGGATCCATAGGTAGAAAGTTCCTTTTTGGGGTTTAAGCCCCAGATCAATCTTTTCCAAGGTCTTCAGGACCAATTCCCGGCGGCGGGAATAGATTTCTATCATCCTGGTAATATTGCCGTCCTCTTTGCGCAAAGCCTCGATGGCGGCATACTGGACGGCGTTAAAGATCCCGGAATCCGTGTTTTCTTTAACCTTGCAAAGAGCCGTAAGGATCTCTTTGTTGCCCATGGCCATACCGATGCGCCAGCCCGTCATGTTATAGGGCTTGGAAAGAGAATTGAGTTCGATGCCTACCTCTTTGGCCCCAGGCACGGATAGAAAGCTCAGGCGTTCCTGGCCATCAAAAAGGATTTCGCTGTAGGGGTTGTCATGACATATGGCAATGTCGTGGGTCTTGGCCATTTCGACCGCTTTACTGAAAAAAGCCCGCGTGGCGCAGGCCCCCGTAGGGTTGTTGGGGTAGTTGAGGAACATGGCTTTGGCTCGCTGGAGAATGTCGGCAGGAATTTGATCGAGGTCGGGAAGATAACCATTCTCGGCCAGCATGGGTACGGCATAAGGCTCGGCGCTGGCCATATAGATACTCGCCCGGTAAGCCGGATATCCGGGATCCGTCATTAACACGACATCTCCCGGGTTGACGATGCCGAGGATGAAATGATGGCAACCTTCTTTGGAGCCAATTAATCCCAAAACTTCCCCCTCGGGATTTAGCTCTACTCCGTATCTTTTCGCATACCACCTGGCTACCTCCTGGCGAAAAGCCAGCATGCCTTTCTCTTCGTCGATGGGATACTGGTGGTTGATGGGAATCTGGGCCTGGCGGCAAAGTTCGTCAATCACGCTCTGGGGGGTAGGATCTACCGGGTCTCCCACGCCCAGGTTGATCACATCTACACCCTCGGCCCTGGCCTTGTTGATCTTGTTTCTCAGAGTGACAAAAAGATAAGGTGGAATTTTTGTTAATCGGTCGGCAGCCTGCACGTAACGCCCTCCTCGATAATCAATTTTTAGTCAGGAAACCCTGGATTCCCGCTCCCCGCTTTCGCGAGGACAAGTTTCGCGGGCATGACGAAAATGGGACAAAAAGGACTTGTTACCAAGCCATAAATTTTCTAACATAAATTAAGGGGATCTGGCAAGAAGAATGAAACTTTTAACTCAAACCCAGAAGCTCTTTGACCTTTCCCACGGCCGATGCTGCATCGGCGGCATACCCATCCGCCCCAATCTTCTGGGCAAACTCCAACGTCACCGGCGCTCCCCCTACCAAGGTCTTGATGCCATCACCTAACCCTGCAGACTTGATCATCTCAATAGTCGCCTTCATCTGCAACATGGTAGTGGTAAGCAATGCTGACATCCCAATCGCATGCGCCCCATGTTCCTTGGCGGCTTGAATAAACTTCTCGGAAGGCACATCGATGCCAAGGTCAATCACCTCGAACCCTGCTCCTTCCATCATCATCGCTACCAGGTTCTTTCCGATGTCGTGTAAATCCCCTTTCATCGTTCCTAAAACAATTTTTACCGAGGCAGAGGTCGTAGATTTGGCCAAGATGGGTTTCAAAACCCCCAGCCCCGCATGCATGGCCCGGGCGGCAATGAGCACCTCGGGGATGTAAATTTCATTGTTCTTAAATCTGACTCCAATCTGATCCATCGCTTTGATTAGCCCTTCTTTCAAAATGCTCTCCGGCGATTCCCCTCTGTCCAAAGCGTTCTGAATCAAATCTTTCACCTCATCCATTTTCCCGGCGGCAAGTGCCTGGTAAAACTTTTCCTGACTGACCATTTCTCCTCCTTTTATTTTTTCTTTTTTTCACGCTTTTCTCGCTTTGCTATCTTGGCATTTTCATCGGCAACTTTCCCCACTCCTGCACTATCTCCGTAATCCGGGATAACCTCTCGAACTTAGCATCCGGCGGCGTGGTATCGCTTATTCCCAGAATAAATCGATCTCCTGGAACAATCTCCCGGAATAAATTCTCCATGAAACGTTCAAATTGCTCATCGGACATGCTCTGTTCCAGAAGGGCTACCGAGGGGACTCCCCCGAAAATGGTAACCTTTCCCTTGAAGGCCTTTTTTACTTCGCTGATGGTGACTTTGGTCATGGGTTGAGGACAGATCGCCTCTGCAATGTCCATTCCACTTTCAGCGATGAGTTCAAGCAGACCTTTATTTTCTCCATCGCAATGGCAAATCAGCAGTTTTCCGCGCGGGTGAAGCATATCGGCCAATCTTTGCAGGTAGGGCATAATATAATCACGAAAAAACGGTGGATAGGTAATCATCTCGTCGAAATTGCTTCCATGGAAAACCACTTCTGCCGGGGAGTTGGCCAGGACCCGAAAAAGCTGATCATAATAAGGCTCCAGGTCTTCACAGAGCCGGCGCATCTCTTGGGGATGATCGTACATTTCAAGGTAAAACTGAGTAGCATCCAGAAAATCTCTCATAATTTGGTGCATGGGGCCGGCCGCAGCCAAACCCCGGGCGGCAGCAAATCCTTTATCTCCCACCTGCCTCTGAAATTCCAGGTAGTTCTCATAATCGGGGATCACCTTTATATTTTTAAAGATATAACCCACGATTTTATAATCCTTGGGATCTTTAATGACATGCTCCGAGATCCAGGTGATCGAAACTCCAGCCCGCCTCATCTCTTCGGTATAAAGGATTTCACACGAGATCGACCCGAGGGGGGTATGATAGGTCACGAAGGTTGTATTTCCTTCTTTTTTAACTTCCCTTTCTACCCCGGCCAACTCGGCCCGATAGGGCATACCCTTGAGCCGAAAGATACCCAAACCACGGTCAATCGTATCCTCTGGAGATCGGGCGTTTAAAAAATCGGGTACAATCTTGTGATAGCCACCTCCGATATCATCGGCAATCTCATCGAGGGTCACTCCTCTTCGATATTTGGCCGGAAGGGTTCCTGGCAGGGAATTGGCGTTGTACCAGAGGTCAATCCGCGGAGCCCAAGGAAGGAAGTCGGCCCATTCACCGCGGGCAGCTTTCAGCATTCGTTCTTTAGGCGTCATTCCTATATTCCCTCTTTTTTAGAGTGCTTTAACGTATCATCCCTTAATTCTTTTATAGCCTACCCGATCGCAGGATGGAGATGAGCAACCAGATGCCAAAGATCCCGGCAATGGTAAATCCCAAAAGACCCAGGAGGGGAAAACCGAAAAGATAAGGCCCGATCTCGGTCCGGATGATCAAAGACGAGCCGATAATCAGGGAGGAAATTAGGAGAGAAAAGGCAATTCGGTTTGACGATCGATCTACATGAAAGGTAAAATTCTCCAGCCCCCGGTGTTCAAAATTGATTTTCACTTTTCCCTGTTTTACCTGTTTGAGGATGTCGCTCATCTCTCCAGGAATCTCCTTGAGCAGTTGGATGAGGTCCCCTCCGGAATCAAGAAATTCACCTATGATTCGCCTGGGATGCAGGCGCTCTATTTTAATCCGTTTGATAAAGGGGGCAGCCTTTTCAACCATATCCAGATCAGGATCCAGCGCCACTCCCACCCCTTCTGCCGTGGCCAAGGCCTTGATCATCAGGAATATATCCGGCGGCAGGCGCAGCCGGTGGCGGGTGATCAAGGCCAGGAGCGCTTTGGAAATATTGGCGATCCGCAACTCTTTGAGAGGGTGATACAAGTACATCGCTATAAAATCGGCGATGTCTTTTTCCAGGGCCCGCCGGTCCGGCTCAGCGTCCCATTCGATAATCTTCAACAAAGCCTGGGCGATTTGGGACTCATTCCGGCAGACATAACCATAAACCAGGTCGGCAAAATTATCCCGCGCTTGCCGGTCAACACTGCCCATCATGCCAAAATCGAGGTAACAGATAACATTGCCCGGGAGGAGGAAGACATTTCCCGGGTGCGGATCGGCGTGAAAAAAGCCATGTTGAAAAACCTGCTCGAGGATTAAATCGGTCCCGCGGGAAGCGATAATTTTCCGATCAAAGCCCTGCTGATCCAGCGCGGCCACTTCGGAGGCTTTGATCCCCGGAATATATTCCATGGTCAGAATGCGTTCGGTGGTGGCCTCACGATAAATCCGGGGGACGTAAACGGTGGCATTGCCGACAAACTGATGGGCAAAACGTTCGGTATGGTAAGCTTCAACCGTATAATCGATCTCTTTCTCCAGGGTGCGAGCAAACTCTTCCACAATCCGGGCAGGGCGTTGGTTCCCCAATTCCTCAACGTGTCTTTCGATCAAGGTGGCGATATGAAGCAAAATTTCTAAATCCACTTCGATCTGACGGCGAATGCCCGGGCGCTGAACTTTCACCACGACCTCTTCTCCGCTTTGCAGCCGGGCCCGATGAACCTGGCCGATGGAAGCCGCTGCCAGGGGCGTTTCTTCGAAATGTTGAAACTTTTCCTCGATCGGAGCTTTCAGCTCCGCCTCAACAATTTCTCTCACCTGCGCAAAAGGAAAAGGAGGAACATGGTCTTGAAGTTTCGCTAATTCCTGCGCAAACTCAGGGGGAATCAAATCCGGACGGGTGGAAAGGATCTGGGCCAATTTGATAAACGTCGACCCGAGTTCTTCAAAGGCCATGCGGATCCGCTCGGATCGCGTCAGCTTTTCCACTCGTTCGCGGCGGCTCCTGGAAATCATCTGCATGCCGATTTCCAGGTATTGTCCCACATGCAGCCGGTCTACCAGGTCGCCAAAACCGTATTTAAATAAAATGGTCAGGATCTGGCGGTACCGGTTGATATGCCGGTAGGTACGGGAGACAACACCGATCTTGTGGATCTGCATCGATTATTCCTTCTTCTCGGCTGCCTTCTCTAACTGTTCGATTCTTGCTCGCAGTTCTTCCACTTCTGTTCTCGTAGGTATGTTGAGCTTCTGCAGGGTATCATGCACAACTTTGTCGATCCTCTCCCCTAAATCTTTTTTGGCTTTCCCAGATTTCTCTTTTAGATCCTGGATCAATTCCTTCCCCTGCTTTTCCGATATTTCACCTTTTTTAACAATTTCCTCCACTGCCTCTTCAATCTTTTCGGCGGTCATGGAGGCCAGGCCGGCACCGATGAAAATTGCTTTTTTAATAAATTCAAACATGGTTCCCCCTCCTTTTTTTAAACTCAATATGACGCAGATTTACGCCGATCACCGGAGATACAAAAAAGACGCTATGCGCATAGCGCTAAGCGACTTTCCGGGTGAATCCGTGTCCAAAAAGGAATTTCCTATACTATCAAGATACCCCGTGGGGGGGAATTTTCCCCTTCCCGGCAGCTACCCATTCTTTGAATTTGATCAACTCTTCAGGAATCATCGGGTAGATATGTTTGGGTTCCGGGAAAGCCCTGTTTCTCACATCTTGAACATACGCCGTTAAGGCTTCGGTGCAAACTTTGGCCACTTCAGCGTAGCGCTTCACAAATTTGGGAGTGAAGGCTTCGAAGATCCCGAGCATGTCGCTGACGATAAGGAGTTGTCCATCACAATAGGGGCCGGCGCCAATGGACAAAACGGGGATGGTCAGGGTGTCCCGGATATAACCGGCAACCTCCGGAGGAATGGCCTCGAGAAGGATCATGGCCGCGCCCGCCTCCTGCACAGCCAGGGCGTCATCGACCTGGGCCTGCGCACTGTCGAGCGTTCTCCCCTGGGCTTTGAATCCGCCCAACTGGGAAGAACTTTGAGGGGTAAGCCCGATGTGGCCCATCACCAGCATGCCGGCATCCACAATAGCCTTGATGCGGCTGGCCACGCGCACCCCACCTTCCAATTTGACCGCATCCACCCTCGCTTCCTTGAAGAAGCGGCCGGCATTCTCTACCGCCGCCTCATCCGTGGTCTGGTAGGAGAGAAAAGGCATATCCCCGATGACATAGGTGTTCGGTGCTCCCCGGCGGACAGCGTCGCTGTGGACAATCATCTGGTCCATGGTTACGGGCATGGTTCCTTCATACCCGTAGACGCACATGCCCAGAGAATCTCCTACCAGGATCATATCCATTCCGGCCTTCTCAGCGAAGGTGGCCGTGGGGTAATCATAACTGGTGATAAAAGTGATTGGCTCCCCTTTTTCCTTCATCATATAAAAATCCTGAATACTTTTTTTCTTCCTCATAATAGTTCCTTCTTAAAATATGTTTCGCTTTTTTTGCACCTTTTGCCCATTGCCTATTTCCTATCACCTATCATCTAATACCTTATTCTCTATAGATCCGAATAATATCCTTTAGGATGGCTGCAGCTGCTCCCATGGGGTTGGATTTCCCGCCGGAGACCGTCACCCGGTCCATGGTGTCGGTAAGGTAAGAAATGGCCTTTTCCGTGCCCCGTACGCTGGCCAGCGGATGGTCTGCAGGCAGGGTCATGGGAGCGACCGAAGCTACTATTTTCCCTTCTTTTCTCTCCACCTTTCCGATTAGTTTGATCACCTTGCCTTCTTTCTTCGCCCGGTCAACCTCTTCCGGTTTGACCTGGGTGATCCCCCTTACGGAAACATCCTTAAGGGATAGTCCGGCCTGAAAGACTTCGTTGGCAATGAGCAGGATTTTATTGGCTGTGTCTCTCCCTTCCACATCCAAGGAGGGGTCGGGTTCCGCAACCCCCATTTTCTGAGCTTCGGCCAGGGCTTCGGCATAGGGGCAACCGTCCTCGTACATTCGGGTGAGGATATAATTCGTGGTCCCGTTAAGAATCCCCTCCGCCGTCAAAACTTCTGTCCCGGCCAGGCAGGAAAGTCCGACGTCCAAAGTCGGTAGGGCCGCCGCGGTTGCCGCGCTGATCATCAATTTGACTTTCGCCTTCTCGGCCAGCGTTTTCAGTTTGTTATAGCGGAGGACTAAAGGACCCTTGGCAGCTGTAACTACATGCCGGCCCTTACTCAGGGCGGTACGGATGTGGGTCATGGCGGGTTCACCGTCTGTGATGTTGGTGGGGGTAGTTTCCACCAGCAAATCCGCAATCCCAGAAGATAGAGCCTCAACTCCGCTAAAGCCTTTCTTCCCATAGCCGATCATATCTTCGATCCGCCCCCCCTTCTCAAGGTGAGCCATCAAATCCTTTAATGGCAGGCCCTCCGGTGCCATAGCAGCCCCCCCGATGTCCACGGCCGCCACGATTTTAAGGTTTAATCCGTACCGGTTCCTCAGGTCCTTGTCTTTCTGGACAAGCAAACCCACCAATGTCCGCCCCACTCTTCCCATACCGCAGATCACGATGCGCACATCCATGGAAAACTCCTCTCTTGAAATTTGCAGTTTATTCTTTTTACCAGATTATGTTAAGAACCTCAATAGACAAACGGGATCTCCCCACTCCCCTCCACCCTCGCTCCCAGTTGCGGGGAAGCGGGGCAGGGTGAATGGGTATGGCCACATTATTGGCTTCCTCGGCTTCCGATTTCATCACCGGCCAGACCATTTTTGTGGACGGGGGATCGATTCTGATCTGAGAGAGAAGAGCTCTTCAAGGTAGCAAATTAAAAAAATGGGCGTTTATAAGTAGGGGGCCGTAACCAGGCAAAAAAGATGGCGGCGATCGCCAGAACAATGGCGAAGGTTAAGAGGACGATGGAATAGCTCCCGGTGAGGTCAAAAATCCATCCGGCATAAATTGGAGATACAAATGTGGCAACGCCGTAAAATATTCCCATAATCCCCCGCAAAGTGGCATAACTCCGCCGTCCAAAAAAATCGCCAATTATGGCCCAGTTAAGAGGCATAGTCCCCATGATAATCGATAAACCGATGGGCAGGGAGTAAAGGATTGCGCTTTCTTTACTAAAGATCAGACCCACCAGGGTCAAGATCATGGGCAGGATCCCCGCGCTACATAAAAGGGGTTTACTCAGGCGATCTCCCATCCATCCGATCAATAGGGTAGTAAAAATTGTGCACAAGGCAAAAAGGCTTACCAGATAGGCAGCCGTCGCCTCATTCATCCCTTTCCAGACTAAAATCGGAATGAAGTGGGTGTTTAAGGCCACGGTGACCAGCAGTCGCAAGGTGATACCGGCCATCAGCAACCAATAATTTACGGTTCCCAAGGCTTCCCTTACGGTAAAGTCAACATCCGCTATTTGATGACGTTCTTTTTGCGGGTCCTCAGGATGGTCTTCCCGGGGCGGCCTGCCGTCCGGGGAAAGTCCCAGCACTTCGGGAGAACGGTGGATGGGGAGGGCTGCCGGCAGGGCGACGATTAAAATAATGAGTCCGGAAATGACTGCCCCGGTGCGCCAGCCGAAGCTCAGGATGATGTGGGAAAGCAACGGAGCCATGATCATCCCGCCGACACACATGGAAGCACCAAGGATAGATAAACCCAGCCCTCGGTGGCGGATAAACCACTTGGTTACCGCGGCGGAGGCAGGGTGAAAAAAACCGGCGTTATATCCTAAAGAGACAATAAATATGTAAATCAGGAAGAAAGAAAGATAACTGTTGACCGTTGCCAGCAATATCAGACCCACACCGGCCATGCTCGCCCCGATAATAATGATAGTCCTGGCTCCCAACCGGTCTATCAGATACCCAACCACAGGTCCTTCCAATCCGCCCTCAAGACGAGCGGCCCCATATAGAAGCGAAATCGCCGCACTGCTCACCCCTAAGTCCCGCTTCAAGGGCAGGAAAAAGACCGTAAAGCTTTGGTAAAGAATGCCTCCACCCACGACTTGGATTAAGGACCCGAGAACTACGATCCACCAGCCATAGAAGACTCGCCCACTAACCAGGTTCAAAATAGGCCTCACTTGGGAAAATAAAGACTGATTTAGGGGTGTGAAAAATATCTTAAGGTTTTAGCGGGGTGATTTCAATATTTTTCTACTATGGCTATTTACCCACGGTGTTCAAGAAGCAGATTGATGCCGAATTTATAAAGGGTTCGTTTCCCCCTATGGATCCGGTGTTTTCCCAGCATCAAGAAGTCGCGGTATTAAAAACCCACCGGCAATATCTGCCTCTGAAAGAAAGGTTCCTATTATGGCACGAAAGCTTGAATGTGTAGTACTTCCTGAAAGTATTACTTAACCATCTTGAAATGAGTTTGTATATTTCAACCCAGAATCCAGCATTCGAGTCGTCTTATACAGTCTGTATAAACCGGGACCTTTGCCCCGGCGATAGCAGATATTCCATTGAAATAAAAAGCTTTTCGAGCATGAACGCAAAAATACTCAATTGTCTTATACAGACAGAAACAGTCTGCCTTTGCGGTTTTATACAGACTGTATAATCCTTGTTCGGCTTGGAGAGGAATATGGCGAAGAGCGACTGGCCAGACTGGGAGGTTTACGTAAGAGACCGTTGCGTGTGTGTCTACTGTGGTTTCGACGGCCGTCAACTTCAGGCATGGTATCAGCTCGACATTGACCACTTGGTCCCACGGTCGGCGAATGGACTGGACACACCTGACAACAAGGTCGTTTCGTGCATCAGCTGCAACAAGGCGAAAGGCCAAGTAGATCCGCGGAGACACATTTCCGAGGAGATGCAGTTTCCGCTCTCCGATTCTGCACGAGCGACGCTGATCGCTGCCGCGAAGTCATACCTTGGTTCCAAGATCGGGCACGGTGACCCGGCGGACTTTGAACTGATGATGGAAGAGATTCGTGAAAGGCAGCGGGCCGAACAAAAGAATCCAGCCGACGCCAAAAGACGGCACGGCTGATTCCCGGCGTTACGCTCGCTTTCAACCAGTAATCCTTGATTGCTTAGTCTTATCGAAGCTGTACCTTTGTAGGTGAAGCCCTCATTTCAAAAAGTGAACATCGCCGCTATTTATACACTATTTTCCATATTTTGAAAAAAATTCGATATTCGGATGTTATCCGCTAAATTTCCTTTTAAAAATGAGTTCTGGGGCTGAGGTCGTAAGGGTCATTATAGTGGAGATCAGGCTTTCCTCACGCGGCAGAGAGTAATCTTGGTGTTCGCTTGGTCGGAGACGGGATCTCGTTGGTCATCGGGAAGCAGCCAGTTGACGCTCTTCCACTGCGAATAGGGAGATCTTTCTCCCCAGCCGATGGGAATGTATACGGCGCTCTCCCGGATTCCGGGATGAATCCAAGCCACGGCCTCGATTCTTCCCCGCTGATTTTCTACGATGACCCTATCGCCTGTCTGTACGCCGATGGACCGCGCTTTGGCCGGATGCAGGTGCACGAAAAGATCGGGCCACATCTCCCAGGCCTGCCAGAAAAAATTGCCCCAGGAGTGAAAGTGGGGAACGGGTGGACAGGCGGTTATCAATTCGGTATCGAAATCTTCTCTTGGGGGTTTGGGCTCTTTTGAAATTTTAACCACAGGCGCATAGCAGGAGTAATTCCAGAATGGGGAAGGTCGCCGGTCTGGGTCAGCCGAATCTTGGCTTAAATAAGGCAGGTCAATCAACTGCTCGGGTTCCGAATAAAATTCCGGCAAGGCCGTCAGACCGAGTTCATTGAATTTCTTTTCCAGCTCTTCGGTCCAAAGTTCCAGCTTGCCCGACGGAGTGGGAATCCTTCTCCCCTGCTTATCGCCGGGATAAATCGAGCCTTCCAGGTAAAGGGTATCAATTTCCTCTGATCTTTCATCCAGCAGAGGCATGCGCAAAAATCCCTTCTCGCTTTCCGTCATCCTTTTTACCGTTACCCCTTTGACCAAAAAGCTGGCCCTCATCTCGGCATCGAAAAAAACCGACGAATCCTTGTATCCCTCCTTCAGAATTTCCGGCAGCCCCAATCTTTTTCCGAGCTCAATCCAGAAATAGAGATCCGGTCGGGCGTCCCCAGGCGGTTCGATCATCTGGCGAATCCAGAGGGCTCGGCGGTCCTCCGTGCTGCGATTGATTTCTCCATACTCCACACCATGAGCCGATGGAAAAACATAATCGGAAACATAGGACGTATCGTTTCTCCAGATTTCCAGGTGGGCGATGAGTTCGACATTCTTCAATCCTTCTTTTAGCCGCGATAATCCCGGCCATAACCCAAAAGGGTTCCCGGCCCAGATGATGGTTTTGATCGGATAGGGCTTCCCAGTGCCAATAGACTCCATCCAGCCGATGGGCGACTTGCTCAGCCCTGGCTTGATCTTTCCCAGATCCGCCTCGGAAAGGCTGGTCCCCAACATCTTTCCGCTTGAAGACATCTGGAAAGTGACCCCTTTTTTTCCCCAGTGGCCGGTTATGGCTGAAAGGATCATAAAGGCCCTTATGGTCTGCACCCCGTTAGAATGCTGGGCCAATCCTCTGCTGGCAAAAATGGTAGCTCTTTCCGCCCGGGCGAATTCCTCGGCCAATTTTTTGATTTTTTCGGCGGGAATATCGGTTATAGGTTCGGCCCACTCCGGAGTGTATTTCTTTGCGAGGATGAAATCCCTGACTTGGGCAAACCCTTCCACCCATTTTTCAATGAAGCCTTTATTAATCAGATCTCTTGAAATGATATGGTAAGCCATGGCCAAGGCCAGGGCCATATCCGTGCCCGGCCTTATGGGCAACCATTCATCGGCTTTGGCGGCGGTTACGGTCTGCCGCGGATCAATCACCACCATCCTGGCGCCGTTTTTCAGCCGGCAGTCATTGATCAACCCAAAATTCACCGGCCTGGTTTCGGCCATGTTTTCGCCGACTATGAGATAAAAGGTTGTCGAACCGAGATCGTCTTCCAAATAGGAATTGCCTGATCTGCCGCCCTGAAAAATGGAAAAGGCGATGTCCAGGGCCGTGTCGCAAAGGGGAGCGGATCCGGCAAAGTTGGGCGTGCCGAATGCTTGGGCAAAGAACGGGGCCATTCCCCTTTGTTGCAGATAGCCTGAGCGGGTGGGAGTGTAAATCCCCAAACTTTCCGGTCCATAATGATCTCGAATCTTCTTCAACTTGCCCGCGAATTCTGCCATGGCTTCATCATAGTTGATTTCGACGTACTTCCCACCTCCCCTATTTCCGATTCTCTTCAGCGCTTTGGTCAAACGATGGCGGCTGTTATACATGAGGACGTGGTTAAGTCCTTTCGAACACAGCCTCCCCCGGGTTGTGGGATCGTTGGGATTGCCGGTGATGTTGATCACTTTCCCGTCTTTAATATAAAAAAGGGCGGAGCAGGCGTTGAAGCACATGCTGCAACCCCCCAAGAGCACTTCATCGGCCCCAAAAGGAGGAACCTCTTGGTTGAAGGGATAATCCTCCAGCCCTTGGTTAGGCATGAGACTATCCTTGAAAGCGAAGCTGAGTTCTGATGTCAACATGGAAACCCAGCTCTTCGACAGGCGGGGATAAGGAATAACCTCCATCTTCCCCTTTTGGCTATTGGCCTTAAGAGGTTCCAGGTAGATCAACGAAGGGTTCTGCCCGGCATGATCCAAATTTCTCACCTTGCGGCCACCCTTGCGGGCTTGCTCCTGTAGTTCTTCCTTAACGCCGCAGGTAAGGGCAAAACCGACGCAATGGCGTACGCAGTTTGGACCCATTTCAGGGAATTCAACGCACAAATCACATTTGTCCGCCACGTTTCTCCGGTAGTCAAAACCCATGACCCCATAAGGGCAAGCTTTTACACAACTCTGACATCCCGTACAGGTTGCTTTATCGACGACGACGATTCCATCCATCTCTCGCTTGGCAAGCGCCTTGGGATTTGTCCCGCAGGCCCGGACGCAAGCCGGCCGCTCACATTGTTGGCAGACTTTATGGGTAAATTCCAATTTCCCCGAGCCCCCATTATAAGCCCAGAAGATGTGATTTCGATTCTGGCGCCATTTTAACCGGTGGATTAACTTGCAGGCAGTCACGCAGGTTAAACAGCCCGTGCACCGTTCGGAATCGAACATTAAAGATAGTTGTTTCATAAAGGAATCTCTGCCACAGAGTTCACCGAGAACACCGAGTTAAAAATAAGGTACATAATAAACAGATTAAAACTTTTTTCCTTTGACTTTATTTGTTTTAATTTTGCCATGCTAATCTCTGTGACCTCTGTGTGCTCTGTGGCTAAAAAACCAAAAATGGGCAAGATTGGATGAGATGGAAAAGGAAGCCAATTACCGCCCCTATTCCCAATAAAATGTGCAGGTAGCGCCCCCAGCCCAGACTGAATCCCAGGTATCCGGGAGAATTCCCGCAAGCTTCTCTAACCCCTTTTTTTTCTTCCCGGTTCAGCCGCCAATAACGACCTGCCTTCCCTGGACTGGACACCCAATCTTTAAAACCCAACCTAAAAGTTCCTTCATAGGCTTGGGAATTGATCTTCTTAAGTAAGGCTTTCTTAGCCTCAAGAATAGACTCCAGTTTAATAGTTGTTGGCGGAGATTGAAAAAAAAGGTGGGGCCTGGATGCAAAATTCCGATGGATTTGCCGGCTGGAGAAGAAGCGCAGGTTAAGACCCAGGAGAAAGAGCAAGGTGAGGGCAATAGTCAAAAGACCTGGGAAACTTAAAAAAACTCCGCCGGAATGGACTACAATCAAGCCCACCCCTGCCGAGCCCAGGAGAATATGAAGATCGGCCAGCAAGCCTTTGGAAATGGAAAAAATCCCGAAGCGCCTGAAGATAAAATAAAGAAAGGCGGCCAGCAGTAAGATGGCTCCTGCCAGGCCGGTAAAAACATCTCCCGGACCTCCATTCAGGCCTCTTATTGCTGTCCAGATTAGAAGAACTAATAAAATTATTCCGGCTGAAAAATTTAAAGCTCCTAATCCCATTAAGAAAATTTCGCCTTACCCCAGGAGAGTTCCGGCTCGATTGGCTCTTAAATATTTCAGGCAGTAATCATCCCTCCCGGCCAGGGTTTCCGCCACCAGAATGTTCGTCATCATTTTCTGGTCCAGAGGATCCACGATGGCCCCGGTAAGCCCGGCTCCGATGCAAAGGACCAGGAAGAGTCTATTCACTAAAAACCGATTGGGTAGCCCGAAAGAAACGTTGGAAAGGCCGCAGATCGTCCGTATCCCCGGAAACTCCCGGTGCAGGCTGCGGATGGTTTCCACGGCCAAAATTCCATTGTCTTTGTTCACGCCAACCGGCTGGATCATCGGGTCGAGGTGTATTCTCTCGAGGGGCATTCCCAGTTGGGTCAAACCTTGCACCAGCAAGGAGGCATTGCGCAAAGCCTCATCCACGGTTTTGGGGATGCCCCGGTCATCCAAACAGAGGGCCACAATATCACACTCCCTCTCGTGAACGACTGCCTTCATAGCCTCAAATCGGTTTGACTCCGCCGTCGTGGAGTTAATCATCGGCCTTTTCTTTACCTGGGGGGCCACGGCCTGCAGGATTTTTGGGTCGGGACTGTCCAGGGCGAGGGGAACATCCACTGCTGCTTCAATGATCTCGACCAGCCATTTCATATCTTCCATCTCGCTGGCAATCCGGGACCCGGCGTTGACATCAATATAATCTGCGCCGGCTTTGACCTGCATCTGGACATCTGCCGCTATGAAAGCCGCGTCGCGTTTTCCCACCGCTTCATTGACCGCTTTCCGACTGGTGTTTATCCTCTCCCCAACAATTAGCATCTACTGCTCCTTTTAACCCCTAAATGCTTTCTCTTCTGCCTTTTCAATTGCCCCCATGATCGTCCTGATGAAATCCGCGGGGGTGGCGCCGGCAACCTGAACCTGAGGTTTCTGGAAAAAAGAATGCACCACTTTCCCTATTTCCTTTTCATCCCCTGGCATCCCTTTGAGCGCAACTTCCATTTCTTCCACAATTACGACCGGAAGGCAATGGATGGATCCGCTCAATAAAAGATTGAAAATCTTATTGCCGGCCATCAAAACCACCGCGCGAATCAAGGGCCCCTGGGGAACCTTAACCGCATATTCGCCTCTCTTAACCTCTTCAGGCACAGGCCCAAATTTTCTCTTTTCGCTCATGGCCATGATCCACTCTTCGGAAAAATCTTTTCTCTCCCTTTCCGCCATCATGGCTCTTTCTTCCTCGCTTAACTCGCTGGGTCGGAAAATCACTCTCAATCGTTCCTCCAGACCAGCAATATAGGTTTGTTTTACTTCTTCCCAAGAGGGGGGATAACCCAGGAGGTCTTCCAGGCTGGTCACCCGCGCTTCTATGGTCTTGGCCTCTTTGTCCGCAAATTTCTCGGGCAAAGGCTTTAAAGCCTTACTCATTAGATCCATTCTTGGTCGGAGAATCTGCGGACCCGCTCCCCAGCGGCAGGTTTTTCCCTGGAAGGTCAAGGTATGTCCGGCGATTTTCCTCCCTTGGACCTCAAGATCGTTCAGAGGCCGGAAAACGGCCGGAATGGAAAATCTGCGGGATAGAGAACCGGCGGAGGCTTCGATTATAAAACGGTATGCTTCCGGGAGCGTTTCCGGGAAGCCGGGAACATCCTGCTGGTTGAAACATAAGACCAACATTAAAGTTCCGGGGTCCATCCAGTAAGGAGCCCCACCTGTATCCCGGCGAGCCACCTCGATGCCCTGATCCCGACAGAAAGGCAGATCGATCTCCCGGTCAGGATCGTTATAATAGAAAAGACAGGCGGCGGGTTTCTCGAAGCTGATGGCGGCAAGAGTATTGGGAATTTTCCCTCTTTCCCTGAGGGTTAATACCGTCGGCATGTACAGAGAGGCTCGGGCATAGCTGGATAGCTTCAAATCCAGAAATCTCCATTCTTGCCGCATCATAAAACCTCCGTGGCCTAAGAGGAAGCTGGGTAATGAATATCTGTTCCGGAAGGCCGAGTAATGAGTGATATTTAATGTGATCAAATTTTTTTGTCAAGAAAAATATCAGAGGGTTGACAGTTGGGAGGAAACAAGATAATTATTACCTGGCCTATCCAGGCTTTTTCAAAAGGGTTTCCAGAAGAAAAAAGGTAGTACTTAACCTGGGGGTGAAGGATGAAAGATATCGTTGTCTATACGGTGATACCCAGCCTGCCAGAACGTCTGCGCCCGCTGATGGACCTGGCAAATAATCTCTGGTTCAGTTGGAACCTGGGAGCCATCGACCTCTTTCGGTCCCTTGACCAGACTCTTTGGGATGAAACCAATCACAACCCTTTGGCCGTCCTCGGTCGCCTGGGGAAAGACCGCCTTCAAGAGCTGCTAACGGATGAAGGATTTTTATCGGAGATGGACCGCATCTCCACTGAGTTCAGCCGCTACCTGGAAAAAGGCAAAGCGTACCACTTTGGCCTGGAAACTCCTTTTGATTTTACGGTGGCTTATTTTTCGGCCGAATATGGCCTGACCGATTGCTTGCCTATCTACTCCGGAGGGCTGGGAGTCCTGGCGGGAGATCACTTAAAATCGGCCAGTGACCTGCGTGTCCCCCTCGTGGGGGTGGGGCTGTTCTACCAAAAGGGTTATTTCCGCCAGTACCTGAATGTCGACGGTTGGCAGCAAGAAACCTACCCCGATAATGATTTCCACCTCCTCCCGGCAACCCTGCAACATGACGAAAAAGGAACTCCCAAAACCATTGAAGTGCCCATCAAAGATCACCAAGTAAAGGTCCGCGTATGGCGGGTCGACGTCGGGCGGGTTCCACTTTTCATGCTGGATACCAACACTGTGGAAAATACCGAGGAAGACCGGGATATCACCTCTGCCCTATACGGTGGTGACCGGGAAATGAGATTGAAGCAGGAAATCGTTCTGGGAATCGGCGGGGTCAGGGTTTTGGACAAGATGGGTTATCGTCCGGCCGTTTTTCACATGAACGAAGGACATTCGGCCTTAGCCATTTTGGAAAGAATTCGCCTGCTGATGGAAAGGCATCAACTTTCCTTTGCTGAGGCCCGGCAGGCAGTGTATGCCAGCAACATTTTTACCACTCATACTCCCATTCCGGCGGGCATCGACATATTTGATCGATCGCTCATGGCTTCATACCTGGGAAGCTATATTCGTACCTGGGGAATTTCCATGGAAACTTTTTTGAAGCTGGGAGCCCAGGAAGCAAATCCGAACGAACCTTTTAACCTGGCCGTAATGGCGCTGAAGAATTCCACCCTGACCAATGGTGTGAGCGAGTTGCATAAGAACGTTTCCCGGCGCATGTGGCGGCGGATTTGGCCAACCCTTCCCGAATTGGACATTCCTATCGGGCGGGTGACCAATGGGATTCATATTCCTTCCTATATCTCCGATGACATGTCTCGCCTATTCAATCGCTACCTGGGCCGAAAATGGGCCGAAGACCCGGATAATGTCAAGGTCTGGGAGGGGGTCAACCGCATTCCTGATTCCGAATTGTGGCGGGCCCATGAGCGCCGGCGGGAAAGGCTGGTGGCCTTTACCCGCCAAAGACTCCAGGATCAACTCCTGCGCCGCGGAGCCCAGAAAATAGATATCCAGGCTGCCAGTGAAGTCTTAAACCCGGAAGCTTTGACCATTGGATTTGCCAGGCGTTTTGCCCTTTATAAACGGGGCGATCTCATTTTAAAAGACCCGGCCCGATTGGCCAAAATCCTGAATGATCCCCAAAAACCTGTACAAATTATTTTTGCCGGAAAAGCGCACCCCCAGGATTCCGAGGGCAAGATGGTTATCAAAAATATCATTCATTTAGCCCATCAGCCGGAGTTCCGCCACCGGCTAGCTTTCATCGAAGATTATGACCTGAATGTGGCTCGATATCTGGTCCAGGGATCCGACGTCTGGCTGAACAATCCGCGCCGGCCACTGGAGGCATGCGGAACGAGTGGTATGAAGGCGACGGCTAACGGGGCATTGAACATGAGTATATTGGACGGGTGGTGGGCAGAAGGATATCACCCTGACCTGGGATGGGCCATAGGGTCCGGTGAGGAATATGAAGATTATGAGTACCAGAACCAGGTAGAGAGCCAGGCCATCTATGACCTTTTAGAAAGGCATATCGTTCCTCTCTTTTACGACCGGGGCCGGGACAACATGCCCCGGGGGTGGCTCAGAATCATGAAGAAATCTATGTCAACCCTCGTAACTCGTTTTTGCGCTCACCGCATGTTGCAGGATTACATCCATCAATTTTATTTACCTTTAGCCCTCAACAGGGAGCGAATCGAAGCCAATAATTTTAGGGAAATTCGAACTCTTTCCGCCTGGGCCCAACAACTGCGAGAAAACTGGTCGCAGATAAAAATCTTGGGAAAAAAGGTTGCCGTCAAAAGGGTCATTCCCTTGGGTGAAACTCTCAAGGTCGAGGTTGCCACGCAGTTAGGGCAAGTTGCTCCCCGGGACATTTCCGTGAGCATTTATTACGGACTCATTGATTCCAAGGCTGATTTCATGGACCGGGATACTGTTACCCTGCAGGATTTTGCCCAGGAAGGGCAACAAACGATTTTTCGGGGAGAGATCCCCTGTCTGAAAGTGGGGCGGTTTGGTTTTCGGGTGCGCCTCCTCCCCTCTCATCCTTTACTGGGGAATCCCTATTCCCTTGAATTAATATTGTGGGGATGAAAAAAACCGAAAGTTGCGGGTTACGAGTTTCGCGTTGCCGATGGAGAGAAGTCGCTTTTTTTACCGGCAACCCGAAACCGGAAACTATTAGCTCGAAAATCAACCATGAAATCTTTAATCCGAAGCTCACCACCAACAATTCTTCTTATAATCAGTCTCCTTTCGCCCCTGGCTTTCCCCGGTGACGCTTCCAGCCAAGAAAAGAACTTATTCCGTAAATCCCGAGTGATCATGGGAACGTCGGTGGAAATTGTTGTCTCCCGGACCCGGGCGGTAAAAGCTGAGGAAGCAATGGAAGCTGCGTTTCGGGAAGTGCAGCATATTGACTTCCTTATGAGCAATTACCGGGAAGACAGCGAAATTTCTCGGGTCAACCGGAATGCCGGGAAAAAAGAAACAAAAGTTTCTCCGGAAATATTAAGGGTAATCCAGCAGGTTCTCGACATTTCCTCCCTTTCCGCGGGAGCTTTGGACATCACCATCGGCCCTGTTTTTCGACTCTGGAATTTTCGGGAGGGAAAGTTTCCGGAAGAAAAAGATCTACGGGAAAATTTGAAGAAAGTAGACTATCGCCAAATCAAAATTGACCGCATCCGGTCTTCTATCTTTTTCCAAGAGCAGGGGATGGAAATAGACCTGGGAGCCATTGGCAAAGGATATGCCGTAGACCGGGCCTCTGACGTCCTGCAGAAAAAAGGAATTGATAATTTCCTCGTCAATGCCTGAGGAGACCTAAAAGTCAATGGTTCAAAGGAAAAAGGGTTACCCTGGACGGTCGGAATCCAGCATCCCCGTCTCTCCTCCACAATGATCGCCAAGCTCAGTCCCCGGCAGGCGGGAGTGGCCACATCGGGGGATTATGAGAGATTTTTTATGAAAGAGGGAGAACGCTACCATCATCTCTTAAATCCTTCCACGGGGACTCCGGCAAGGGAATGTCAGAGCGTCACGGTCATGGCCCCCTCAGCGATGGCTGCGGATGCCCTGGCCACGGCTGTATTTGTCCTGGGGCCCCCCAAAGGCCTAGCGCTGCTCAAACGAATGAACGACGTCCACGCGATCATCGTCGATCGAGGAGGCAGCGTTCTGGTTTCTCCCCATTGGCCCAAAGGAATTTTGCTTCCACCGTAGAAGGGTTCGAGGGTTCAAAGCCCCAAAAGGTCAAGGGGAAATTTTTTTTCTTGACAAGAATTTTAGCCGCTGATAGGATTCTGCCCCTCTATCGAATCAAGATAAAAATTAGCCGTTGACTATGCGAATGTACGCCAGACCTTTGGCCAGCCTCTGTCTTCTCGCCAAGCCATTCAATGGATGATCGCCGATTCCGCAGTGGAACTCTATGCGGCCCGCCTGTTGGTGTATTCCTGTGCCTGGAAGATGGAGAATAAGGTCGGGGGCGATTTGCGGATGGAAGTCTCTATGGTCAAGCTTTTTGCTACCGAGATGGTGGGAAGGGTAGTCGATCGGGCCATACAGGTGCATGGGGGGATGGGAGTCACCAAAGAGTTGCCCCTGGAGAGATGGTATCGGGAATCGCGGATCAAGAGGATCGGGGAAGGGACTTCAGAGATTCACCGGCAAGTGATCTCCCGCGGGATTCTCCGGGGTTTTTACCCTTACAACCCATTTGAGAAGGTTGGTTAAGGAAGGAGAAAAAATTAAAAGGAGGAGGATAGAATATGAAGCTGATATACGAAGTGAAAGACAAGGTGGCCTATATTACCATCAACCGGCCTGAGGTAATGAATGCCATGGATGCTGAGGTTTATGCCGAGTTATCCAAAGCCTGGATCGATGTTCGCGACAACCCGGACGTTTGGGTAGCCATTATTACCGGAGCAGGAGAGAAGGCCTTTACTGCGGGGGCGGACCTCAAGGCTTTTATTCCCCGGACGCCCGAAAAAGCTGATTTTTGGCTTACTCAGAAGAACATGATCCTGAATCGGGGATTAGAGGTGTGGAAGCCCGTGATTGCCGCGGTCAACGGGTACTGCCTGGCCGGAGGGGTGACCTTGCTTTTTGCCACGGACATCCGCATCGCCGCCGAACACGCCGGGTTTGAAATTTCTGAGGTAAAAAGAGGCATTTTGCCAGGAAACGGCGGGACGCAAAGAGCCTTACGACAGATCCCCTATGCCATAGCCATGGAGATGCTGCTTCTCGGAAGACGTTTGACCGCCCAAGAAGCCCTCGCTTACGGCCTGATCAATAAGATCGTCCCTCTAAAGGAATTGATGCCGACCGCGGAGCAGTGTGCCAGACAGCTTTGTGCCAACGGTCCGTTAGCTTTGCGCGCTATTAAAGAGCTGGCCATAAGGAGTCAAAGTTTACCCCTGGAACATGGCCTCCGTTTGGAAGAATCTTTTCAAGAATTTCTCCGCACAACCGAGGATGCCAAGGAGGGCCCCCGGGCTTTTGCCGAAAAGAGAAAACCAATATACCAAGCCCGCTAAATAGAGCGTTTTCCCATCTACGCTACTGTTTTAGTATACCCTTTAGGGGAAAGGAGAAGGAAGCATGAAACCCTATCGTTCCACGTTATTCGTTCCTGGCAACCGGCCAGCCTGGATGGAAAAGGCGATAAATTATGGGGCGGATTGTCTGATTTTAGACCTCGAGGATTCGGTCCCGGATCAAGAAAAGGCAGCTGCCCGCCCCTTGGTAAAGACCGGGATTAAGGCTCTTAAGGCCAAGGGGCAAGCCGTTAACGTACGGATTAATGGTTTGGCCACGGGATTGACCTTTAACGACCTCGAGGGAGTTTTATGCCCGGAGCTTGATGGGGTTACGCTGCCAAAAGTGGAGACGGTGGCCGACATGAAAGAGCTGGATGCTTTATTGACCCATCTGGAAAAGCGCATGGGGATAACCGTGGGAGCGATCGAAACTCCATTAGGGTGCGAGACGGCTAAGGGGATGCGCAATATCTATGAGATTGCCACTTCCTGTCCGCGAGTGAAGCGAGTTACCTTGGCGGCTGGCCCCGGAGGAGACGCCGCCCGGGCCATTGGCTATATTTGGTCGAAGGAGGGTATGGAGACTCTCTTTCTTCGCTCCAAAGCAGTTCTGGATTGCCGGGCGGCAGGTATTCAGTATCCTACAATCAGCTCCTGGTGGAACATAAAGGATTTGGAGGGATTGGAACGGGATGCCAATTGGAACCGGCGGCTTGGGTTTCGGGGGGAGACGGTCATGCATCCGACCCACGTTCCGATTGTCAATAAAGTGTTTACTCCGTCTGGGGAAGAGATTGACTTTTATAAGGGACTGATTCAGGCCATGGAGGAAGCAGAGAAGAAGGGGATCGCCGCAGTGACTTATAAGGGAGACATGGTAGATGAAGCCATGGTGAAAACTGCCCGGGAGATGCTCGAATTTGTTAAATCCATTGGCTTAGAAACCTACGGAATTTAATTTGAGATAGGGAATGAAGAATCCGCGTTCCATTAAGATGATTCTAATCCTGATCAAGTTGGAGGATCGTCATTTGGACGCTATCCGCTCGGCAGCACCAGGGGCCCAAATTATTGTTCTTTCCGACCCCCGGGAAGAAGCGGGCAAAATTGGGGCCTTCATTCCCGACGTTATGGAGATGTTGCCTCAGGCTGACTGGGTGGTCATCACTGTTCCGCTAACCCATGAAACAAAAGGGATGATCGGAGAAAGAGAGCTTAAGGCTCTGAAAAGATCCACCTATATTATCAACATCTCCCGTGGTCCCATTATCCAAGAACAGGCCTTGATTAAGGCGTTGCCGGAGGAATGGATTGCAGGAGCGGGAGCGGCGCTACGGGGAGGCTCGGAGTGAATAGGCTATTGAGGCAAATCTCTGTTTTGGACATGACCGAGGGCGTCGCAGGGCCTTGCGCAGCAAGCCTTCTGGGCGACATGGGAGCATCCGTTATTAAAGTTGAGAGACCGGAGGGAGACTGGGGAAGGGGTTCTGAGGACCCGTTGCGACCCTACTTTGTGGCCAATAATAAAAACAAGAGATGTTCAGGAGTAACTCCCTGCGGGTAAAGAACCGAGCTGCTCTGAATGAGATCCTGGTCCCGGTTTTCCTGGGGAAAACCCGCGAGGAGTGGATTCAGACTTTTAAGGAGGCCGATATTCTTTGCTCCCCCATCAATACCTTTGCGGATGTTGTGGATGACTCACCCCTTGTTGAATCGATTTCCCTATGGAAGTTTAAACTCATGGATAAAGAAATACGTACGATGGGGAACCCCATTGAAATTGACGGGGAGTATCTCACTTTGGAACTCCCTCCCCCTCTCAAAGGTGAACATACCATCGCCATATTGGACGAACTCGGATATAGCCACTCTGAGATCCAAGTCATGCTTTCGCAAGGGGTCGTTTATAGCCTGTCAACCCTTTAGAGCTTTTCCCAAAAACTCTGCGGCAGCATACGGGCTAGGGGCCCCCAAAGGGGGAATGGGTAAAAGTCCTGAAAAAAACCCGGCGGAGGTTTCCGAGAGGAATTAGCATGGATCGATTAAAACCTTTATAAAGGCCGGTAAAAAGCCCTCGGCCTCGAGGAAGGCCGTTATGCCTGTTAAGTTCAGTTCGGCCCCGATGCGGTCTTGAAGGGTGGCCAAAAAGCCTTTCCATACTTTGGGGAAAAAAACAAATATGGTATACTTCTTTCATCACTCTTCAGGAGGGAAAACAGATGGATCCACTACCACGGATATTTAAGATTCACCAGAAGATTTCAACCCCACGGCTGGCTGACGTACAAAAGGAGATGAATGTCCTCCTCGACCGCTGCGGCTTGCCTGGGAAAGTAAAGCCTGGAGAGCACATCGCCCTCACGGCCGGCAGCAGGGGCATCCGTGATAAAGCGAAAGTATTGAAGGTCATCGCCACCCGTTTAAAAGATCTGGGCGCCAAACCTTTTCTTGTACCCTGCATGGGCTCCCACGGCGGAGCCACTGCCGCAGGCCAGGTGAAGATGCTTAAACACCTGGGCATCACCGAGGAGTTTGTCGGCGCCCCCATTGCTTCTTCCATGGAGGTAAAAGAAATCGGGCGGACGAAATTCGGAACGCCCGTGCTCATCGATGCCAATATCTGTGCGCAGGCGGATAAAATCATTGTGGTCAATCGCATCAAGCCTCATACGGATTTTGACTTTGCCATCGAAAGCGGTCTTAACAAAATGATGGTTATTGGCATGGGCAAGCATAAAGGCGCGCTCATGGCCCATCGCCTGACCATTAAACATGGATATTCCACAATGCTCTCCGAAGTCCAGCCGATTATCCTCAAGGCCCTTCCCTTCTTCTTCGGCGTGGGTATCGTCGAAAATCAATATGACCAGACTGTTTCCCTCCATCTTCTGGAGCCCCAGAACTTCTGGGAAGGAGAAAAACCCCTGCTGAAAAAGGCTAAAGAAATCATGCCCCGCCTGCCTTTCCAGCAGATGGATATTTTGGTCGTGGATGAGATCGGCAAGAATATCAGCGGCGCCGGTATGGACCCCAATGTAACCGGGCGACTCTACTTCATAGGCAGCCCCCCCCTCCAAGAACCCAAGATAACCCGCATCTTCGTCCGAGATCTTACCCCCGAGACGGAAGGCAACGCCATCGGCATTGGCTTCGCTGAGTACACGACTACTCGTTTGGTGAAGAAAATTGATCCAGTTCCCACGGCGATCAACTCCATTACCGGCATGGGGCCGGAATGCGGCCGGATTCCCATTGCTTTCGATCAGGACCGCGAAGCTCTGCAGGCTGCTTTTGACAATTCCGGTGTGTTAGACGCCAAAGATCTGCGCCTGGTCTGGATCAAGAACACCCTGGAAATGGAATACCTCTGGGCTTCCGAGCCAATGCTCAAGGAAGCCAAGGCCAATTCGAGTCTGGAAGTGATTTCAGGATTGCCAGATGTCCCCTTTGACGCCGCCGGGAATATGGTGATGGCATGGCCGCCCCGCTGGGCGGATTGAGGGGAAAGGGTTACCGCAAAGAACGAAGAGAGCGCCGCGAATATTTAAAAAACATAAATCAAAACTAAATTAAAAACTATAGTGAGCGGCTTAAATAAGTTGACCGAAGATAAGAAAGTCAGGTTAACCAGCGTTTTCTCCGCTTGTAGTGCTTCACATTGCGATAGCTTTTCTTTCCTATCTCGGTCAGGCCCAGATAAAATTCCCTCACGTCCTCATTGTCGCGCAGCGTATCAGAATCACCGTCCAAAACCAGGCGACCATTCTCCATGATGTAGCCGTATCGGGCAACCTGGAGGGCCATAGCCGCGTTCTGCTCTGCCAGGAGGATGGCCATTTTCTCTTCTTGATTGAGTCGGACGACGATGTTAAAAATCTCTTCGACCAGCAAAGGAGCCAGTCCCATGGAGGGTTCGTCCAAAAGCATCAGCTTGGGACGAGCCATCAGGGCTCTGCCGATGACCACCATCTGTTGTTCCCCTCCAGAGATATAGCCCGTTTTCACATTGCGTCGCTCCGCCAGCCTGGGGAAATAGCCATAAACCAGATCCATATCCTTTTTAACAAGATGGGTATCCTTCCTGCTATAGGCACCGGTGAGGAGGTCATCCTCCACGGTCAGATGCTCGAATTTGCGCCTCCCTTCCATTACCTGGACGATGCCTCTTCGCACCACCTCCGCAGCATCCTGGCGATCGATGCGCTCTCCCAGGAATTCGATGACCCCCTTGGTGACTTCGCCCCGCTCTGCCCGCAAAAGATTGGAGATGGCTTTGAGGGTTGTGCTTTTGCCAGCCCCGTTGGCCCCGAGGAGGGCTACCAGGCCCCCCTCGGGCACTTCCAGGGAAACCCCTTTCAGGACGAGGATGACATGCTCATAGACAACCTCAATGTTGTTGACCCTGAGCAAAGGATTCTGATTCATGGCGTAGGCTCACTTTAGCTTGATATACTTACTTTAAAGCTTCACTCGTTCTGGGTGTTATCCCCTTCTCCTGGGCATATTTAGCCGCTGACTTCTCGACTCTTTCCCGGACGAATTCCCTCATCGGAGCTACCCAGCTACCGACCGGAACCCACTTCTGGCCATCCCACTGCTGGAACCGGACCCAGCCGCCGCCCTCATGGTCTTTCCAGGAGGTCTTGATCGGCGGCATCAATCCCTCGGCCCCTATTTCTTTAATCCTCTCCTCGGTGATGTTAAGATTCTCCAGGGCCCACTGCATTTCTTCCCCGGTCACCGGATGTACCCCAAACTTTTTGTGGGCCGTGCGAATGGCTTCATCCATGGCTATTCCGGTAACGACTCCCCGGTTATAGAAGACGGTACCAACACGGGTAAATGAGATGTTGCCCTTCATGGCGCCATAGACCTTGTCAATGATCTCCTGGATGATGGGGAAATCCCGGCCAACGCCGTTGAAGTTGGTTGAGTAATAACCCGCAGCGGCCGGTCCCGCAGGCATGACGTCCTCTTCAGACCCGCACCACCACACCCCAAGGATGCGGTTTCTGGGAAAGCCGAGCCTGGCCGCCTCTTTGAGGGGGACGGTGCAAGAGACGCCCCAGTTACGATTGATGACCCAGTCAGCTTTAAAGCGCCGGACAATATCCATCCACTGGGCTTTTTGATCTATCCCGGGCCAAGGCACGGGGAAGTGTTTCACCTCGAAACCGTACATCTTGGCCATTTCATCCAAGAGAGGTTTGGTTTCCTGCCCGTAAGGGATATCGATATGGAGGTTGGCGATTTTTAATCCTTTGAGTTTGTCCATTCCTCCCATCTGCTGCCCGATGAACTTTATTTTAGCCGTGTTTTGGGACCAGTAGTTGGTCGGAAAGGTAAAGGCCCAAGGAAAAACCCGGCCGTCGGAGGCATCGGCGCGGCCATAACCCATAAAAATCAGAGGTATCTTATCCCGGGCGGTGCGGTCAAGCAGGGCATAAGAGATCCCTGTGGAAAAAGGGTGCATATAGGCAGGATTCTTGGATTTAACCCGTTCATAACACTCCACCCCCCTGGCAGTGTCATAGGCCGTCTCGCACTCCTCATATTTGTATTTGATCCCGTTGACCCCTCCTTTCATATTGACAAGTTCCATGAAATCCTCCCACCCACTACCAGTCCCGCTACCGCCTGGCGCAAATGGGCCGGTTCGATAAATAAGACAAGGGACATATTGTGTCGGAGCTTCCTTCTGCTGGGCTTGCACCAGGTTTGGCAGGGACATAAGGCCGAATACCAAAACGAATAACAAAAGTGATAATAAATTATTCCAAAAACGTCTCATGGTAAATCCCTCCTTTCTTGATCTTTTCCCTTCTTTTAAATTAACTTCTGATCGATCAACCACGCGCATAAAATACTCACCCCCTTCCAGGCGCGTCATCATTATTTTTCTATCATCAGCCATGCATTGCCTTTTTTAATATGGAAAAGGCCACAACCTGAGTTTGTCCTTCAACGTCTGCCATAATCGAGCCAGACCATAAGGCTCAACGATAAGGAAAAAGATGATCAGCCCTCCGAAAATAATCAATTCAATGCAGGCCAGAAGGTCAGATTTGAGTACAGCCCCAAAAGATCTGGAAAACTGGTTGATAAAGATCGGCAGCAGGGTAATGAATCCTCCCCCGAAGAAGGAGCCGAGGACACTCCCCATGCCCCCGATAATGATCATTCCTAAAAGATGGAAGGAGACCATAAGGTTAAAGGCCTCGATGTTGGCCGCTCCATAATAAGTGAAGGCGATCAAGCCTCCAGCCACCCCGGCATAAAAGGAGCTCACGGCAAAAGCTAAAAGCTTGTGCCGGAACAGCGAAATGCCGATAATCTCCGCGGCCACGTCCATATCCCTGATGGCCATCCAGGCCCGGCCAAGTTGGCCCCGTACCAAATTCTTACCGAAGATGGTCAGTAAGACCACAAAACAAAGGACCAGGTAATACTTTTTCGCCGCTGTGTCGATAGGCCAGCCGAAGACTTCCATGGGGGGAGTATCAACAGTTCCGAATACCCCACCGCTGACCCATTTCCAGTGAGTTAAAACCCACTCGATGATGAACTGAGCTGCCAGGCTGGAAACGGCCAGATAAAACCCTTTGATTCGTAAGGAAGGGATGCCGAAAACAGCGCCGACCGCTGCGGCAACCAGACCACCGCCCAAGAGGCTCAGGAGGAGTGGAACATCATATCGCCCGTACAAGATCAGCGATGTATAGGCCCCCACGGCCATAAAGGCAGCATGTCCTAAAGAGAGCTGCCCGGCGTAGCCGGTGAGAAAATTCAGGCCTAAGGCGGCCAGCGAAAAGACTAAGAAAGGGATCAATATGCTGCTGAGCCAGTAGTCGCTGGCCAAAAATGGCATTCCTATAAAGGCCACAATTAGAATGAAGATAATGCCCCATCGGTCCAAGGGAATGGGGAAAATGGCCATATCTGCCCCGTAAGTGGCCTTGAACATGCCGCACTCTCGGTAAATCATGAATGAAGCTCTCCAGGTGAAAATTCTCGAATACGGAAGATCATATTCGGAAGTTTGCCCAGGGCAAAACGTTTAGACCCTCTCAATAATCTCTCGGCCAAACATTCCATAAGGCTTGAACCAAAGAACCAGCAGGGCCAAAAGATACGGAAAGAAGGTCTGGATTCCTCCCCCAACATAGGGTCCAACAAATACTTCCGCCAGGTTTTCAGAGGCTCCCACGACAAGGCCGGCGATGATTGCTCCCGGAATGCTGTCAATACCACCCAGGATCAGAACCGGCAGAGCTTTCAAGGCAATCAGCGATAGACTAAACTGCACTCCGAGGCGGCTGCCCCACATGATGCCGGCAACCAAGGCAACCACTCCTGAGATTGCCCAGGTAATGGCCCAAGCTTTGTTAAGAGCAATGCCCACGGAGAGTGCTGCTTCATGGTCATCAGAAACTGCCCTGAGCGCGCGGCCCGTCCGGGACTTTTGAAAAAACCAAACTAAGCCGAAAACCAAGGCACCGGATAAAGCCGCCCCCACCAGATCAAATTGACTGACCATTAATCCCTTGACTTCAAATGGGATGTCAGAAATTCCAATATTAAGCCCCTTCGGGTCTGTGCCCCAAATCCCCTGGCCTATCCCTTGCAAAAGGAATCCCAGTCCTATCGTGGCCATAAAGAGAGCAAGGGGGGGGCGGGCTACCAGAGGACGAAGCACAATTGCCTCAATGGCGATGGCCAGCGCAATCATTAGGACCAGAGCGGCAAGAATGGCAAGCCATAAAGGAAAGATAGTGAGGAAACCCACCAAGGCCAAGGCGGCAAAGAGGGTCATATCTCCCTGAGCGAAGTTGAAGACACCGGAAGACTTGTAGATCAGGACAAACCCCAGGGCCACTAAAGAATACATCACGCCGACGAGAAGTCCACCAATGGCCACCTCTATTGCGAATATCACAACCTACCCTCCTTCTTACGCTTCCTTACTCTTCATTTTAACGCCGCGGTTCCGAGATAGGCTTTGATGACCTTTGCATTATTTCGAATCTCCCCCGGTGTGCCCTCCCCAATTTTGTCCCCGTAATCAAGAACCACCACCCGATCGGAGATGTCCATTACCACCCCCATATCGTGCTCGATCAGGGCAATTGTGGTCTCCAGCTCTTCGTTAGCATCCAGGATGAAGCGGGCAATATCTTCCTTTTCCTCCAGATTCATCCCGGCCATGGGTTCATCTAAGAGAAGAAGCTTGGGCTCGGCAGCTAAAGCCCGGCCCAGCTCGACCCTCTTCTGGAGTCCATAAGGAAGCATCCCTGCGGGTGTTTTACGAATGTGCTCGATCTCCAGCCAATCGATGACTCTTTCCACTACTTCCCGGTGCCGAATTTCTTCTCTCTGAGCAAACCCCCAGTAAATTCCTTGGGCAAAGAAATTGGAGCGCATTTTCAGATTTCTGCCTACCATGATGTTATCCAGAACGGTCATTCCCTTAAAAAGAGCTACGTTTTGAAAGGTTCGAGCAATTCCCAAGGCGGCAATGTTGTGGTGAGGCATTATTGTTAGGTCTTTGTCCTCAAAAAAAATATGGCCCTGCGCTGGACTATATACCCCGTTAATAACGTTAACCAAGGAAGTTTTACCTGCCCCATTGGGGCCGATAATGGCCAGAATCTCCCCCTTATGGATCTCCAGGCTCACCCCATTAAGTGCCTTTAAAACACCAAAGCTAATGTGGATATCTTCGACTTGGAGCATGGGATTGCCATTTTTTTTATTCATCTTTCCTGACCCCTCAGCTCATTGAGTCACTTGAAAAATCTCCACCTCTCGAATCTTTAAAGAGGCACGGATGTTTGTCGTTCGCCCATCTTCATAAGTGATCTTGGTCTCTACCTCCACATCCTTTTTATCGGAATAAAGAGCATCGATGAGCTCAGCGTATTTCTTGGCGATGAAACCTCTGCGAATCTTGCGGGTTCTGGTAACTTCAGCATCGTCTGGATCTAATTCCTTGTGCAGGATCAGGTATCGTTTAATCTGGGCACCCCTGAGTTGTTCCTCATTGTATAGGCTGGCATTGACCTCTTTTACCTCATTAAAGATCAGGTCATAGACTTCTGGCTTTTGGGATAAATCTGCATAAGAGGTATACCCGATATTTTTTCTTTCTGCCCAGTTGCCAACGCTCTGCATGTCGATATTGACCATGGCAGTTACATACTCTTTGCCTTGACCCAGGGTTATAGCTTCCTTGATATAAGGGCTGAACTTTAACTTATTCTCTATGAACTGGGGGGCAAATATGGTTCCGTTGGCCAAGGTGCTCACATCCTTGGCCCGGTCGATGATGATCAGGTGGTTGTCTTTATCGATGATACCGGCATCTCCAGTGTATAAAAAACCGTCCTTTAGAGCTTCGGAAGTCGCCTCTGGATTTTTATAATACCCCTGGAATACCCCCGGGCTTTTGATGAGAACTTCTCCCCCCTCGCCGATCTTGATTTCTATCGCGGGGAGAGGTATCCCCACAGTCTCCAACTTGACCTCATCGTCGGGCTGGTAAGTGCACATTGCGCTGGTCTCGGTCAGCCCATAGACTTGCTTTAAATTAATTCCGATGGACCTGTAAAATTGAAACACTTCCGGACCCAGGGCGGCACCGGCTGTATAGGCATAGCGAATTTTTCTCATCCCCAGGTTGTCCCGAAGAGGACCATAAACGAAGAACTCTCCCAAAGCATAAAGAAGACGAAGCCTCAGGGAGACCCTCTGACGTCGCAATTGATTGCTGGACACTTGCTGGGCCACATTGATGAAGAAAGCATACATTTTTTGCTTGATCCAAGCAGCATCTTCCATCTTGACCCGGATTGTGGTCAGGATGTTCTCCCAAATCCGGGGCGGGCAAAAGATGACGGTGGGGCCGACCTCCCGCATATCCCGCATGACCGTTGTGGCCGCTTCCGGACAGTTGATGGTAAACCCAATATCTAAAAGCATGGCTAATGAATAGATGGAATCCCCGATCCAGGCCATGGGAAGGTAGGCCATGACCTGATCCGAATCCCAATATTCCTCGGCCTTAGAAATGAGCCTGACATTAGTAAGGAGATTGGAGTGAGTCAAGACCACTCCCTTTGGATTCCCTGTGGTGCCCGAGGTATAGGCAATAAGAACGGTATCTTCCGCCTTTCCTTTCTGCACCTCTTGTTCGAAAAAGCCAGGATGGTCCTCCTCGAATTTTAGGCCCAAAGCCTGAACTTCCGAAAAACTTTTTATAAATGGCTGGTTGTAGTGCCGCATTCCTCGGGGGTCATCGTAGATGATCATCTCCATGCTGGGAACCTTCTCTTTGAGGGCCAGCATTTTATCCACCTGTTCCTGGTCTTCGGCGACGATGAATTTAGCCTCAGAATGTTCGATGATGTATTCCAGTTCTTTTTCGATAGCATCCTGATAAAGAGGAACCGGGATGCCTCCGAGGCATAAAGCGGCTACCTGGGCCCAGTAGAGTTGGGGCCGGTTGTCCCCGATAACACTCAGTCTATCCCCCCTTTTGAAACCCAAAGAAGCCAGCCCCAGGGCAAATTTCTTGGTGTTTCCATAATAGTCTGCCCAGGAGTAAGATTGCCAGATGCCCTGGTCCTTTTCCCGAATGGCGACCTTGTCTTGGCGGTATTTCCTGACATTATCCAGCAAGATCTGAGGCAGTGTGCTGTGGGTATTTCCCATGATCAATTTCCCTGCAAAATGCCTACTTTTTTTCCATAAGCCTTTGACAACCCGCTTTAAAAAACATCCAGACCAATAAGCGGTTCGGGGAAAAGCCCCATTTGAATTTTGCTAATTGGAATCCAAAATTGGGAATCAAGCCATATGATAAGGCTTATCGGTCGATATGGAAAAGGAAGAATTCCCCTTATTTGAAACGCAAATCCTTCCGCTTATCTCATGATGGGCAGGATAACACCTTACTCTTTATCTACATAGCCGTAGGGCCCCCACAATGAAGGCTGGGCCCGATTCTAAAAGGGTCAATCAGGAAAGGAAGGCTACGAACGCCAATGGTGAATAATATAAAAGCACCCCTAAAAATTGTCAAGAGGAAAATGGTTCTGAGCCCACCACCAAAAGCTTTTCAACCTTTTCTTTATCGGGTTTGACCAAGGCTGTTTTCTGCTGGGAATAAGTTACGAACCCGGGCTTGGCCCCTTTGGGCTTACGTAAGTTTTTAACCTCCGTATAATCCACGGCCAGGCGCGTCGAGTTTTTTCCCCGGCTATAATAAGCTGCAATCGTAGCTGCTTCCAGGATTGAATCGAATCCTGGTTCCTTGGCGCCAACTTTCAGGAGAACGTGAGAACCGGGCATTCCCTGGGCATGAAACCAGAGGTCATTCCCCCGGGCAATCCTGCGCAGAATATATTCATTTCCTTCGTTGTGTTTTCCACAGAAAATTTCCAGGCCTGCTGCCGACCGGAATCGACGTACGGGAGAGGAGGCTTCTTTTTTCTCTTTGGTCATCCTTTGCTTTCTGGACACACTCAATATCCTTGCCTCTTCCAGTTCTTCTCGAACCGCCCCCAATTCTTCAGCATCTTCTGCCTCCTCCACCTGGAATAAGACGGAGTCCAGGTAGGCGATATTCCGTTCGGTCTCTCCCATCCGCTCGCGGATAAATTCCAATCCGCGTTTGGCCTTTTTATATTTTTTAAAATATCGCTGTACGTTTCCGGCCGGATCCAAGGCCTCGTCCAGGGGGATAAGAGTCGAACGGGGCGGGTCCTGCCGAAAATCCAGGGCTTCAATTTGGCGCATCCCTTTTTTAAGTTTAGGGTAATTGGCTACCAGGATTTCCCCGTATTCTTTGAGGACGAGATCCTTTTCGCAATTTTCCCGGTCCAGCGCCAAGTTTTCCCGTCTTCTCTGCAGGCGGGATAGAAGCTGGCGCAGCTTCCTGGCCATAGCCTGCTTCTGGTCGGCCATCTGCCGGCGGATGGTGATTTCGAAGTAATAAGCATCGGCCGCTTTGTTCATTGAGGCCATAGGTTCTTCCGCGGCCGGGCCCAGGCTCTGCATGGGCCAGGGACATAAAACTTTTTTTTCTCCCAGCAGCCTGATGATCCGGGGCTCGAAAGCGCACCGGTCATAACGGTCGAATAAAAAACGAAATTTTTCCCACGTAGCGGAGGCTGTCCCGTCACTCCAGAATTCAATTTCGCGGGCCAGGAGGGGGCTGATTCCAGAAATTTTCTGGACCATGGCCTTCCAGCGCTCTCCCTGGGGAAAAGCAATGATCTCCTCCATCTTCTCTAAGGTTACTGCGGCGGGGGACCAACGACCAGAAGAACCCGGCGGGGCATAGGTCAAGCCGGGGACGGCAGGCCGGACAATCCCTTCCTCGCTTCTGCGGAAGTGGAGACAATCCAGAATTTTTTCTCCTTCGATCAGTAAAACATTACTCCCCTTGCCCATTAGCTCGGCGATTAAAACCAATTCGCGAACCATTCCGGCGTCCATCCTTTTCGTTAAACCTAGGCGAACGATCCGCTCATAAGGATCCTGGGATATGCTTGCCAATCTGGCCCCCATGATATGCTTGCGGAGATAAGTGCAGAAACGGGGAGGAATCATGGGGTTGGCATATTTCTTCTCGGTCAGGTGCAGACGATGAAAGTCGGGGTGGGTGGATACAAGAATTTGTTTTTCTTCTCCCTGGCGGCGCAGCCGGAAAAGAAGATCGGTCCGGTTCATCTGGTAGATTTTGGTGACGAACGCATCGACGATTTCCTGGCGTAACTCCTCCACGATGCCGTGGATGACAAAAAGATCCATTTCCCCCTCGTTTTTCCGACTTCCTGGAATTATTAAAACACAATTCGCCTGATTCGACAATCTCCGGCCAATTTAATTTTCCATGGCTTCCATCCATAGCGGCATAAAATAATGCCCATAAATCGTCATTCCCGCGCCAGCGGGAATCCAGTTTTAAGATCTCCTTGCTATGTCTCTTTCTTTACGATAGCATCGGATTAAAAATGGTTTCAGGGACCGAGTTTCGAGTTTCTTATTGTGGGGTGTGAGTGATCTCGTGGAACAAAAAGACCATAAACAAAAATTATTTTACGGTTGGGTTATCACCGGCTTGGTATCTTTAAATCTGGCTATGGCCTATGGGGCGCAGTATTCTTTCGGCGTTCTCTTCCCTTCCATGATTGAAGAATTTAAATGGAACCGTCAGGGTCTCTCCGGCGCCTTCTCTCTATGCCTTCCTGTACAGCATCCTGGGCGTGATCCTGGGAAGGTGGACCGACCGCTTCGGGCCGCGAATCATCTTGATTTTGGGCAGCGCCTTTCTGGGAGTGGGCATCGGATTGATCAGCCATGTGAACGCCCCGTGGCAGCTCTACGTTGTTTATGGCCTTCTGGCTTCCTGGGGAATGAGTGCTACTTATATCACGGCCAACCCGATCATTGTGAAATGGTTTATCGCCCAACGGGGTTTGGCTTTAGGCGTGGCCCAATCCGGGCTGGGAATGAGGGGGCAATCGTCAAGCACGGCTCATTCAGAAGAGATCTATGAAGCAATCTACCAAGAGGTCAACTGGTCGGCAGCGGAAGCAATACATACTAAATCATTCTGGATTTTAACTGCCCTTTTTTTCTGTACCTGGCTTTTCGTTTTCCTTCTCCTCGTCCACTTGGTAATCTTCGCCATGGACATGGGCCTTTCCCGGGAATCCGCTCTGATCGCCCTGAGTATCCTGGGGGGTTCTTCCACCCTCGGCCGGTTGATCATGGGGACCATCTCGGATCGCATCGGGAGAAAGAAGGCTCTAACTGTGACCCTCTGTTTGCAGGTCCTTTCCTGGTTTTGGATCATGGGCACAACGACCAGCTGGATGCTCCTAATTTTCTCCGCTCTTTTCGGATTTTCTTATGGGGGGGTCAGTGCCGTCTTCCCAGCTATAATTGGAGATTATTTCGGCCGGCTTAAAGCGGCTTCGGTCATCGGGGCGATTTTTACCCTGGCGGGGTCCGCGGCAGCCATCGGCCCCTTAGTTGCGGGTAGCATTCATGACCTAACCCGGAGCTACCAATTAGCTTTCCTCCTGGGAGCACTTACCAACTTGCTAGCGTTAGCCCTTTTATTTATTTCTAAGCCGCCGAGAAGAACGGAAGTAAGGGGGGAATTGAAAGTTGAAGGGAATATGGTATCTTGAGACGAGTGGAGGGAATTTATTTTCTTAGGAGGATTCTCCGTGGCGAACGATTTTTCTGTCCTTTTTCAGCCGCTGACCATCGGGAGGGGAATGCCCAAATTGACCCTGAAAAACAGAATGGTCATGGCTCCCATGGTAACTTGTTTTGCAGATAGCCAAGGCGAAGTCACCCAGCGCTTGGTAGACTACCACGTCGAGAGAGCCAAGGGAGGGGTGGGGACCATCGTAGTTGAGGCAATGGATGTGGATGATCAGATGCTTTTCCATCGGCTGGGCATTTTCCATGACCGCTTTATTACGGAGCTTGAATACCTTGCCACCAGCATCAAAGAAAATGGTGCTGCGGCCATCGGCCAGATTAATCAAACCGGACTCCGGGGGAATCTGCCCGGTCCAGACAATCTAACGAAAGCAAAGACTGGGAAATTGGTGGAAGCATTTGCGAAGGCTGCGGACCGGGTGAAGAGAGCCGGATTTGACGGCGTTATGATCCATGGAGCCCATGGGTATTTGATCAGCTCTTTTCTTTCGCCTTTGACCAATCACCGGAGAGATAGATACGGAGGGACCCGGGAAAAGAGAGCCAACCTGTCTGTCGAGGTCATCCAATCCGTTCGGAGTGCCGTCGGAGAAGACTTCCCCATTTTTTTTCGTATGAATGGGGATGATTTTCTCCCGGGGGGAATTACGGTCGAGGATGCCCTGGTAACCGCTTCTTTGGCTGAACAAGCCGGGGCCGATGTGATCTCCGTTGCCGGAGGAGTGGGCATCATGGCCCATGATCTCTCTCTCGGGGATAATAAATCTTACTTTCAGATGATCATGCCCATGTACGTTCCCAGGGGCTGCCGGGTTGAACTCGGCGCCCAGATCAAGAAAAAAATCAAGGTTCCCTTGAGCATTGTGGGCCGGATCAACAATCCCTATTTGGCCCGAGACATCATCGCCGGCCAGAAAGCCGACCTAGTCGATCTGGGACGGCAGTTGCTCGCCGATCCTTTTTTCCCCGGAAAAATCGCCTCCGGGCAGATTTCGGACATCCGTCAATGTATTGCCTGCAATTATTGCCATGGGAAACGCATGCGGGCCATCAAACATGTCCATTGCGCGATCAATCCCGAAGCGGGGCGGGAAGCAGAAAGCAAAGGCATCCGTCCTGCAGTGGAGCCTCAAAAAGTCATGGTTATCGGAGGAGGAGTTGCGGGCCTGGAAGCGGCTATATGGCTGGCCAAGCGAGGCCATCACGTCTCCCTGTATGAGAAGGGCAACCGGTTGGGCGGGCAAACATTATTGGCCGGCTTGCCGCCGAATAAGGAGGAGATTCTCACTTTTCCCGAATTTTTAACCCGGCAAGTGGAAAAGCTGGGGGTAGAAATCTACCTCCATCACGAGGTTACCCCAGAGTTCGCGATCCAGCAAAAGCCGGATGTGGTCATCGTGGCCGCCGGAGGCCGGCAAATCCAATCAGCGTCTATCCCCATCGATCCTCAAATCTCCTCCATCCCGGCCTGGAAGATCCTTTCCGGAGGGATTGATAAATTCCCCCAGCCAGTCGTTGTCCTGGGGGGAGGATTTGTGGCGGCAGAAATAACGGAATACCTTTGCGAGAAAGGGCTGGCCGAAGATATCACCATCGTGGAGATGCGGCAGGCCATTGCCTTCGATATGGAACCAAGCTTCCGGCAAATGCTCATCGAAAAGTTGAAGAATTTGGGGGTGAAAATGATCACCCATTTTATGATCAGGGAAGTGACCGCCACTGAGGTGGTCGGGGAGGATTTACGAAATAAGCGCCCTATGAGGTTGCTGGCGGGTACTGTGGTGATCGCCCTGGGAACGGAATCAGTGCCTTTCCCTGTAGAACCCATTCAAAAAGCCGGCATAAAGGTTTTTCTCATCGGAGACGCCAAGGAACCCCGGGGAATTGCCGAGGCTGTGCGGGATGGATTCCTGGCTGGAATTTCTGTTTAGGCAGACGGACATTCCTTTCCTAACCTTCAAAGTATCAGCAATATTTCAGTCCTAATTAGATGGACTCTTTCCTCTTAAATTTACATGAATCTGAAGCAAATCCTATGGTTATTCAGCCAAGGTATCCTTGGATCAAGCCCCTTTTTCAAAAGTTTTTCCTGAAGGTTATCTAAG
>JAHJQK010000059.1 GCA_018819135.1 Pseudomonadota bacterium | reverse complement strand
TATGCCCTGCTCAGCCGCGGAGAGGTGGAGATTGGAAACAACCGCAAAGCCAGAGAATACCTGAACCGGGCGAAGGAGCTCTTGCGGAAACAGACCTCTCCGCAGGAGAAAAGAAAAGCCAGGGAGATCTTTTCCTATATCGAAAACCGGCTGGAGTATAATGAGTGGAGAGTGATCCCGGAAAAAAGGGAAACGAAGTTTCACCCGGCCAGGATAGAAAAACCCGGTCCTTCCCCCAAAGCCCACGCCGTCAGGGATACCCATATCCAGGGGCCTGCCGCTGCCGGGCCCCCTTCCGCATCGCCTTCTCCCCAGAAGAAGCAAGAAGGGGCGATCATCGAGAGGGAAAAAGAATCATTCACGATTCCCTCTTTTAACATCCCCGTGACCATTTCCCCCCCCGATCCCTCAATTTCTTTGACGAATCCCCGGGGTTCTCTTTCCTCTTTGCCAGAGATTAAACTCCTTACGGAATACGTCCATCTTACCATCCAGGGCGGTTTTGACGAGCTTTTGTGCCTGAATGCCCTCCGGGACGTGGAGAGGTTCTGGTACCAAATCGAAACGGTGAAGAAAGTCCTGAAGTATTTTCGGGGGCGGGTGCTTCTGTGTGATGAGGTAGGCCTGGGCAAGACCATTGAAGCAGGGATGGTCATCAAGGAATACCTGCTCAGGGGGATGGTTAGAAATATTCTGATCCTTGTTCCTCCGGCTCTAATTTCCCAGTGGAAGGAGGAGATGCAGACAAAATTTGACATAGAATTTGCGACCACCGACGACCCCGAAGCATTGGAAAATCCCGAAAAATTCTGGAAAGGAAAATACCTCATCGCCTCCCTCCATACTGCCAAAAGTAAAAGGAATATGCCGCTCGTAACCCAGGAGTTCTTCGATCTTTTGGTCGTCGACGAGGCTCATCATTTGAGGAACAGGGCAACTTTGGCCTGGAAATTGGTCAACCAGATCCAGAAAAGATATATCCTTCTGCTTTCCGCCACGCCCTTGCAGAACAATCTGATCGAACTCTTCAACCTCATCACCCTGTTGAAACCGGGGCAGTTCAAGACGGAAAAACTCTTTCGCCAGGAGTACCTGGTGAAGGGAAACCTCCGAACCCCGGCCAATAAGGACAAACTAAGGGATCTTCTGAGAGAAGTGATGATCCGCAACACCAGGAGCGCCATTGATTTGAAGCTTCCCAGAAGATATGCCACGACTCTGCGGATTGAACCCACCGGCCCGGAACGAAAAATATACCAGGGATTGAATGATTATCTCCGCAGCACCGGTTTGAACCGACAGACCGTCACGCTCCTCTTGCGGGAAGCGGGCAGTAGTCCAAGTGCTTTGAGAGAAAGCCTATTTCGTCTGCCCCGCGATCCCCGCAAACAGGAGGTCACAGAATGGATCGACGGGTTGGAAGATGGTTCCAAGGGAAAAGCGCTGATGGATATCGTTCAGCGCAACTCTTCAGAGAAAATAGTTATTTTTACCCAATTCATTAAAAGCATCGATTATATAGCGGATTTACTCCGGCGAGGCGGCGCCCCCTTTGCGGTCTTCAAGGGGACTTTATCCACCTGGGAAAAGAATGCGGCCATAGAGAACTTCAGGAATGAAGTGCCCATTCTGATTTCGTCTGAATCAGGCGGGGAAGGAAGAAACCTGCAGTTCTGCAACACCATGGTCAATTTTGACCTTCCCTGGAACCCGATGCGCATCGAACAGAGAATCGGGCGGCTGCACCGTATCGGGCAGACTCGGGACGTCTTCATCTTTAACCTGTCGGTGAAGGAAACGATCGAGGATTATATGATGGATATCCTGGACCACAAGATCAATATGTTCGAGATGGTCATCGGAGAGATTGAACCCATCCTGGGACACCTGGAGACCGATGAAGATTTTGAGAACATCATTCTCCAAATCTGGCTGCGGAGTCAGAATGAGCGGGAGCTGGCGGCAGGATTCGCCGGATTGGGGGACGAACTTCTCAAGGCGAAGAAAGCTTATCTGCAGACCAAGACCTTTGATGAGGGGATTTTTGGTGAAGACTATGAAATATAGGGGAATGGAAGATGGCACCGGGACGACCCTTGCCTGAAGTTATTTCTGATATATTGGCTTTCCAGGGAGCCGTTCTGGAGAAAACGGCGGATGAGTGTTTGGAGTTCCTATCTCCTCCGTCCCTCTCCGCCATACTCGGTATCCCCGAGCACGGGAAGATGAGTTTCACATATCAGTCATCCTATGATGAGGTGATCAGCGCCGGTTATGACTCGGACCTCTTCCGGGCGATGGCCAATGTCTTCTCCGGAAAAAGTCGCCTGGCGATGGCAGCTTATTCTTCTCCTTCCCTGAATATTGAAAAGATTTCCGGCTCGGTTGCGGAAAAGATTGTTCTGACCAACGCCACTTTCCGTCCGCAGAAGGTGGAGACCCGGGCCGTCAATTATCTGCTGGGATTTTTCCAATATACCGCCCTCTCCGATGAAAAAAGGGAGGGATTAATACCCCTGCTGGCCAGCGAGTTGAACCTTGCGACCTGCGCCCCCGGCGAGCATATCATGGAAATCATGGAAGGGTTGCAAGAAGCGGTCCCGGACCAAAAACCCAAGCCGGAAATCACGAAGGTGTTTCAGGCAGCCTGCTCGGCCGTTTCAACCGTCGTTGGGGAAGAACTCAGTCCTTTTATAAAAAGCCTGGATAAAAGGCTTAACCGCGACATCAAACGGGTGTTTGAGTATTATGAGACGATAAAAATTGAAACCCAAAAGGCCATAGAAAAGAGAGCTCTATCCGGCGAGCAATCCATGGAAAAGCAGCGGGAGAAAGTAAACGCCATTGAAATCGAAAAGCGATGGAAGATTCAGGATCTAATCTCCAAATACGCCTTGAATATCCGCATCGAACCTGTGGCTGCCATCGTCATCGAAACCCAATCCCCTGTTTTCTGGTTAGAGATTAAAAGGCGCCTTTCTTCCAGGCCGTTCCCCCTCACGTATAACCCCCTGCTCAGAAAATTGGACCCCCTACCCTGCGAATCCTGCTTCTACCCTCGGGGCGGGTATTCTATCTGCGATGATAAATTGCATATCATCTGCTCCGCTTGCTTCAAGAAATGTCCCCAATGCGGAAAGCTCTTTTGTTCCGCCTGCCACAAGCACGGATGCCCCCGCTGCTCAAAGGGATCGGGGAAATGAAGGGAAAAGAAAAAGCTGATTAAACGTCTCCTTCTTGACGAAGGATGGATATATCATGATCCTCGACACTTTCTTGAAATTTTTAAATGCCTGTGATATATTCCCTTTCAATAATTGGCATGGGCATTTTCCGTTTTTCTCCAAAGGGATTTTCGAATTTCCTAAAGCTTTTCTAAATGATTCGTACCTCTAATTTTAAATCTCACCAACATCCGCCCTGACCATATCTGCCAGGGACTGTTCCCTAAGGAGTCTAACTACCCTGACCATTAATGGTACAGCCAACTTAGAGAAGAGGACGATATGAAAAATTCTGATGTTACACGGGGATGGAGGGTTAAGGTGGAGAGTGTCTGTTTAGCCCAAGGCCATAAAAACCATTGACATATTTTACAGATCAGCAATATTTCAGTCCTAATTAGATGGACTCTTTCCTCTTAAATTTACATGAATCTGAAGCAAATCCTATGGTTATTCAGCCAAGGTATCCTTGGATCAAGCCCCTTTTTCAAAAG
>JAHJQK010000058.1 GCA_018819135.1 Pseudomonadota bacterium | reverse complement strand
TTCACCTTTGACGGTATTTTCAAATTCAATCCTCTCCAAGGTGTCCTTTTCATACAAAAGTATTCCCTCTGTAATGACTTTATACTGAAGGGTCAGGGGGACAAACTTCCCCCTGAGATCAAGAATACTTATTTCTCTTCGGGTACCTTTTTCCCTGAGAAGCTTGTCGATAACGCCTTCTACTTTTGCTATCAAAATGAGTCTTTCTTCTTCATCGATTTTATGCGACGGGAGAATAGCGATATCAACATCACTCTCCTCCCTTAATCGGCCTTTAACGGATGAACCATAGAGATATAACGCGGCTAGCTCTTCCGCTACTACAGAGGAAATGTCTTTTAATTCCAATTTATTGATTATCATTTTTAGGTCCATAATAATATTACAACTCCATTGGGTGGAAATTGAATGGATTCTCTAATTCACAATCGGTTGAATTTTGATGGCTTTGTAAAAAGTCCATCTGCGGCGTTGCGCTTCACCTTCGTCGTTGCGGCGTACCTTGTAAGTACGCCTCACTCCTCAGGTTTTGCGCGCCTTGCATCTGGAGCTTTTTACTTTGCCATCCCAATTTTGACTTTTTACGAGACCATCAATTTTGAATTCATGGAAAGTGGGATTCTTTTTGAGTATACCCACATTCCCTTCCTGTTTCCACTATTTTTTTCCTCAGCTTCTCTCCTTTCCTGATTTAGCAACATAAAGAATGGGGGGCGTCTGAAATGATTCGCGGTGCCCTTTCCCGCCCCATCCCCTTTTCCAAGAATCCCCAAAGTATTATCCATCGATACTCCTTGACAGTATTACCATAGGGTCCTATAATGGTAAAAAAGGGGGGAAACATGGGCCTCATAAAAACATCCATCACGATTCCCGAAGAGGTTTATAAGGGAGTCAAAAAGGCATCCAAAAATTTCAGTGCCGTGGCGACCGAGGCTTTAAAAGATTACCTTAAAAAGGAAAAAGTGCAGAAGGCCATTGCCAGTTTTGGTAGTTGGGAAAGACGCCCCAAGAAAAGCGTAGATTTCGTCAACGAAATGAGGAGGGAAGAAGGCCGCAACTATGCAGACCGTACTCATCGACACTGATGTGGCCATAGATTTCCTGAGGGGAGAACCGTATGCCCGGGATTTCCTCATCCCCTTCTGGGATATGAATAGAGCCTATTTGAGCGTGCTGTCCATCTATGAACTTTATGCGGGCATGAAGGAAAAAGAAAGAGAGTCAACGGATGATTTTATCGGGGCCTGTCTGATTGAGCCCGTTTCCCAAGAAATTGCGGCCAAAGGCGGAGAATTGAGAGCCTCTTATCGCGAGAAAGGGATGTCGCTGACAGCCATTGATTGTTTAATCGCTTCCACAGCCATTCTGCAAGGTCACAAAATCGCCACCCGGAATGTTCGCCACTACCCAGACAAGAAACTACTCTTTAAATTAGCCACAGAGGACACAGAGATCACAGAGTTTTAAAACCATGATTAAGAAAAAGTAAAGAATAAGTGTCAAACGTGTCAAACGTCTAAAGTGATCCAGCTGCAGGCTACACTAAAGTTGAAAAAAGGAAATTCCTATACGATGAACTTACCATAAACCCGAACAAGGTTGAATAGAGGGAAAATTTTCAGTTTTTGCGAGGGGCTTCGGGGGAAATCTCCACTTCCTTGGAAAAATCGCTTTCGTTTCGAGAGGGGCTGGAATCAACAGCTTGTAGACGATAAACGTAAGATTGCCGAAGTTCGGCCGAGCTATCGAGGAAATAAGGTTCCATAATCAACCGGGGATTCATCTTCACAAATTTCTTTTCCTCTTTTCCGCGGCGGTAAAGGTTATAGCCGGCAATGTCCGGCTCAGGATTTTCATCCCAGCGCAAGGCCAGGCCATCTCTCTGCCAAACCGCCACCAGGCCAGTCGGCATTACCGGAGGGATTAGTTTTTCCGGAACTCCCTGGACTACATCCGAACTCGGGCCTTCGATGAGGGTCCCGCGGAATTTGCGGACGGTGCGGACTTCATAGGAGTACCGCTTCCCCAGTTCCACTTTCCCATCCCAATATCTCTGGTCCGGGATGGGTTCAGCGTTTAGGGGAGAGAGCGAAAAAAGCTCCCCTTCGCTCCGCCGATAAATATTAAACCCTTGGAAATCCACCATCTCCATCCCGTTAACCAGCCGGGGGGCAAGCTTCCAAGTAATTTCCAGGGCCCGGTCTTCCTTGCGCAAGTCGGCTTTGGTAGGGGCGGCCGGAGGATCATCCCAAAAGATCTTTACCCGGTTCGACTCGGGGCTGGGCGATCGATAAAGATTGTAAGCTTGGATGAAGTAAGTGTATTCGTTCTGAGGGCTAACGGCCTTGTCCTGCCACAATATTATCCCTCTTTCGAGCCGAACCCCTCGGGGATAGTCCATATCGATCTCCGCCACTGGTTCAAAGGTAGCGGGACATGGCTGGCAGGGACCCGGGGTCAAGGGAAGGGCTTGTCGAAATACTTTGAAGCCTAACAGGTCCGTTAGCCTGGATCCATCCATATTTCTCGCAGGAACCGTCCACCTTAAAAAGATTCCCCCTTCTTTCGGCCACAACTGAAGATCGGAGACCGGTGCCGGTATCGTACTATCCGGTGCTACCGGTGAAGCTTTCTTACCACATCCCCCAAAAAACAGTGAGAGGAGAAGTATTAAGAATATTGTAGGAATGCTTCTTTTCAAGGGGGATGGAAACCCCCTCACCCCATCCCTCTCCCCCGCGTGCGGGGGAGAGGGGAGGGTGAGGGGGGAAACGTTGAGCCGATGGAATTTAAATGCATTTCTCATGGGAAGGCTTGGCGAATCGGAAAAAGGGGATTCTGAAAAATTAGCCACCGCGCTTTTCTTTGATCAGCGCCCGGATCCGGAGCCGCAAAGCATTCAGGCGGATGAACCCGCCGGCATCCTTCTGGTCATAAACCTGATCTTCCTCGAAGGTGGCATAATCACAAGAGTAAAGGGAATCGGCAGATTTTCTCCCGGTTACCATACAATTGCCTTTGAATAGCTTCAACCGGGCGGTACCGGTGACCGAGCGCTGGGCTTCATCGATCATCTTCTGCAAAACATCCCGTTCGGGAGAAAACCAATATCCATAGTAGACCATCTCGGAATAGCGGGGAATGAGGGAATCTCTAAGGTGCATCACCTCCCGGTCCATGGTGATGGACTCGACTGCCCGGTGGGCGGCGTGGAGGATCGTCCCTCCAGGAGTTTCGTAAACCCCCCGGGATTTCATGCCCACATAACGGTTTTCTACCATGTCCACCCGCCCGATACCGTTCTCTCCCCCCAGGCGATTCAGTTCGGCTAAAAGTTGGGCAGGGGACATCTGCTGGCCGTTTACAGCTACGGGATTTCCCTGTTCGAAATCAATCTCCACATAGATGGGTCGATCAGGGGCTTTTTCTGGAGACCGGCTTAGGACAAACATGTCCTCCGGTGGCTCCATCCAGGGATCTTCCAAAATTCCTCCTTCAAAACTGATGTGGAGCAAGTTCCGGTCGCTGCTATAGGGTTTTTGGGGGGTAACCGGCACCGGGATCCCGTGTTTTTCTGCATACTGAATCAAATCCGTACGGGATTTAAAGTCCCAAATTTTCCAAGGGGCAATGATCTGGATGCGCGGGCTTAGGGCCAAGTAGGTGATTTCGAAGCGGACTTGGTCGTTTCCTTTTCCCGTAGCTCCGTGGGCGACGGCGTCCGCCCCTTCTGCTGCGGCAATTTCTACCTGGCGTTTGGCGATCAAGGGGCGGGCGATGGAGGTCCCCATCAAGTAGCCGCCTTCATAGATGGCATTGGCCCGGAGCATGGGAAAAATGAAATCCCGGACAAATTCCTCTCTCAGGTCTTCGACATAAACCTTGCTTGCTCCGCTCTTGAGCCCTTTTTCCCGCAGGCCCTCAAGCTCCTCTTCCTGGCCTAAGTTGGCCACAAAGGCCACGACTTCACAACCGTAGGTTTCCCACAGCCATTGCAAAATCACCGAAGTGTCTAATCCGCCGGAATAAGCCAGAACGACTTTTTTTATTTTTTCTTTCATCTTGGTTTCCTATCAATGAGTGTGAGTGTCAGTGTCAGTGTCAGTGTGAGTGTCAGTGTCAGTGTCAGTGTGAGTGTGAGTGTCAGTGTCAGTGTCAGTGTGAGTGTGAATGTCATTTACTGACACTGACACCAACCACTGACACTTCATTTTTTTAATAACCATTCCAGGATCGCTTTCTGCCCATGCAGACGGTTCTCCGCCTGGTCGAAAACCACGGACTGCGGTCCTTCCAGAACTTCTGAACTGATTTCCTCTCCGGCATGAGCCGGGAGACAGTGCATGACCAGTGCTCCTCTCTTTGCTCGGCGCAAAAGGGCTGTATTCACCTGATAGCCCTGGAATCGTTTATGCCGTTCTTTCCTTTCCTTCTCCTGCCCCATGGATGCCCAGACATCCGTATAGACCACATCGCTCCCTTGGATTGCTTGCCAGGGATCCAAGGTAAGTTCGATGTGGCTTCTACGACCCCGGCCCGCCTCAGCGAGAATTTTCGCGTTTGGCTGATACCCTTTTGGACAGGCCAGGGATAGGGTAATATCCAGCAGAGATGCAGCCTGCACCCAGGTATTGGCCATGTTGTTCCCGTCCCCGATGTAAGCAATCTTCAAACCTTTATAGCTCCCGCGTTTTTCTACGATCGTCAAAAGGTCGCAAAAAACCTGGCAGGGATGAAGCAAATCGGTCAGCCCGTTGATCACCGGGAAGGAAGACCACCGCGCCCACTCCTCGACCGTGGCCTGGTCGAAAGTCCGAATGACCACGCCATCGAGGTAGCGGGAGAGAACCCTCGCCGAATCCGCGATAGGTTCGCCTCTCTTGATCTGCGTCGTCCCTGGGTCGAGGTAGACCGGATGGCCGCCCAATTGGGTCATGGCCACCTCAAAGGATACCC
>JAHJQK010000057.1 GCA_018819135.1 Pseudomonadota bacterium | reverse complement strand
CATAGTCGTCGTGTGCGTTCGTCAAGAATGCTACGCAATGCATTATACTTTTCCTTGATTGCATGGTCATCAATTTTTGCCATGCGATCAATATACACTATTTCTTTTAGATGTGCAAGTTATTTATGCGCAATCCCTTAGGTAACACTTTCTTCCTGAAGTCGTGTTTTTGGCATTTTCCTTTAGAATACAATACTTCAAATGGAAATCATTAATTTTGGCCGGAAAAAGGGGGCAATTGGGGGAGGTAATTTTCCCCTTGACTGCGAGGGAGCAAAAGAGTATTTTTTAACTGGTTGTTACTCATCCTGTAGCCAAGTAAACCCATCAGAATAACCTCTAACCTTCTGGAGGGAAGTATGAAATGGAGTTTCCGGAAGGTGCCGATATGATGCCTCCAAGGAGATGCTTGTACCTCCTTGGGGGCTTTTGTATTTTCGCTTCAAGAAAGGCCAGATAAGTAAAGGTAACGTCTTGCCTATGATATAAAGATGCTGGATTTTTCTAAGGGGCAGCGAGAAGATCTACCTAATCTACTTCAACCTTAAAAATCCTGGAAAAGGAGGAAGAACATGCTCGTGATGTGTGTCCATACTTGGAATCCTAAAGCTCAGGGAATGACGGAAAAGGAGTTTCTTCCGCGCCGTGAGAAATTCATGAAAGAATTGATGACCAAAAAAGTTCCGGTCAAGAGTGTGCAATCAGTATTTAATTGGGAGCAGGGGAAAGCTTGGTGCGTCTGGGAAACGGACACAATCGAGAGACTGCAGGGCATAATGGCTGAGCAACCAGTACACACAGAAATTATCCCAGTGAAACTGGCACCACAAGTCATGTAGAAGCCTTCAAATGCGGTGGTAGAAATCTGATGGAAAAGAGATAAAGTAGGGTCAGAAGTGACCCTGCCTTCCTCGGAGAAAATAAGTTACTCACAATTTCCTGGAGTCGCGTATGAGAAGAAGTTTCCGGAAAATGCCTATATGAAGCCTCCAGAGGGATTCTATTTTCCTTTGGGGCCTTTTTTGATTTTGTTCTTGATAAATTGACCTCTTCTCAAAAAAACTTCTCTAGCTAAATTCTAAATCTAAGAACCAGAAAGGAGATAACCATGCACGCACGAGTGACAATTATCCAGTTTCAACCTGGCAAAATCGACGAAGGAAACCGCATCGTCAAAGAGTCTGTCGTTCCGCCCATGAAAAAAGTGAAAGGGTTCAACGGCCAGCTCTTCCTTATCGAGCGCAAAGCGAGCAAGGCCGTCTCAGTCAACTTTTGGGAGACGGAAGCTGACCTCGCGGCATTCGAAACCAGCCCTCTTTACCGCGAGCTGATGGGCAAAATTGCAGGCCTTGTTGCTGGGCCTCCTGCTACGGAACGCTATGAGGTCAGTATTCAGGTATAAGCACAAGCCGAAAATCCCAGTTGCATTCCAAGCCGATCGCAGCGCAATAGGAAAGACTGAATCTCCCCAATAGGCATCCAAAAACGAATAGGTGGAAAGCAGAGCCAGGGCTCATAACCTTGGCTCTACTTTGCTTTCTATTTATCGTGGGGCAAACAATTATTAAATAAGACAGGAGTTTTTCTTATGGTTTACGGAGGAGCTACATGGGGCAGGGAGATTGAGCTTGCTCAATCAAATGTTACCAGACGGTATTATCAGGAATCAGAAAAAACTAAGACATATGGTTTGATAGGAGGTGGGCTTGGGTATTTTCCAAGACGCCATAGGGTTTGTTTTCAATTGGAATATGACAATCGAATGGGAATTACGGGAATGGCCGGTTTTAAATGGTAGGCGGGAAACGAGGAAAAGTAAGAGGGGGTTATGGAGGGAATAATAGGGAATAATATAAACCGGGACGTTCGTGCAGAGCGTGCTTAGTGAATTAAATTTGGCCTTTGGATCTTGGGGAGAACCAACTGGTTGAATAGCAAATTCTTCCCGAGAAGAATAATCCCCATCAGCGACCTGATTTCCGGATTCCCACCTTATGGAAGCACAGAAAAAATTAAATGATCGATATTTCGGTTACCTTTTGGGACTTGCCGTAGGGGATGCTCTGGGGACAACTCTGGAATTCAGGGGGCCGGGTACATTTCGACCGATCCGGAAAAATATTTTAAGGTGGGCCACTCAAACTCTAACTCCGCACCGGCCTTTTTGTGTAAAAGCAAAGGTAGGTACCGGACACCTTTGATGACAGAAGGCCCTGTTTTTATTGAATGCGGTTAGCAAATCTTATTAAGTGTAAGGGCAGGGGCTTGGGCGACAATGCATGTGGTTGCTCGGTGCAACAATCGCGAGTTCTACTTCGCCGCACAGGAGGAGTCTTAAATAGGTGGACGAGCCAGCCTGCCGTCGGCAGCCCTGAGTTCTTAAAACGCCATCATCCATCGGGGAGGAGACAAGGAATCATTCCTCTACCTGAGAAAATTCGAAAGGTTGGAAAATAAAAGGTGTCCGATCCCCCCCGTAGTATTTCCTCGGTCGTTCCATGGCATCTTTTAGGAAACTGATTAAGGCCATGGGAAAGGGGATTTGAGGCTCCAAAGGAGCTTTTATCCGAGCATATCTTTTTAAGGACTAAAGAGGTGGCCAGATCTGGCCCGGAATAAACAATTATAATTATATACTTAACGGAAAAATGACCGTTGAGAGGTTTAAACTTATTGGCTTCATTGACCCTTTGTCAAGCGAATTTTTTAGAAAGAAATGAAATTTTTCTCTACGTCTTTTTTCCTAAAATAATATGCAATTTCAAATAGTAATGGCTATGTTTCCACCCTTTGTTCCTATCTCAATATGTTGAGGTTAAAATAAGGGCTAAAGCATTTTTTTCTTGACATGATGTTCACAAATATAATATGTTCACAAATAATGAACAATATAATTATATGAGTTTAATATGCGAAAAATTGAACATGAAAAGGGGATCCTCCAAAATGCCTGCGCTGCTTTCACGCGGATGACGGGGTTGTCGCTGGAGGTCATGGGGCAACCGGATGGCAGACGCCTTGCACTGCAAGCTCATGGCAAAAAGGTGAATCTTGTCCCTGAAGTTAAGGCCATGATAACCCCAACGGATGCATTGCTTCCTTTGATAAGGCCCAACCAGACCAAGAATTTCATCCTTGTGGCTCGGCAAGTATCTGGGACAATGGCCGACAAGTTGCGGGAAAACGGGATTCAATTCATGGATGAGGCCGGCAATGCTTTTATCAACCAGCCGTCATTGTATATCTTCGTCAGGGGAAACAGAGATCCCATCCTGAAGAAAGCCCCTGCGATTGGTCGAGTTTTCAAGCAAACCGGCATACGGGTGGTATATGTCCTTCTCTGTAATCCCGGCCAGGAAAACCAGCCGTATCGGACGATAGCCGCGAAGGCGGAGGTCGCCCTCGGAATGGTGAACTGGGTTATGCAAGAACTCAAAGAACTGGGTTTCCTGTTAGTAGTGGGCAAGGGAAAAGAACGCAAGATCCGGCTCATCAACAAAGAGCGGTTGCTGGAACGCTGGATAACGGCTTATGCCGAGCAGCTTCGGCCAAAGTTGATGCTTGGACGCTATCGGGGCGCGGCAGGTTGGTGGAAGGATGCGTCGCTGGACCCGGACCGTGCCCTGTGGGGAGGCGAAGTGGCCGCTTTGAAGCTCACCGGACATCTGAACCCGCAGGAAATAACGATCTATTTAGAAAAAGAGAACCTTGCAGCCTTCCTGATCGAGCACAAATTGAAGAAAGATCCGGCGGGGGATGTGGAATTTGTCCATCGCTTTTGGCGGCCGGATGCCGTTCCGCCTAACAGGGACGCAGTTAACGCGCTTCTCGTGTATGCGGACCTGATGGCAACTGGCAACCAGCGTAATCTCGAAACCGCCCGGATGATCTATGACCAATATCTCGTACAACTTGTCAGGGAAACTTGATTCTTCCCTGATGGAAGTGCTCCAGAGGGTGAACCAAGTAACCACCACCTTGGGCCTCCGTTTTTTCGTGGTGGGGGCGATGGCCAGGGACATTGTTCTTGAATACTGTCGTGCCATCCGGCCGGCCCGGGGAACGCGCGACCTCGATATCGGTGTAGAAGTGGCCGGATGGGAGGAGTTTCAACGACTTTCTGATGGGCTTGTTGCTACCGGGAAGTTTACCGCAACCCGGGAACCTCAAACCTTCCGCGCAGGCCTGTTTCGGGTAGACATTGTTCCGTCCGGTGGGGTGGCCGAGAGCGGGGGAAGGATCAGCTGGCCGCCTGGGCATGAAGTGTTCATGTCCACCATGGGATTTGAGGAGGCCTATGAATCTGCCATGATCCTGCGATTGAATGATCAGCCGGTGCTTGACGTAAAGGTGCCGACGATTCCAGGATTGTCGCTGATGAAAGTCATCTCCTGGCATGATCGCTACCCTGAGCGGCCCAAGGATGCCGAGGACCTGCTGTTCCTGATGGATCATTACGCTGAAGCGGGGAATGAAGAACGTTTGTTCGAAAATGAAAATGAGATTTTGCAGGCGGAGGGCTTCGATCTGGTTATGGCCGGTATCAGGCTTCTGGGACGTGATATGGCGGCAACAGCGAACGATGCGACTGGCGGGGCTGTCGCGTCGATTTTGAATAATGAAATTGAAGAACAGCATCAGTACAAATTAGTTCAAGATATGATCATGGGGGCAAGGATATTTGATGAGTTCAACGAAACCCTTGAAAAATTGAAGAAATTAGCAGCGGGATTCAACGAGGGTTTCGATAGAAAAAGGGATCCGCATAGCAGAGATTAACCATGGGATTGCTTCCTTGGAATTCGGTCCCGGAATGGACGGAAAAAGGGGACAAATTATTATTGACAAAGGAAATGGAAAAGGGAAATTTGGTGGGATGTTAATGCTCCGGGGGCATTTCATTATGTGATTTGTTAGGGAATTGAAGAATGAAAATCCTTGGCGGCTGAAGGAGTTTTATTATATTGTTATATTGGGACGGTGGTGGGGCGGATTTTAAGGAGAGTAAATAACGGATGCGGTTAATTTGTTGAATGTGAAAGGGATCGAACTTGCCCCCAATCCAGGGTACCATGAAGCGATAAGAAACACGAATGTTCTGTTCATTACCTTTCTCGCCATTCCGTTGTTCTCCGCCAGCATGGACAAACAGAAAATTTTGGGGGTCATCAGTACCGCAATAGGAATTTTTATTCTGGTCATTTAGATCAAGGCGTGATTCTGTCGAATGTAAAAAAGTTTTCTTCATTCAACCACTGAATAATCTGGATTAAAGAGCTCCTTTTTCTTCTACCTTATATCTTCAAGGTATGCTCTTAATCTTCAAATAACCGGGGTCATGACAAGGAATGGGGATATCCGCTATCCCCTTCACCAGGAGCATACTCTCGAACCCGTCTTGGGCATTTATATGGATTCCTGGGCTTATGACTGGTGTGACCTCCTTCAGCTTCTCCGGAGCGTCCGCCGGCGGTCCGAAATTGTCCTTGAGGCAACAAAAGCCCGTAATCACTGCTTTACCGTGAGCAGTATTGACCACAACGGATTGGCACCCCGGAGTGTGGCCTGGGGTGAAGAGGAGCTCAATTCCGGGAGCAACCTCGTAGCTGCCCTTCACAACTACAAAATTCAGACCTTTGAAAAGGCTCTTTTCATAGGTCGGAGCCAGGATGGGGTGGGGGGCAAAGGCAAATCTTAATTCTTCTTCCTGTACCAGCACCCTGGCATTTTTACATTTGTAAGTATTGGCACAATGATCCCACTGCAAGTGCGTCTGTATAACGATGTCAATGTCCTCTGGTTTCACTCCCAGACCGCCCAAGGCGTTTTCAAAGGACATGATCTCTTCGGCCGGGAGACCCCGAAACTCGGTGGCCAGCTTAGCATTCGCAGAGGTGTCCACCAGAATCCGCTTATCCGCTCCTTCTATATACCAGGCTACGACCGGGACCTGGATCTTTTTCCCGTAGTTAAATCGATACGTAAGAACAGCCATGTCCAGTTCAATGGTACACAGAGGTAAGGGGATGATTTTGTAAGTTTTCACGATCTGATTCCTCCTTGGTAAGGATATTGTCTGACAAGGGCGAAGCCGATATCAGATTGACAGACTTTGGTGATGCCTCTGAAGCAAAAAGTTGCATGGTTATTGAGTTTTTTCTAAAAACAGGCATTTGAGATAGGAACTTTCAGGGAAAGAGAGCAGGACCGGATGATCGGCGCTCTGCCCGCGTTTTCCAATAATCCTTAAGGTTGCCCCCGAATCCCTTTCACATTCTCGCAGAATTTCCAGAAATCTTGATTCTGAAAGATTGTAAGAGCAAGAAGAAGTAACCAGAATTCCTCCGGGGTTCAGGAGGCGAATCGCCTTAAGGTTGAGTTCTTTGTATCCCCGGGAAGCGCCGCCAACATTTTCTTTACTCTTGGCAAAAGCAGGGGGATCGAGGATAATGCCATCGTAATGCCGGCCGGTCTCCGCCTCGGCTTTGAGAAAAGAGAAAACATTTTCCTTGCGAAATTCAGTGTTGGCCAGGCCGTTCAGCAAAGCATTCTCCCGGGCCTGTTCGAGGGCCTCTTGAGAAGAATCCACGCCGGTTACCTGGGCGGTGTGGCGCGCAGCATGGAGGGCGAACAATCCATGGTAACAAAAGGCATCGAGAACTTTTCCCCGCAGAAAGCGCGAGGCAACCGCGCGGTTTTCTCTTTGATCCAGGTAGGCTCCGGTTTTTTGTCCTTTCCATAAATCTGCCAGGTATTGGATTTTCCCTTCAAAAACTTGGACCTTAGAAGGACACTCTCCCATGATGAGTTTCTTTTGCTGTGGCAACCCTTCAAGCTCTCGTACGCTAAGATCGTTCCGCAGCAGGAGAGAAGAAGGCCGGAAAATTTCCAGAAGAATTTTTGTGAACATATCTAATAAATCATCGGTTGCCCGGGAAAGGGTTTGGAGCACAAAATGGTCGGCGTACCGATCAACAATCAGAGAAGGAATTCCGTCGGATTCGCCGTAGATCAACCGGTAAGCGTTGGTCTTTTCCACTACGGCCTCACGGTAGTGCCAGGCCCTTTCTACCCGCTCTTTCCAGAAATTTAGGTGGATGGGTTCTTGACTTCGGGAAACGAGGCGGAAAGCGATCTTAGAATGTTCGCTGTAAAAACCCTGGGCTAAGAATTTTCCGTTTTTCTCTTCCAGAAATACAATGCTTCCCGGTGCGGCATCTTGGATTTTGGCCAGGTCGTTTCTAAAAATCCAGGGATGCCCCTTCCGAAACCAAGCCAGACCTTTAGCCGTAGGAATTAGACGACCCATAACTTCCCCAAATGCGGAGTGCAGAATGGACCCTTTATTTGGTTGTTGATTAAATATCCTTTTTTCTATATTCTATCTGAAAAAACATAGAAAGGGGAAATTTTTGGCAAGTTCAAAGAGCAAACACAAGAGAATGCAGCATCGTTTTCAACTGAAAATCAAACGGAGACAGAAAAGACGAAAGACCCAAGCATCGCCGGGCCCAGCCAATCCTCCCGAACCCGCCAGGACCTGAAAAGGGTCTTTCAAGTCTTATCTTTAAGCAATTGGTAGGCAACTTCCTGGACGGCGAGGTGGAGATTTCCATTCTGGGCGATCTCCCGCAGGTCGCTCGTTACCATGAATTTAAGGAGGTAAAGGGCGAGAGAGGGAAGGCAGTAAGGGTTATAGATCAGGGTTTTTTACCCGGTAGCGGGCTATCCATTTAGGGTTACGAGAAATTTCCTCACTATAACTCCGGATAGGGATATTTAGCAAGGAATTCAAGGCAGGAGGAAAGCATGGACCCCAACCTTTTAACCGGCCTGCTGACACCGGGCACTTCGAAGATCGTTTTTATCATTCTTGATGGCGTGGGCGGAATCCAGATGGAAGAGAAGGGTGGCACGGAGCTGCAGGTTGCCCGGAAACCCAATTTAGATCAATTGGCAGAGGTTTCTTCGTGTGGACTCCTGGAACCCGTTTCTCCAGGGATCACGCCAGGGAGCGGGCCTTCCCATTTTGCTATCTTCGGGTATGACCCTTTCCAATTCAACATCGGGAGGGGAATTCTGGAGGCGACGGGTATTGATTTTCCTCTCACCGAAAGGGATGTAGTGGCCCGGATCAATTATGCTACTATTGACAAGAACGGAAAAGTCATCGACCGCAGAGCCGGACGAATCTCCAATGAAACCAACGAAAGAATCTGCCGCAAGCTGCAAGGAAGTTTACGGCTAAGCCGGGAAGTGGAAGTGATAATTGAACCGGTCAGGGAGCACCGGGCCGTCCTGGTTCTGCGGGGGGAAGGATTAAGAGGGGAGATCGAGGATACGGACCCCGAGCGGGAAGGCATTTCTCCCCTGGAACCTAAAGCATTGATTCCCGAGGCAGAGGGCACCGCAGATTTAGTGCGAGATTTTGTTGCTCAGAGTCGGAAAATCCTGGCGGATGAATCCAGGGCCAATATGGTCCTCCTCCGTGGTTTTGCCAAACATACCCGTTATCCTTCGATGAAAGAACGATACGGCCTGAATGCCCTGGCGATCGCTGCTTATCCCATGTATCGGGGAATCAGCCGGTTGGTGGGGATGACGGTTCTTTCCTCCGTAAGTACCCTCGCGGATGAATTTAAGGCCCTGGCCGATCATTTTGCCGATTATGACTTCTTTTTCCTGCACATCAAACAGACCGATTCTCGGGGGGAAGACGGAAATTTTGATGGCAAAGTGGCAGTCATTGAAGAAGTGGACCGTTATCTCCCCCAGGTGCGGGCGCTCAAACCGGATGTTCTGGTGGTGACGGGGGATCACTCGACCCCTGCCAAGATGCGCAGCCATAGTTGGCATCCCTTGCCGATCATCCTGTATTCCCAATATTGCTTGGTTGATCCGGTGAAAAAGTTTGATGAAGTCAGTTGTATCGGCGGGGCGTTAGGCAAAATGCCTTCCGTACAGCTCATGCCTTTAGCGCTTGCTCATGCCCGAAGGTTGACGAAGTTCGGAGCATAGGACCGTTAACCACAGAGTCCACAGAGGGCACAAAGAATAAAATGAAACTTTAAAGCCAAAACTTTAAATTAATTTGGACACAGATTTCCACGGATAAACGCAGATAACTATTTTCTGTATTTTTTGCATTAAATATCTTTAAAATCTGTGTTCATCTGTGTCCAAAAGCAATTTCCTATACAATAAATTTATTTTGCAAAAAGGCATTTTGATTTTTAGCTTTTAAATTTTTCAATCTCAGTGTTCTCTGCGATCCCTGTGGTGAAAAGTATTTGCTTTTAGATTAAAGAGGAAACCAGTAGGTGGGAGATTTTCAAAAAGAACGGCTGGCCATGGTTGAAGAGCAACTGCGCAGGAGGGACATCTATGACCCCCGTGTCCTGGGAGCCATGGCCAAGGTTTCCCGACAATCTTTTGTACCTGCCGATTATCAGGCCGCAGCCTATGAAGACCGGCCGCTTCCCATTGGAGAAGGCCAGACCATATCCCAGCCTTACATGGTCGCCGTCATGACTCAATCCTTGGAGCTGAAGGGAAAAGAACGGGTTCTGGAGATTGGTACAGGTTCCGGGTATCAAACGGCCATTTTAGCAGATCTTTCCCAGGTTGTTTTTACAGTGGAGAGGATCCCCACGCTTATCCAGAAAGCCCAAATGACTTTGGAGGCGCTCGGCTACAGGAATATTTTTTTTCTCACCGGAGACGGGACGAAAGGGTGGCAGGAAAAGGCTCCTTTCGAAGGGATCATCGTTACTGCCGGAGCTCCCGAGATTCCCAAGACCCTTCTTTCTCAATTGGCGGAAGGGGGCAGGTTGGTCATCCCGGTGGGCCCGCGCTATACTCAGACCCTTTACAAAGTAACCCGCCAGGGAAGCCGCTTCCAAGAGGATGATATTACCGGGTGTGTATTTGTACCCCTTCTGGGAGATTACGGGTGGAAAGAGGAATGAGCTGTCTTGCCCCCCCTCACTTTTTGTGGTCACGAATGATTCCTCATTAACCGGGCGGGAGGGTAATGAAGGAGGGGGCATCGGCGGGAGAAGGATGTCTGCAGAGTCCCTACCTCCCTTCCGCCAAGGAAAGGCGGGAGCGGAGGAATCCAGGGCATCCTCGGCTGAAGCCCCGCCCCTGCCGATGAAAGAACGAACGCCTTATGCTGCCGAGAGAATCACCCTCCCGCCCGGTTCCGGCGCTGGAGGATCCTCCCAGGCCCGGGGTTCGGGGCGCTTCGCTTGGCATCATGAGGCGCTGGTCTTTTCACGGATAGGGCGGGAAAAGGCACCCGCTTCATTCTGCGGAGACCCGCCTGGAACCCTTGGAAAAGGCTTTTTCCCGGCCGATGCTGCCCGCGCTCATCGCCCCGAACCCCGGGCCACGGATAGGGATTCTTTAATAGTGAAGGGGGGCGAGGAATGAGCTGTGGATTGACAGTTTTTCAGAAACTATGATAATTTGGATACAGTTTTTCCATCAGAAAAACAAAAGAAGAGGAGAAAAATCCAATGAGGAAAGTTGGATTTTTAGTTTCGGGAATTTTCTTGGTGATGGCGCTGGGGGTAACGTCAGCCCCGGCAGCGGGTGGGAAGGACGTATTGGAAAGACTGCCCAGCGGTGTAATCAATTGGACCCAAGGGATCGTTACGGCCAAGGGAAGTGGAGCGCCACCGACGGGGATAACCGTGATTTCCCAAGCACGCCTGATGGCGGAGCGTGCCGCCAAGGCCGATGCCTTACGAAACCTGCTGGAAGCTGTGAAAGGCGTGCGAGTGGATTCTGAAACGACCGTGGAAAGCTTTACAACTAAAAATGATGTAGTGATGACCCGGGTTAGCGGCATTGTCAAAGGGGCCACCATAGTGGACAAGCGTTATTTGAGTGATGGAGGCGTAGAGGTTACCGTGGCTGTCTATCTTACCGGTGAACTTTTAAAAGTTATGCTCGAGGAGTTACCGCCGCTGACTAAACCATTGATGCCTGCCCCGACAATTCCGGCTGGCGAGAAGCCTTTGCCGCCTCCTCCCCCAACTCCGCCACTCCCAAAGAAAAAAGTAACTCCGCCCCCTGCGGTCGAAGAGAAGAAAGTAATTCCTCCCCCGGCAGTCGAAAAGAAAAAACCTCCTGCGACCCCCGAAGTTCAGGCCAAGATCGAGGAGAAATTGGATCTAAAAAAATTGGAGTATACCGGTTTAATCGTTGATGCCAGGCAATTGGGCCTGCGCCCGGCACTGATTCCTAAGATCCTCAATCAAAAAGGAGAACTGGTTTACAGCTCGCATAGTGTAGGGCAGCAGGAATTAATCAGGATGGGGTTGGTAGGGTATGCCAAAGATGTTGACGCGGCGTCCAAGAACCAAAGAGTTACCGCGGAACCCTGCATCGTTTCCGGGTTGAACGCCGCCGGAGAGAAAAAGACCGACGTCGTCATTTCCAACCGGGATGCTCAAATTGTCCTGACCACCGCACCCTACACGGGATACCTCAAGAACGGCCGGGTCATGATTGTTTACGACTGATTCCTTCGGGGCGAAAAGGGATGAAAATTAAACTTTTACTGATCGGTTTTTCGATACTGGGGTGGATCTTTCTTAAAGGATGGCTAAGCCCGGCGTTCGCAGCCACCAAAATTCTCGCTGGAAAGCATACGATCATCTATGACATCGTCAACCCGCTGGGCGTTGAATTCCTTCCTGACTATGGCAACAGTTCCTACACCCAAAAAGTCCTTCAGGAAGATGAATTCAGCAAAAGGGTGATGATCGAGGTCAACCTCGGGCCTGTAAATTCCAAGGCCCCTTTTCCTCTCTCTCCCCAACAACTCTCCTGGGATATGAAATTCTTTTTGAATCCGGAAAAAGACATTCCGGTGCAGGAATGGAACATCGCCGTGGAGGCGAAAAAACTTACCCAGGAGGCTCAGACCGTCCACGAGGTTGTGTCCGCAATCTTCAACTGGATCGTGGACAACCATACCTATGATGCCGGGCGCAATACCCCCCAGGACGGAAGATCGGTTTTTTACAACAGGCGGGGGTCCTGTGTGGGGTACACCAACCTTTCTATCGCCATGCTGCGGAGTGTGGGAATTCCGGCAAGGTACGTCCATGGTTACCTGCCGCCGGGATATGACTGGGGGATTTCCAAGAAATATTGGGGGGTCCAAATCAGTGGCGGAGGGTACCACGGCTGGGTCGAAGTATACTACCCCGATCTTGGATGGACTTTTTCAGATTTACTTCATTCGAAGAATTTTGTCGACCCTTTTCATGTCTTACGGTATATCGATAGGATCAACCTCAATCCGAGAAACAACAGGGGGGGAAGCCTGGATGTGGAAGAAGCCACAACTTTCACGATTTTCAAAGAAGAGAACACCACCCTGGCTTTAGACCAACTTCCCAAGCCTCAGAAGGATATTCTTGCCCGGCAATTCGGGAAACAGCAGTTCGGAACGATCTACGGATTGATCAAGGATGCTTCCGGGAAACCCATTCCCAAAGGCAGTGTAATCTTATGGGAAGGAATCCAGGGTAAGGTTATCCCTTTTGAAAAAGGCCTTTACTCTCTCTTAGGGCTGAAAGATGGAACCTACCGCTTGACCATCAAGGTGGATGGATATGGAGAGGTGGAAAAAAACCTCCAGGCCATCAAGGGAGAGATAAAAAATATAGATATTGTCCTGCCTTCATCCGGCTCATCTCCATCCCACCCTCCTTCCAAGACGGTACCGAAATCCAAGGGCACGCCGAGGGCCAAGTAATGGGCAAGGGGAAGGCTTTTTCCCTGCTCTCCGGCGGTCTGGATAGCCTTCTCGCCACCCGTCTGATCATGGACCAGGGAATCGAAGTCACAGGCCTTCATTTTATAACCCCTTTTTTCGGTTATAGCAAGAAAGGGCAGGAAGCCCGCTTTGAAGAAAGATGGATGCGCCTTTACGGGATTCAAGCGAGAATTATTGACGTCAGTGAAGAATATTTCCAGGTCCTGCGGCATCCCCGGTATGGGTACGGGAGAAACTTCAATCCCTGCATCGACTGTAAGATTTTCCTTTTCTCCCAAGCCAAAGCCCTATTGGAGGGAGAAAAAGCGGATTTTTTGGTCAGCGGGGAAGTTTTAGGGCAGCGCCCCATGTCCCAGCGCGGGGATACCTTACGGATTATCGAACGGGATTCCGGGACGGAAGGAATGCTTCTCCGACCCCTTTGTGCTAAAAACCTCAAGCCCACCCGCCCGGAGTTGGAAGGCCTGGTGGACCGGGAGAAACTTCTTGATCTCAGAGGGCGCAGCCGTAAACCGCAGATGAAGCTGGCTGAAGAGATGGGTTTCGGCCATTATCCCTCGCCGGCTGGCGGATGCTTTCTTACCGACCCTGTCCTGGCCAGCCGGTTCAGAAAAATTTTTGATCAAAGCCCGGTCATTACGACCGAGGAAATCCTTCTTCTTCAGGTAGGCAGGCATTTTCAATTGCCCGGAGGTGGTCGTCTGGTTGTGGGTAGGCGGGATGAGGAGAACCAGAAATTGATTAAACTCCGGCAGAAAGAGGATGTCTTGCTGAAAATCCAGGACATCCCCGGCCCGCTGGGATTGATTAGGGGTAAAAAGGAGGAAGATATATTATCGCTGGCCGCTTCTATCGTTGCCCGCTATAGCAAGGCCAAGGAATGGAATGAAGTCAAAGTGCTCTATGGCCAGGAGGTTGATAATCTTTCCGGAGGCCTCTTGGTAAAACCGGCTGAAGATGATCAGATCGCCTTCCTGAGGTTTTGACCTGACTCCTAACTTTATAATTTTTTTATTTTCAAGTAAGCTTTTTACGTAGGATAAATATCGGATGCTGCAGGGGGCAGATCTTCCAGTTGACGCTGCAGAGATTGGGCCTTTTTCACCAGGTCACGGTGCTGGTCACTTTTCCTCCTCCCGGGAATTTCTTCCTGGATCTTCTGGCAAACCTTGCCGATCATTGCTCTGTAAATCTCCAAAAATTCCACTTTCCCGGCCAGGGATAGACACTTCTCGAAAAAATTCAATGCCTGAAGTGGATCGAAGGCATAAAATTGTTCCATTCCCTGGCTCAAGTTGATCTTAAATTGAAGGCTTTCGTCCCCTGGACTTATTTCCAGGGCCTGGGAGAAGGTTTGTATCGCCTTGTTGTAGAAAGCACTCCGGAAATAGGATTCCCCGGCCAGGCGATAAGGTTGAGCCTCATCGGGGCCATATAGGGTTCGAAAAAGTTTTTTCAAAGCATCTTTTCCCTTCACTTCCTGCAAGAGGTTCGTTTCTTCCAGAAAAAAACGGATAAGGAGACCGTTCTCCCTGTACTCGAAAAGGAGTTCTTTAAATTGGCGAAAGACATCTTTCGTTAAAACAGCGATTTCTTCCATCCCTTCCTGAAAACTCTTTTCAGCCCGGGAAAGGATTCCTTGAAACTGGCGGACTAAGTTTTCCTGTTGGGGAGGGTAATTTCCCTTCTCGATCAAGGCCCGATATTTCGGGCCGTAAATTTCGAGTTGATAAAGGTCTTCCCGTATCTTCATAGCCAAGTGAAAGATGGAACCGATGGTTAAGTCAAAGATCTGTTCTTTTTCGGAAATGATTGCAGAGCTACGGCGGTACAAAGCATGGGAAAGTTCCTTGAGGGCATAAAGGAGGCTTTGACCCCGGTCGTCGACGAGTTTGGCCAAGTCGGCAAATTGGAGGGATCCCAGTTTATAGTTCTGGTATTGCTGGCGAAAAGTCACCACCGTTAAGAGGAAGTGGCGAACGATTTCCATAATCTGCCGGTCACGTTCTTTCTGAATGAGGTCGTTATCTTCCATTTTGCCGTTTACTCCTGGCGCAATTTTATAATCAGAAGCCATGAGAAAGCAAGGGAATTTTGCGATCCCCCATGGCATTTTTCCCTTGCTCTACGGAGATGAAAATGGTATGTAAATATTTACTTTATCAAGTAGGAATTTCAGGGGCAGGGGACGCAGATAAACGCAGAAAATTCGGCTTAAAAAAACAATCTGGGAAGTGTTCTTTTAAAAATTTAGAACCTTTCGTGCCCCGGCGAAATTTGAAGGACTTCATTTTTTTCTGCGGTTGCCTGCGGAAATCGGCGTCCCAATGAATTAAAAGGAACATCGGAGGAGGGGGGAGAATGAATGTCGGCGAGCGGGTGAAATTCCAATTCGGTGGCGAAGAAAAAGAGGGCCTGGTCGTTAAAATTTTTCCGAAGAAGGTTTATTTGAGGGTGGACTTTCCCCGGCACCCGGGGAAAATTGTGGTAAGGTCCATCGCGGAGCTGGAGGGAAAAGGCCCAGCACCGAAGAAAAAAAAGAAAAAGGAAAAGGGAAAAAAAGAAAGAATTCAGCAGAGAGAAGAGAAGAAGAAAGAGGAGAAAAAAACCGTCGCAGAGAAAAAGCAGGCCGAAGTATAATAACCAATTTAGTGAGAGCTATTTGAAGATGTATCCTCAGGGCGGCGGTCGACCTCTTCTTTACGCCGTTTCTGTTGTAGATGGCGCCTTAAAAAATAAATTCCCAGCCAGGCCGCAATTAAAATTTGCGCAATAAGACAGACGATCAATAGGGTGAAGGCAGTCATAAAAAATTTTAGTCCAAGGAAAAAAACAGTCCTCGGTTACGCCGTTAGAACAATATGGAGAAGGATTGGAATTCGCCCCGGAATTCTTCCATCTGGACGATCGATTCGGTAACATGAGCGGAAGGAGGCCCGTGGCGGCACCACTGAATCATGGCCTCCACGTTTTCCTCTTCTCCTTCGCAGATGGCTGCCACGGACCCGTCGGGAAGGTTACGGACCCATCCCGTAAGATTATATTTTTTAGCTTCGCGCTGGGTGTAGTATCGGAAATTCACCCCTTGGACAATCCCTTTAATGATAAGCTTGGCTCGATTTTTGGCCATCGTTTCACCCATCGTCCGGAGCTAACATCCTTAAAAATTCGTCTTCGGTGAGGATCTTTACCCCGAGAGTCTTGGCCTTCTCGTATTTTGATCCCGGATCTTCTCCCACTACCACAAAATCCGTTTTCTTACTCACGGACGAAGAAGGCCGCCCGCCTAAAGATTCGACTTTGGATTCAGCCTCGCTCCGGCTTAAAGATTTCAGCGAACCGGTCAAGACAAAAGTTTTGCCCTCCAGCTTGCGGAGAATCGGTTGCACCGGAAGAGGCCGAGAAGGATATTCCACCCCTGATTCTTTGAGCTTCTGGATAACTTTTTGGTTGTCCTTCTGCTGGAAAAATTGAACAATCGAGGTAGCAATTTCATCTCCGATCCCATGAATCGTCTTGAGCTTTTTCCAGGAGGCCCGGGAGAGTTTTTCTAAGGTAGGGAACTCCCGGGCTAAAAGTTTGGCGATATGCTCTCCAACGTGCAGGATACCCAGGGCATATATAAGACGTTCCAAAGATGTTTTTTTACTGTTTTGAATGGCAGTTAAAATATTTTCCCCCAATTTCTCACCCATTCTCTCCAGAGTAAGGAGGTCTTTTAGGGTGAGGGCATAAAGGTCGGCATAATCTTTGACCCGGCCTTTATCAACCAGCTGTTCAATAATTTTTTCCCCCAGGCCCTCGATGTTCAGGGCATCTCGGGAGGCAAAATGAACGATGGTTTCCTTGAGCTTGGCCGGGCAGGCAATGCCGGTGCAGCGGACCACGGCCATCTCTTTTTTTCCCCTGGGTTTTTCCACGTCGGATCCGCAAACCGGACATTGATTAGGAATACGGAATTTTTTTTCTTTACCCGTCCGTTTTTCGAAAACGACCCGGACCACCTCGGGGATGACGTCTCCAGCCCGTTGAATGACCACCGTATCTCCGATGCGCACATCTTTTTTATCGATCTCATCCTGATTGTGCAGCGTGGCCCGGCTGATTTCGACGCCACCGACTCGCACGGGGTCCATGATGGCGGTTGGGGTTAGGGCGCCCGTTCTTCCCACATTGACGATGATGTCGCGAATCTTAGTGGTGACCTGTTTCGGTTTAAACTTGAAAGCCAAAGCCCACCGTGGGCTGCGAGCAATGTTTCCCAAAGTTTCCTGGAGGCGGAGGGAATTCACCTTAATGACCACTCCATCAATCTCGTATGGAAGTTTATCCCGGAGTTCATCCACTTCCAAAAAATATTCAAGAACTGCTTCGATTTTTCGGCATTGCTTGCGGTGGGGGTTCACTTTGAACCCCCAGTGCAGAAGGGCTTCAAGTAGTTCCCATTGGGTCGCAAAAGTTTGACCGGAGAGCTGGCCCATCCCGTAACAGAAAAAATCCAGAGGGCGTTGGGAGGTAATCGATGAGTCCAACTGGCGCAAGGAACCAGCTGCTGCGTTACGCGGATTGGCGAAGAGGGATTCTCCACTTTTTTCCCTTTGGCGATTTAATGCTTCAAAGGCTTTAATAGGCAGGTAGACTTCCCCCCTGGCCTCCAGCCTGGAGGGTAAAGATTCTCCTGGGCCAGGAATCAAAGTGAGGGGAATGGTTCTGACGGTCTTCAGATTCTGAGTAACGTTTTCGCCTACGAATCCATCACCCCGGGTAGAGCCAGTGGTAAAATGGCCGTTTTCATAAATAAGTTCAACAGCCACGCCATCCATTTTTAATTCGGCGCAGTATTCGATGTCGTGGGAGGTTTCGAGGAAGCGCTTCACCCGGCTGTCAAATTCCTTAACTTCCTCTTCTTCGAAAGCGTTAGCCAGGCTGAGCATAGGCAGGGTGTGCCGGATTTCCTCGAATTTTTCCAAAGGAGGCGCCCCGACTCTTTGGGTGGGGGAGGTTGGGGTGACAAAATCAGGAAATTGTTGCTCCAGGTTTTCCAGCTCACGCATGAGCTGATCATATTCGGCATCGGAAATGACCGGGTTGTCGAGTACGTAGTACCGGTAATTGTGGAAGTTGATCTCTTCCCGGAGTTTTTCGATTTTCGCTTGGGCCTGCGCTTCGTTCATATCTGATACCTTGGCCACAGAGAGCACAGAGGTCTGAGAGAAAAATCAAGAAAAATTATTTTCTGACAAATTTTCAATTCTTCAATATCGTTTTTGGCCCCTTGATATTTTTTAAGCATAATAACTCTGTGGTCTCTGTACTACTAACGTTCAATTTCTGAAAATTCTGTTAAGATTATTTTCTAAAATTTTTTATCTGTGTTTATCCGTATTCATCCGTGTCCTAAGTTGTTTTTTGTTCTAAAGATTTTGGTTATAGCTCTGTGATCTCTG
>JAHJQK010000056.1 GCA_018819135.1 Pseudomonadota bacterium | reverse complement strand
CTTCGTTTCAAGAAAAAAGTCGAAGAGGTTACCGGAAATGAGATCACTGCGCCTAAACTGAGTGAAGCCATCCGGATTGTAAATAATCGCCGGAAGGCTCTGCAAAGGCTGAATCGTCTGAGGGCCGCCATTCCTGCTCCCATATCAGGGCGCGATGCCCTCCTGATCAACCAGGTGAGTTTCTATGATGATCCCATCCGTTTTACTTCCAAGATCAATGAACTTTGTGATCAATTGGAGGAACGCATAAAAACCGGTAAAGGAATTGCTCCTGAAGAAACGCCCCGCTTCATGCTTTCCGGATGTCCCATGGCCGTTCCTAATTGGAAACTGCCTTACGTGATCGAGTCTTCCGGAGCGGTTATCGTCGGGGAAGAATCCTGCATAGGGACGCGCAACACAAGAGACCTGACGGATGAATCGGGGACTTCCCTTGAAGAAATGCTGGAAGCTATAGTTGATCGGTATATGAAAATCGATTGTGCCTGTTTTACTCCCAACAACGAACGCCTGAATAACATTGTGAGCCTTGCCAATGAACTGAAGGTCAACGGGGTCATCCATTATGCCTTGTCCTTTTGCCAGCCCTACGGCATTGAGGCTTATAAAGTTAATAAAGCCATGCAAAAAGCAACTATACCCATGTTATCCATTGAGACCGACTATAGCATGGAGGATGTGGAACAGCTTAAAACAAGGATTGAAGCCTTTGTTGAAATGGTAAAGACTAAATAATTCGGATTTGATAAATTTTTATCAAGGAGGATTTTATGAAATACGGAGCAAGGAACCAGATCAAAGGCAGAGTGAAATCGGTCAAAAAGGGAGATGTGATGTCTCTTGTGAAATTCGAAGTGACTTCTCCGGTTGAAATGGCTTCAGTGCTGACTACCGAATCAGTGGATGATCTCAAAATGAAGGTGGGAGATGAGGTTCAGTTGATAATTAAAGCGATCCATGTTCTCCCGATAAAAAAATAGATGCTGATGGCAATCCTGTGAGCCGGGTGTGAAATTAGACCCCGCTTTTTTCCCGGTGGAGTGTTTTGGTTGGACCCGGAGACGGATTATTCCCCGACCGATCTTGAACCCTGCGCACCCGGATAGAGGCTTTTCTGCAGATGATAAGAGGTTGAAATTCAAAATAGAGGATAAGGAGCAGCGCATTGAGACCGAAAAGCATAGCCCTTTTTGAACGATTAAAAGAAAGTAGCCTTCTTACGCGATGCGGAAACGATCTTGCCAGCAAACCTCTGCCCACCGATTAAGTCCAGCTATGGCTATGCCCTCACGGACACGTGTCCCTATATCAGCTTTTCTGATTTTCTTATCGATGAGACCTCCTGTGACGGTAAAAAAATGATCCGATTTGTTCATATGGAAAGAAGATTTGAAAGAGAACTTGAATCCCTCTGGAAACAAGGAGGGAAAGGGGTAACAACCGCCAAGAAAGCCCACGAACTCTTGGCGGCCTTGACCCGAAACGGACCACCCGACTTAAAAAAAGTCTGGAAGTTGACCGGCTGGGGAGAGAAGCGGATCGAGGGCTGTATCAAATATGACTTGGGGGATGGTTTTCGAGCCATCTGTTTCCGCCGGGGGGAAACGCTGTTTCTCTCTTATATCGGAGATCACGACGAATGCCAGAAATGGATAGACCATTTCAGCGGCCGCCACAACTGGGCGGCCAAGGAAAATGGCACTACCTTGCCCATCCGGTCGGCCGAATCGGAAAAAGGGCAGGAAGCGGCTCCTTTGGATGAAGATATGGAAGAGGCTTATGACGATCTCTTGATGGAGCAAATCGACGATAAAACACCCCGTAAAATTTTCGGTGGCCTCTACAAATGAGGCGTTTGTAAAAATCTGAAGGAATGAAAGGATTAAAAATGAAACGTTTTAGCGGGTTATCTGTTTTTCTATTAGTCGGTTTATTATTCGCGGCCGGTTGTACCGGACTTTTTGGTCCCGGAAACTTAAAAACCACCATGAATTATCCTCAGCCCGAACTTTTGGTCTCCACCACCTGGCTTCAAGATAATTTACGAATGAAAAACCTGTTTATTTTAGACGTTCGGAACGCAGGATACGAGACGGCGCATATTCCTGGGGCTGTACATGTCACCGTTCAAAATCTCAAATCAAATGGGAAAACCCTTCCTGTTAAGGACTTGGAAAAACGTCTCGGGGCACTGGGCCTTCAACGTAATAATAAAATCATCATTTATGATGATGCCGAAAAGTCAGACGGAGCAGCAGGCTGGTTTTTCTGGCTCTTGGAATATTTGGGTTGTCCAGAAGTACAAGTGGCCAATGGCGGATGGGACAAATGGGTGGTGGAAAAAAGACCGGTTGAAAAAAACATCCCTCAATTCCCGCCCGTAACCTTTCAGGCCGCCTCAAAGGCCGAACTTCGGACTGAAACGAGTACTCTTTCCGTCCCACAGGGGGAGGCCGAAGGTTTTATCCTCGATACGCGCAGTGATGAGGAATATAACGGTTGGGCGTTACGCGGTGAGACCCGTGGGGGCCATATGCCTGGATCGGTGCATATACCTTACTCCTGGTTTCTTAAACAAGACAAAACCATGTCGGACTCCGAAGCCCTTAAAAACCTCCTCGATCCTCGGGGTATAACTCCCACCCGGAAGGTGATTTTGTATTCCGACAACGGCGTCCGGAGTGGAACGGTTTATTTAGGATTACGGTTAATGGGATATAAACAATTGTCCATTTATGAGGATTTCAAAAGCGAATGGACCTCGGACCCCGCGAAACCATTGGAAAGGATGGTCCATTATGAAAAGCTGGTCAATGCCCAATGGGTGAAGGATTTGATCGATGGGAAGAACCCACCTACCTATTCCGGCAAAGGCTATGTGATTCTGGAAACCCGCTATACCGGATTTTCCATCTCCATGCCCGGCAGCACCAAGGAATCCGGGTTTATCCCCGGGGCCATTACCATTCATCCCTGTTATATCGAGAATGAAGATGATACCGATAAATACTACCCCAAGTACAGTCATCCGAACGAAGGAAACTTGATGCCGATAGATCGGTTTCAGGAAGCCCTGGCGAAACTGGGAATTACCAGGGATACAACGGTTATTGTATATGGAAATGGGAAAATTATCCCCATGACGGCTTCCCGGGTAGCTTGGGCCCTGATGGTTGCCGGTGTGGAAGACGTCCGGATTTTGAACGGCGGTTTTACCGCCTGGTTGTCCGCCGGCTACCCGGTTTCCTCCAGTCCTTCTCCCCGTAAACCGGTTGCCGGTTTTGGAGCCAAGGAGCCCAAACACCCGGAATATCTGGCCACGACGGACTATGTTGAAGCCATTTCTAAAGGGAAAAATCGTGAAGGGATTCTGGTGGATGTCCGTAAAAAGGAGGAAAACGAGGGCAAGATCTGTCCCTATCCTTTTTTCAGTAAGAAAGGGGCAATACCGGGAGCCGTCTGGATGGGGGATTGGGATACGTTAGTGGATTTGAACGACAATACTTTTCGCAGCTATACGGAAATTCAGGAACTTTGGGGAAAACTTGGAATTATTTCAGGGAAAGAGCCTGTTTTTTATTGCGGAACCGGGTGGCGTTCCAGCATGGGGTTTTTTATGGCCTATCTGGTGGGTTTCGACCAAAGGAGAAACTATGACGGCAGTTTTTATGAATGGAGCTGGGATCCCAAAAGACCTGTAATCATGGGTAACCCCTAAGACCAGCGAGGCATCCTTACCGGGTTGGTAAAAAAGAAACCCAAAAAAAACCTTTCCAGAAGAACCGGGAAGAGGAATGGTATTACGATGAGCAGTTAATGGCCCAGGTAGATGAAAAAATATTGAGAAAAATATTCAGCGGGATATGGGCAAAGAGAGATTTTAATGTAAGCAAGGTCGAAGGAGATTGATAGGATGATTGAGCGGATTATCGAAAAAGCCTTAGCCGGGGAACGGATTAATGAAATTGAATTAACCGATTTATTGGGTGTTTCCCTGTTTAGTAAAGAAT
>JAHJQK010000055.1 GCA_018819135.1 Pseudomonadota bacterium | reverse complement strand
GCTCGGAAAGCGGTCACATTCATCTCGATCTCATCCCTTTTAATGGCTTTAATAAAATTTATTGGGACACAGATTTTCGCAGATAACCGAAGATAATTATTTCTTTTTATTTTATCCCGATAATCTGTACTACTAACGTTCAAATTCTTGAAATTTTGTTAAGCAATCCCCCCCACCCTATCCCTCCCCCTCGAGGGGGGAGGGGTGGGAGGGGGTGATTTCTTTTGGTTGCGGCTATGCCGCGCTGTGTACATCCGTGTCCAAAAAGGAATTTCCTATACAATAAATTTAAAACTCCCAACCTGAAATTCGGAACTTTTCGGCTATGTCTAATGATTTGGGCTCTACACCTTAATTACCTTCCCTGCTTGGATTAGTGAGGTTAGGATTTCATACATATTCGAGACTTTCCCCACTTGCAGATCCTTTTTTATTCCGAAATAATCCAAACAAGTCCCGCAGCATAGGATCTCCACCCCTTTCGCGTTGAGTTCCAGTAGATCCTCCAGAACTTCGGACCCCGCACAGACCAGTTTTACACCGTTATTCACGAAAATAATTTTCTTCAGGTTGGTTTCTGATTGCTCTAACGTTTGCAGGAAGGACCGCATCAGAATTTTTCCTAACTCTTCTGAACCTCGGCCCAGAGAATCAGAATCAATGAAAATGGCCAAATCGGTGACAACCTGGCCCTGTTTCGCTTCGGCTTTTTCGGATCTATTCAGTCCGCCTTTTTGAATGGTCAAAAAAAATGTGCCTTTTTCTTCGGCTACGCTCACTCGACACCCTTGGCTTTCAGCAAACCGGCGCACATTTTCTTTTGAACCCGCGTTATCCAGCAGAACTACAACTTCTCCGGCATCCTGCTCTTCCAAGGCTTTTTTCGTTTCCATGACGGGCTGGGGGCAAGCCAGTCCCCGACAATCGATCCGTTTCATTTATCCCTCTCCTCTCTTGAGTCTTCTCTCTGCTTGTTGTAATATAGCATAAAATATCCGGCTCTAAGAGGCCTTATGCCTGCCAACCTCCCGCCTCAATATAAGGAAGCCGAAGAACGTTACCGCCGGGCGAGGACCAACGAAGAAAAGGTCCTGGCCTTGGAGGAGATGCTGGCGATCATCCCCCATCATAAAGGGACGGATAAGCTTATCGCCCAGCTGCGCAAACGCCTTTCCCAACATAAAGAAGAAGCGAAACGTCGCCCTTCGACTTCCCGGCAAATCGACCCTTTCGTCGTCAGAAAAGAGGGAGCAGCGCAGGTCTTATTGGTGGGGTTGCCCAACGGGGGCAAATCTCAAATTTTGGCTTCATTAACCAACGCCCTTCCGATCATTGCCGACTACCCTTTCACTACCCGTCTGCCCTTACCGGGGATGATGAAATTCGAGAACATCCAAATTCAAATGGTGGACACTCCCCCATTAATGGACGAATACGCTGAGTCGGGCCTTTTCAACCTCATCCGCAGCGCCGATGCTCTGGTGATCGTCCTGGATTTGACCGAAGACTGCCGCACCCAGATCGAACTTGTCCTCGAAGAACTGGACCGCCGTAGGATCAGGATTCTAAAGAAAGGGGAAGAAAAAAAGACCGAGTTGGGCCTTTTTTACAAAAGGGCTGTCTTCGCCGGCAACAAGGCCGACCTTCAGGTTGCTCAGGCGCATTGCCGAAAGCTGTTGGAAGAATTTTCAGCAATTTACCCCCTCTTGTGCATCTCCGCCAAGGAAAACCTCAATCTGGATGAGCTGAAAAAAGATATCTTTGGCATCTTGGATACGGTCCGCGCCTACACCAAAGCTCCAGGCAAGCCCGCGGATTTACAAGACCCGGTAATCCTGCCTCAAGGAAGCACAATCCTTGATTTTGCCGCTCAAATTCACAAAGACTTTACTCAAAGATTAAAATTCGCCCGCCTCTGGGGCAAGGAAAAATATAATGGGCAGATGGTTCAGCGCGATTATGTGCTCAAAGACGGAGACATCATTGAACTGCATACCTAAAGACCGTAAGGCGTAAGTCGTGGGTGATGAAAGAATACCACCTCCCACGTTAAGCCTTACGCCTCACGTCTTGCGCCTTACGCCTTGCGTCTTAAGTTTTACTTTGGCTGACCGATGGAAGCCCTTGCTGGGGCTCGCCTAAAAAGAATTTTCCCTTCTGGATCCAATCTTTCAGGATTTCAGCAATTTTCTTCGCCTTGGAATAACTGGACAGCGGAGTGGTGGGAATTTCCTTCCCGTTAAATTTAATCCTTCCGCTCTTGAGCTGCTTGTAGTTCACTTCCCCCAAGCTTTGGGTGGGGCCCCCTTCGGGATAATCCTTGCTGTAATCTACGATTTGGGTGTAGATGTCTTCATCCTTCACCGCCGTGTATTGGGCGATTTCTTCATTCAGGATGGGGATGGGAACGCCCAATCCCGGGATCAATGTACACCCATACCCTTGAAAACTGGCCCCTACCAACCATTCCGGGCTCATCTCTTTGAGGTCCCCCAGTACGGAAAGCGTCCCGGCTGGCGTTCTGGGTACCTGGTTCGCACTCCTTTTTACATTGGGATTATGCTGCGTGCCCCGCCAGACGATGAACCCCTGTCCCCCGCCGAGAAAGATCCTCGAACCAATCCCGATGGTTTTGTAAAGCGGGTCATTTAAGAGGGGGCTTAACTGCCCGGCGCTGCAATAGTTGGCATTTCCCCCCTCCGGGCGTAAAACTCCCATATAGGTGTAGATCGTCTTGTTGGATAAGTTGACGGCACAGTTATAATTCTGGTAGGCATTGCGGGGGTTGAAGAGAAAAGCCTCCTGGACCGTCTTCAGGGTAATCTCTTTTTCCAGTTTCTTTCTCGGGTAGCAATCCGTGCCGTAGGAATCGGCCCGGAGGGTCACTGTTTTGCCAGCCACCAGGTCTTGAATAACGTGCCCTCCTCCATATTTAAATTCCCCGGGGAAAACTTTATTCAAAGGATCATCTTCCGCAGGTTCGGTCACTCCAATATAAATATCTACTGCCGCCAAACCCGCAAAAACTGGGACATCATTCAACCAAGCCTTCGCCGCCTTGATGCGCGGCTGGGTGTGGCCGAAGTTCATGAAAGCGCCCGAAGAACACATTGGCCCGAAAGTTCCCGTGGTAACCACATCCACTTCCAAGGCTGCCTTTACTACTCCTTTCTCCTCGACGATATCGATGATTTCTTCCGCCGTGACTACAACAGCCTTGCCTTTCCGTATCTTCTCGTTGATCTCAGCAATGGTTTTATTAACCTTGTGCGGATTCATTCTTTCCTGCTCCTTTCTTTCCCTCCCCTCTCAATATTTTACCGCCAAGCCTTCTGCGGCCTTATTCTCCGGTTTGAATGCTAACCTGGAGCCCGTTGGAGAGAAGGATGGATTTTCCTGGTTGATTTGAAAAAATTACGCATCTCCATATCTTCTTCGCCCATATTGCTTTCCCGATCCATCGCTTCCACCTCCTCTCTTTTGGAAATAAAAAAGCCCCTTCTTGGTTGATAAGAAGG
>JAHJQK010000005.1 GCA_018819135.1 Pseudomonadota bacterium | reverse complement strand
GGCTTCCCTTATCCTACATACAATAATATTTATTACATATAGGATTAAACCATGAAAAAAAGAGGATGTCAAGCTTTTTTTTCAAAAAACTTAAAACATCCTCTAATATATTGACTTCAAAAGGGATTTTAATCCCTATTTCTTATGGCAGAATTTGAGGGGTAACCTTTCAGGCACGGGTGGGTGACCAATGTCGGAGGCGAAAAGGTTCGGCGTAAATGCAAAGGGTGCCCATGCCCCGGGGGCCAGTCCAATCCGCTTGGAACTATGAGGCGCTGATTTCTCCGAGGATGAGGGGGGGAGAAGCACCCTGCTCCCTCTCGGCCAATGTCCAAGAGAAAAAACTGGGGGTGAGCAAGGGTCTATAACCTATTGACCCCTGACCTTATTTCTTTTATTTTAAGGCAATGAAAAGGCCCCTGCCGCTGATACTTTTTGCTTACATTTTCGGCATCATCGCCGGGAACTATTTTCAACTTCCCTTTTATCTGGCGATGGCCGGGATCATGGGCGCGAGCATAGCCCTCTTGATTTTACTCTTCAGCAAAAGGAAAAAAGCTGCCCTCGTTCTATCGCCATTGATCTTTGCCTTTTTGGGGCTTTTGTACATTGGGCGCGTCCTTTATCCCGATTTTCCCTCCCACCATCTTATCCATTTTGCCGGAGATAGACGATACCATCTCGAAGGGGTTCTCTACCGACCCCCCGAGCCGGTCCAAGAGAAGACCCGGCTTTACGTGCGAGCCGAGAAGATCTACCTGGCCGAGGGCCATTTCCCGGTGACGGGAAATCTTTTACTCACGGTGAGAGATCGGAGTGGCGATTGGAATTACGGAGACCGCGTGCGGTTTATCTCTAAACTTTATCTGCCGCGACCGGCGACCAACCCGGGGGCGTTTGATTACCGAAGGTTTTTAGCCTTCCAGGATGTGTGGGTGACCGCTTATGTTAATCATTCCAATGAAGTTGTTCGGATGCAGGAAAGGATGGGCAGTGCTTTCTTTCATTTTATCGAGAGCGGCCGGGAGAAAATTCGAAAATTTTTGGACGTAAACGCTCCGCCTCATTCCCGGGGAATCATCAAAGCCTTAGTCCTGGGAGAAAGGGGGGATATTGAACGGGAGACGAATGAAAAATTTATCGTCGCCGGGGTGACCCATATTCTCTCCATCTCCGGCTTGCACGTGGCCCTCGTAGCGGCATTCTTCTTCGGGGTGACGCGCTGGATCTTAAAACTCTTTCCGGCGATGCTTCTGCGCCTGCCTTTGAGTAAAACTTCAGCCTTAGTGGCCGTTGTTCCTGTGATTTTTTATACTTTCATCGCGGGTCTGGGCGTAGCTGCAGTGAGGTCGACAATCATGATGCTCTCTTTCCTCCTCGCCCTGCTCTTAGATCGGGAGAAGGATCTTTACGACGCGCTTTTCCTGGCCGCTTTCTTGATTTTAATCGTTACCCCAGCCGCTCTCTTTAATGTTTCCTTCCAGCTTTCTTTTCTTGCTGTTCTGGCCATCCTTTACTTGATCCCTCGCTTTATGGAGTATTTCTCTCCTTTTAAGAGTTGGCCGTTAAAGAGCTGGGTGGAGGAACAGCCGCGCTGGAAAATAAAGCTGTTATTTTACCTCGGCGCCAGCCTCCTCACTTCGACGGCCGCCATTCTGGGAACCGGTCCTTTGGTGGGGTACTATTTCAACCGGGTCTCCTTGGTGGGTTTTTTTTCTAACCTTCTCCTTGTTCCCCTGATGGGATTGGTCAACACTCTTCTCAGCCTGTGGACCGCTTTTTTGGTCTTCGTCTCCGTTCCCCTGGCTAAAATCTTAACAACCTTGAATGTCTTTCTATTGGACATCTCCCTTTTGCTGGTCGATTTTTTCAGCCGCATCCCGCTGGCTTCGAGGAGAGTCAGTACGCCCACTTTTCCGGAACTGTTTCTCCTTTACGGGATGCTCATCTTTGCCGCCAACCTGAAACGCTGGAAACGAGCCCTCCACGGATTGATTGGCCTGTTGGCGATCTTCGTGAGCCTCCAGGCTTATGGATATTATGCCGTCTCCCAGGGCCAGGAGCTCGCGGTTACTTTCCTGGATGTGGGGCAGGGGGACGCGGCCATTGTCCGCTTTCCGCAAGGCAAGGTAATGGTGATTGACGGCGGAGGATCTCCCGATGGCAGCTTTGACCCAGGAGAGCACATCGTGGCTCCCTATTTATGGAAGATGAAAAATAAAGCCATTGATTATTTAGTCAGTACTCACTACCATCCTGACCACCTGCAGGGACTCCTCTTCCTTTTGGAAAATTTTAAAGTTCGGGAAGTTTGGCATAATGGGGAAAAAGCGGCAGATGATTCCTTGGCCGAAAAGTTTCTAACCGCTGCTGGTGGGCGCTTACAGAGGTTGGGGCAGGGAAGTTCCCCCCTGGAAGTTAATGGTGTGCAGGTAGAATTTCTTCATCCCCCTCTTGGCAGGAAAGAAACGTCAATCTTTTGGGGGAATGATGCATCATTGGTCTTACGCCTCACCTTCGGTGAAGTGAGCTTTCTTTTTTGCGGGGACGTGGAAGCTGCGGCGGAAGAAGAAATCCGGCGAGCCAATCCAAATCTTCAGAGTACTGTTATAAAAGCACCCCATCATGGCAGCAAGACGTCCAGTACTCCGGAGTTCGTGGAGAGCGTTCGGCCCAAGTATGCCTTTTTTACGGTAAAGGTAGGGGGCAGGCATCGCTTGCCCCATCCCATCGTCTTAAAAAGGTATGAGGATTTGGGGGTGAAAGCGTTTCTTTCAGATCGGGATGGCGCGGTCACCTTTACGACGAAAGGGAAAGATTTACAAATTCAAACCTTCCTCGGCGATAAAAAGGTTTTCTGACCTACATCTATTATAACCCCTCCTTTAAAATCTCTGAAAAAGCCCTATGAGATATAAGTTTGTCATTTCTACGGAAGCAAGAATCCAGTATTTTCAAGGCTTTTGTGGACTCCCGCTTTCGCGGAGTGACAGAAAAGGGGGTTTTAAAAATCTCCTTTTTATTCTTGACAGCATACCACCATGGTGGTATGCAGACATTCATTCTTAAAGTTCAAATAGGTCATATATTCTTGAAGAGTTTCAGGTATATGCCATTTATGGGTGTCGGAAAAAAGGATCAGTGATTCCAAATTTTTTGAAGGAATGAGTTCTTTAGAGGATTGAGAATATGGGCCAGGAAAAAGGGGTCTATGAATGTTTAGTTTCTTATGAGAAACTTTTTAAAATCGGCGTTAAGGCCTTGGAAATTGTCGGGGTCCCGCGGGAGGACGCTGAGATAACCGTGGAGGTCTTGCTCTGTGCCGATTTGCGGGGGGTGGATACCCATGGGATCCAGAGATTATTGATGTATGTTCCCCGGATACGCAAGGGATTGATGAACCCGAAACCGAAAATCGATCTTCAGTCTTTGGGTCCTGCTGTTAAAATCGTTTCGGGAGATAATGGCTTAGGCCCTGTGGTGGCTGCAAGAGGGATGAAGGAAGCAATCACTCTCGCCAAGGAATCAGGTATTTCTTTTGTGGGTTGCAGGGAAAGCCACCACTTTGGCGCGGCCGCGCCTTATGCCCTCATGGCCTGTAGGGAAAAAATGATCGGGATTGTGGGTACCAATGCCTTCCCGGCGATGCCCCCTTGGGGTGGCCTGGGGAGCCTGGTCGGTAACAATCCTTTAGCCATCGGCGTTCCCTGCGAGGGGGAAACAACTTTCGTACTGGATATCGCCATGTCCGTTTCTGCCCGGGGGAGAATGAGACAAATGGCGGAAAGGAAAGAAAAGATTCCCCAAGGTTGGGCTCTGGATGCAGCGGGTAGGCCGACTACCGACCCCCTGGAAGGCCTCAAAGGGTACGTTCTTCCCATCGGCCAACACAAGGGCTATGGCCTGGCAGTGGCGTTGGACATTCTCAGTGGAGTGCTCACCGGAGCTGGGTTTGGTACGGGGGTAAAATCTCTGGTCCAGCAGTGGGAAGAACCGCAGCATATTGGACACTTTTTTATGGTTATTGACCTTTTGCGATTCATGACCTGGGAGGCTTTTTCCGGCCGGGTGAAACAAGTGTTTCAGGAGCTTCGCCAGGCTAAGCGAATAGATCCGGAAAGACCCATCTTAATTCCGGGAGAACCGGAGGCCCAGATGGAAGAAATCAGGCGAAAAAATGGCATCCCTTTGGAAGCGAAGGTTTTTGAGAACCTCGAAGGTCTTTCTCAGGGGAAATACGATTACGAAATCCCGAGGTTGTAAATGAATGATGACAAGCCTTTTTTTATAGTGGTGATTACCGGAGACAATCTCGCGCCGGAGGCGATGAAAATTCTATCGGAGAAATGCAGGGTGGTCTTTACCGGACCTTATCCCCAGCCTTCTATTTTGGCTCAAAAGCTGAGGGAAGAGAAGGCACACGCCTTGATTCTCCGGACAGGGAAAGTTCCGGCAGAGGTCGTCAAGGCATCCCCTGATCTGAAGGTTATCGCCAAGCACGGGGCCGGATTTGACAATATCGATGTCCAAACCGCCACCGCCTTAAGAATTCCGGTCATGACTACCGCGACGGCCAATTACGAGTCAGTGGCGGAACACACTCTTGGTTTGATGTTTGCCCTCGCCAAAGACATCCCCAGGCTGGATAGCCGGATGCACCAAGGTTTTTGGGATAAAACCCAATACCGGGGGGTGGAACTTTATCGGAAAACTTTGGGACTCATAGGGTTTGGCCGAATCGGGCGTCGCGTTCATGAATTAGTCGCGCCGTTGCAGATGAAGGTCGTAGTCTTTGACCCTTTTCTCCCGGAAAGCGGTCTTCCGCCGATGGTCACCCTTGTCTCACAGTTGGATGAACTGCTGAAAGCGGCGGATATCGTGAGCCTTCATTGTCCGCTCACCGAGCAAACCCGGAATTTAATCGGGAAGAGAGAACTGGGAATTATGAAAAAAAGCGTGTGGCTGATCAACACGGCTCGAGGAGAGGTGGTGGACGAAGAAGCGCTTATTGCCGCCCTCCAGGAAGGAAAAATCGCCGGAGCGGGGATCGATACGTTTCGGAAAGAGCCTCCCGAAGATCTGCGGCGCCTTAGTGAAGCGGGAAAAGTGGTTTTGACTCCGCACATCGCCGCAGCGACCGAAGAGGCCTTCGCGCGCATGGGAATCGAGGCGGCCCAAAATGTTATGACGATCCTGGAAGGGAGAAGACCCGATAAGAAATCTCTGGCCAACCCGGAAATTTTGGAATCCAAATGATTCTTGCGCGGCTAAATTTAGATACAACCGTACAAGGGGTGGCCGGGAGGGATGGCAGCGCCTGGCGCAGCGATTGAGTTACGACGCGTGGGCGGAGGTACTGCCGGCCTGCTCGTTCTCTTTTTTTTATTTACACTATGCGCTATACGCTTTGCGATTTTCTACGTTAATAAAGGAGGAGAAAAATGGAAAGAGTGAATAGGTTTAGAAAAGTCTTGGAAGAGGGAAAAATCGCCGTGGGAACCTGCCTTGACTCTTACAGCGCAGCCGCAGTGGAGGTCGCCGGCTACAGTGGCTTGGACTTCTGCCGGATCGACAACGAGTATTCCTGGCGGAGGGACGAGGGGATGGAGAATATGATGAGGGCGGCGGCGCTGTCCGGGATCACCCCCATGATCCGGGTGGAGAAAGGAGACCCCTACCTTGTCTCCAAAGCCTTCCAGGCAGGGGCAGGGGCGATCCTGGTTTCGGACATTGCCAACTACGAAGAAGCTCTGGCCGTGGTCAAGGCCTCGAAATTTGCCCCCAGAGGCCACCGGGGAATGAGCAGCTTTTCTTTTTCCGGGGGGTGGGGAACCCGAGGGGGCGAGAACTTTGCGGACTGGAGCGACACCCAGTTGATGGTGGGGATCATGGTGGAGAATGAGCAGGTGGTCTCCGATTTGGATAAAATTTTCGCCATCGAGGGGCTGGACTACTGCCTCTTCGGCCCCTCGGATTATAGTATGTCCCTCGGTTTTCGTTCGACCAAGAAAAACCATCCCAAGGTCCAGGAGGCCATAAAAAGAACGGTGGAAGCCGCGGCCAAACATAAGAAAGCGGTGGGGATTGGAATCGGGCAGCCCTGGGAAGAGGAGGCAAAAAAATATATTGATATGGGTTGCCGATTCATCGAGATCGGCCACGAACTGGGGATCCTCAATGCAGTGTTGAGTTCAGCGGCATCCGGGATTAGGGCCTTAAAGCGGTAGTTAGCGGTTCCTTGATCTGCACTGCCCGCGCGGCCAGCCAGAAAAGGTCCTCATCCAAGCGCCCGTATACTTTGCGCAGTCCTTCGAAGGCCATCCCTGCCGGTGCCACCGTTCCTTCCGGGAGGTCCAAGGCATAACAAGAGTGCCCGTCGAACTGACCCAGATAGTGTTGGTCTCCGCAGGGCAATCCCAGCTCCTCAAATTCAACCAGGAAGGGATCCGAACCGAAGAGGACTCTTGGTGCAGGAGGAGCTGGTTTTGCAAGAAAGCAAACCACCAGGAAAGATTTAAATTTCCTTGGGGAGGTAGGATGCCAGGGGTGAAATGCTTCTTTTTTTTCATTCTGCTTAAGTCCCTTATAGCAGAGAAAGAATCGAGTAAGAATGGAAAAATCCTAAAAAGGATAACATTTTCTAATCAAGAATGCTACCTCTGGCAATAGACAAAATAATATTCTTGATCCGTTAGGAGCTTTTTGGTAAAGTAAATTCATTGAGAAATCCATAAATTGGCAACTTACAGTTTGGCTTTCTCCCCCTCACCTTTTTAGAGGAGCTAAAATGGGCCAAGTGAAGGAGACCCCATTACTCGCGGGAAGAGGAATGGGGTTTTGTTTTTTGGAAGTATGCGGAGGGCCTTGGAGCAAAAGAAGAAAAAAAGAAGGGTTGAATAGGGCGCGCGGATTCTTGTCGTAGAATAAGATTTTAAAAAATTATTCCAGCAACGAGGGAGGTTGATTCACTTGGAAAAACCATTCCGAAAGCATACGGCTGACCGCATCCTCATTGTTGATGATGAGGTGGCGACTTGTGAGGTTCTTGGCCAAAGACTTTCCAAAGAAGGTTATTCTTGCGTACTAGCCCATAATGGGAAAGAGGCGCTCCATCATTTTTATAAAGAAAATATTTCTTTGATGATTGCCGACATCAAAATGCCCGAGATGGATGGTCTTGAGCTTTTAAAGAAGGTGAAGACGCTGGGTCCCCCCATGATGGTGATCATGATGACGGGTTATGCGGAGATCGATACGGTGGTGAAGGCTTTGCATTTGGGGGCCTATGATTTCATCCTAAAACCTTTCGATTTAGACCTTGTGGTTTTCAGCGTCAAGAAAGCGTTGGAAAAGAAACGATTGGAAGAGGTGGTTGCAGAACATGATCAACAACTGGAGGAATTGGTTGAGGAAAGGACAGCAGACCTTCGCAGGGCTTATAGAATGCTGAAGAAAGCCCATTTGGATTCAGTCAAGATTCTGGTTGAGGCGATCGATGCCATGAGCAGTTTACGACCCTATCGTCGAGAGATGTCGCGGGAAGATGCGCTGGTAGAAATGGAGAAAGGCAAAGGCAAACAATTTGATCCTAAAATTTTAGAAATTTTCTTAAACCTAAATTGAGCGATTTTTTTACACCACAGAGATCTCAGAGAATAATTTCATAGTTAAAAAACAAAATAAGCTCAATATTTTCTCTGTGTTCTCATGTAATAAATTCGTCAGATAGAATATTGTGTTGTTTTCAGTTAACGAGTGCACAGAGTAAAGCAGAGAAAAGGAGTTTATTTCCTGGTTTTATCTTAATTTTCCTCTGTGCCCTCTGTGGTGAATCGCCTTTTTTTGGGTTAAAGGAAAAAATTTATAGCTCATAAAAGATGGGATAGATTTGATTTGGATACTGTCTGCCAGCTCATAACTGAACCACAAGAAGGCTTGACTCCTTGAATCTTTGTTAATCCCACCGATTGGCCGGCACTCAGCAAATTCCTGTCTCTTTCTTGCTAATCTTTTTGAATTTACAAATGAATTGGCAAATTGAAGGGGATCAAGGGATGGCTTTCCCTTGACTTTCAAGGGTTTGTTGGCTATTATCAGAGCAAATTATTGGTAAATTTTTCAAGATAAAGATCAAAGAGATTCGCTATGCGAATAGCGCTTTTCTTTTTTTCAACATACTCGGCGTATTCCGCGGGAAAAGACTTTTCTTAAACAAGGGGAATTTGCTTTGCAAATCAAAGGAATCCGGGGCTTCAAAGATATTCTTCCCGGAGAGGTTGAGAAGTGGCAGTTGGTGGAGAGCGAGGCCCGAAGAATATTCGGGCTATTTGGATTCTCGGAATTTCGCATCCCTCTTCTCGAACGGACAGAGCTTTTTGCCCGTTCGATCGGCGAGGCCACGGACATCGTGGGGAAAGAGATGTATACCTTTCTGGACCGCGATGGAGACTCACTGACCCTGCGGCCGGAAGCGACGGCTTCGATCGTGCGCGCCTATTTAGAACATGGGCTAAACCAAAAAAATCCCGTGGGCAAATATTATTTTGTCGGTCCCATGTTCCGCTACGAACGCCCGCAGAAAGGGCGTTACCGTCAATTTCACCAAATCGACGCCGAAGTTTTGGGTGTTCAAGAGGCCTGGGCCGATGCGGAAATTTTGGTCATGCTGATGCGCTACCTGGAAGCTTTGGGAATTGAAAACCTCAGCCTGCAAATCAATTCCCTGGGATGTCCCCAGTGTCGCCCCCCTTATAAAAAAGAGATTCAAACCTTTCTCCAGACCAGAAGGAATTTACTGTGCGAGGATTGCCAGCGGAGGCTGGAAACCAACCCGCTGCGCATTTTTGACTGCAAGAACGAGGATTGTCAGGCAGCCTTAACTGAAGCGCCGGAGGTTTTGAGCTTTCTCTGCCCGGAATGCCGCAATCACTTTGAGCGGGTAAAAACTCTCCTTGATGACCTCCGCCTTTCCTATGCCGTCAATCCCAGGATGGTCCGGGGTTTGGACTATTACACCCGGACGGCCTTCGAAGTGGTCGCCGGTGAACTGGGGGCCCAAAACGCCGTCTCGGGCGGAGGCAGGTATGATGCCCTGGCCGAAGAGATAGGAGGGCCGGCCGTTCCGGGGATCGGGTTTGCCATCGGCATGGAGCGGTTGATCATGCTTTTACCCGGGAAAAGAAGTCTCGCCCGGCACCCCCAGATTTTTCTGGCGACTTTGGGGGATAAGGCCCGGCGGAGAGGCTTTTCCTTAGCGCAGGAATTGCGCGATAATGGGATTTGGGCGGAAGTAGATTATGAAGAAAAAAGCTTGAAAAGCCAGATGCGCCAAGCCGACCGTATGAAAACCCCCCTGGTCCTGATTTTGGGAGAAGAAGAATTGAAGAAAAATCAGGTCATCATCCGCAATATGGCCACCAAAGTTCAAGAGGAAATTCCCTTAGGGGAAATAATAAGGATTGTGGAAAATAAAAGTAAGCAGTAAGTAGTGGAGGGTAAACCCAGATTATCAGGATAGACTAAAAAAAATAATTATCGGCGTAAATCTGCGTCCTATTGAATTTAAATTTGAGAATGGAGAAGGAAAATTGGGCGAGGCATTGGGGGACTGGAAACGAACCTGTTATTGTGGGGATCTCCGAGCGGAGCACATTGACCAAGAAGTAACTCTTATGGGCTGGGTGAACCGAAGGCGGGACCTGGGAGGATTGGTATTCATTGACCTCAGGGACCGGGAGGGAATCGCTCAGGTGGTCTTCAACCCCAAGTTTAGTCCCGGCGCCCACGCCAAAGCCGCGTCTTTGCGTAACGAATACGTCATCGCCGTGCAGGGAAAAGTAGTCGCCCGCCCCGCTGGCACGGAGAACCCGGAATTAAAGACCGGCCAGTTGGAAGTACAGGCTGAGGACTTGAAGGTGCTGAGTGAATCCAACCCGCCTCCGTTTGCTATCGATGAAGATGCCGAAGTGGCGGAAACCCTGCGGCTGAAATATCGATACCTGGACCTCCGCCGACCGAAGATGCAGCGTAATCTTATCTTACGTGATCGAGCGGCGAGGTCCGTTCGGGATTATCTACATAGCCACGGGTTTTTAGAAATCGAGACTCCTTTCTTGACCAAGTCAACACCCGAGGGCGCCCGGGATTATTTAGTCCCCAGCCGGGTGACCCCGGGCCAGTTTTATGCTCTTCCCCAATCGCCGCAATTATTCAAGCAGCTCTTGATGATATCGGGTTTTGAACGTTATTTTCAGATCGTCAAGTGCTTTCGAGATGAAGACCTCCGGGCCGACCGGCAGCCTGAATTCACCCAGATCGACATTGAGATGTCTTTCATTGATCGGGAAAATATTTATTCGATCATGGAAGGAATGATGCAGGCTTTGTTGCGGGATACCCTGGGCCTTCCACTGGCCACGCCCTTCCCGCGGTTAACCTACGAGGAATCCATGGCGCGCTATGGGGTGGATAATCCGGACATTCGCTTTGGCCTGGAGATGAAGGATGTAACGGAAACCCTGAAAAATACTGCCTTCAAAGTCTTTGCCGAAACGATCCATCGGGGAGGAGCGGTCAAGGCTTTGAAGGTTCAGGGCAACCTCTCCCGCAAAGATTTGGATGAGTTCAATGAACAGGCGAGGGAATTGGGAGCCAAGGGCTTGACTTGGATCAAAATCGGTGCTGACGAGTGGAGCGGGCCAATAGCCAAATTTTTATCCCAAGAAGAACGAGCGGCTTTAAGAGAAGTTTGGCAACTCACCCCGGAAGATATCATTTTATTTATAGCCGATTCTCCCCAGGTCGTCAACGATGTCATGGGGCGCCTCCGGCTGAGGCTGGGGAAGCAGCTGGGTTTAATTCCAGAAGGCATCTTCTCCTTTGTCTGGATTACAAATTTCCCCCTCTTGGAATATGATGAGGCCGAGGGGAGGTTTACGGCCAAGCATCATCCCTTTACTTCCCCTTTGGACGAAGATCTCCCCATGCTTTCCGATACCCCGGAAAGAGTCCGGGCCAAAGCCTATGATCTCGTGCTCAACGGGTCGGAAGTTGGCGGAGGGAGCCTGCGTATCTATCGCAGGGAAGTCCAATCTTTGCTCTTCGAAAAGTTAGGAATTAACCCGGAGGAGGCGAAGAAAAAATTCGGCTTCCTGTTAGAAGCCTTAGAGTTTGGGGCTCCTCCCCATGGCGGAATTGCTTTTGGATTCGACCGGCTGGTCATGATCCTGGCCGGGACCGAGTCCATCCGTGATGTAATTGCTTTTCCCAAAACCCAGAAGGCCATCGACCTGCTCACCGAGGCCCCCTCGGCCGTGGATGGCCGGCAGCTGGCTGAACTTTCCCTCAGGGTGATGGCTCCGAAATAGGATGAAAGAGGAAAAATGACGGGAAGAGAAATTGCCCAGATGGCTTTGGAGCTGCAGGATCCACCCCGGGTCCCTGTGACCCTGATCGGAGGGGGGGCCTGGGCCGTACACCGTACGGGAAAAACGAGTCGGATACATTTCCACGGTCGGGTGTGATTTTGCCAAGGACGTACCCCTGGAAAACATGCTGGCGTTGATGTCTCTTAAAGAAAAATCGTGATTTCGAGGCCGGAACCAGCCCTTCCTCCATCATCCTGATCCGAAGTCAAGAGAAAAAAGATGGAATTTTCCAATAATAAAAACGGGCTGCGGTCCCTTTTTTCAGGGCTGCTCCCCCTGTTTGTTCTGGCCCACTTCGGGCATCACCTGTTGACCGCCTTGCCCATCCCCCTTTTGCCGATGATCCGCAGCGACTTTTCCCTTGATTACACCCAGTCCGGGTGGGTGGTTTCCGCCTTCAGCCTGTCCTATGGCTTCGGCCAATTGCCGGCCGGCTGGCTAACGGATCGAATCGGGCCGCGACTCATGATTACCATCGGTATTTGCGGGGTGGCCCTGGCAGGATTTTTTGTCGGCCTGTCTCAAACTTTTTTATTAATGATTATCTTCCTGATCCTTATGGGCCTGCTGGGGGGCGGCTATCATCCCGCTTCCCCTCCGATGATTTGCGCATTAGTTCACCCCAGAAATCGGGGCCGGGCCCTGGGTATTCATATGGTCGGCGGCAGCGCCAGTTTCTTTTTAGCTCCTCTGATTGCCACCGCCATCGCGGCTTCATGGGGTTGGCGGGGGTCGTTTATCGGGCTCGCTGTTCCCACCACCGCCTTTGGCATTCTGATTTATGTGGTCCTGGGAAAACAGAAAACTTCCAAGCCAACTGAGCCTGGAAGCACCAGGGGGCATCAAGAAGAACCGCACTTGCCGGGCCGTTTGCGCCACCTCGTCATTTTCATTGTCTTAAGCACTTTCACCGGCGCCATGATTTTTGCCACTATGTCTTTTATCCCCCTGTTTTTAGTTGACCATGGCGGGTATAGCAAGGAAACAGCCGGAGCCTTTTTCGCCTTTCTCTACGCCGCGGGTCTCTGGATGAGTCCCCTGGGAGGATACCTCTCCGATCGCTGGGGAAGAGTGCCGGTGATCCTGACGATTTGCTTTATCTCCGGTCCGGTTCTTTACCTGCTCAACTGGGTCTCCTCTACCTGGGGGGTCAGCCTTCTACTGCTTACCATCGGCACGATTATTTATGTGCGCATGCCCGTATCGGAAGCCTATATTATCGGGCAGACTTCTACCCGTAATCGTTCGACGGTCCTGGGAATCTATTTCTTCGGCAGCATGGAAGGCGGGGGACTGCTTACCCCGCTCATGGGCTATTTGATTGATCATCTGGGCTTCTATTACAGTTTTTCCCTTGCCGGGGCTTCTCTGGTTGCGGTAACTTTCATCTGTTCCATCCTGTTACGGGGTAGCCGTAATTGACCGGAATATTATAACCCTTTCCACCGCCTAAGAACTGGGAATTGGTTATTTGCTTATGCGGTAAGAGATGTTGGGGCGCTGGCTTCTCCAAGTCAATACTGCAGATTATCGTTGCCCCCGACCGACAGGAAAGGAGGATGATTACTATTTTCGATCTGGCGATTATTGGAGGAACGGTTATTGATGGGACAGGCCGGCCCGGCTGGCTGGCCGACCTTGCCCTTCAGGGAGACCGGATTGTGCGGGTGGGGCAGGTGGGGAAAGGGGTGGCCTCACGGGAGATCTCCGCTGCCGGCGCGGTGGTGGCCCCTGGTTTTATCGATACCCACAGCCATTCGGATCTAATGATTTTAGTGGAGCCCGAGTTACTCCCCAAACTCATGCAGGGAATTACCACCGAACTGCTGGGCCAAGACGGTATCGGCGCCGCCCCTATGCATCCGCAGCATGCGGTTCAGTGGCGCCAGTATATGGCTGGACTGAGCGGAGACCCGCCTATCTCGTGGGACTGGGAAAGCCTCGGGCAGTATGCTGAACGGTTGGCTGCCGTTCCCGCGGGTCCGAATCTGGCTCTACTGGTCCCTCAGGGAAACGTCCGCATGGTGGTGATGGGCCTGGAAAACGTATTAGCCGACGCCAACCAGATCAAAGCCATGGAAGATCAAGTTCGCCAGGCCATGGAAGAGGGCGCTCTGGGAATCTCCCTGGGGATGATCTACATGCCCTGCATCTTTTCCCGACGAGACGAACTAATCAGCCTTTTCCGCACCTGCGGCCGGAGGGGAGGGTTCTGGGTGGTCCATATCCGCAGCGGCGGCGACCGCCTGCTGGAGTCCATCGATGAGGTAATTTCCATGGCCAGAGAAGCCGAGATCCCGTTACACATCTCCCACTTTAAAGCGGCGGGCAAACGCAACTGGCCTAAGATGGAGCTCGCCCTGGAGGCAGTGGACAAGGCTTACCGGGAAGGGTTGGATATTACCTTCGACATCTACCCTTATACCGCCGGGAGCACTATGTTCCTAGCCATACTTCCGCCCTGGGCTTTGGCCGGGGGCACACAAAAAACAATCCAGCGGCTCAGGAATCCCTCTTGGCGGGCGCAAATTTGTGAACAGTTCATCAATCCCCCGCCCCCGGAGCCTGAGGGGCCATCCTGGGAAAACTATGTCCATTATGTCGGGTGGGAAAATATCATTATTTCCTCGGTGGAGAGTCAGAAGAACCAATCCTGGGTGGGGAAATCGGTTGCGGCCATCGCCAGCCGGGAGGGTAAAAATCCTGCGGAAACAGCCTTGGACATCCTGCTGGAAGAAGAAGGCCGGGTGGGCATGATCCTTTTCAGCATGGACGAGGAGAAAATGGTCATGGGGCTGCGCCATCCTCTCGGCATGATCTGTACCGATGGACTCCTGGGCGGGAAACCCCATCCGCGGGTTTATGGAGCTTTCCCCAGGGTGTTAGGGCGTTATGTACGGGAAAGGAAGGATATGTCCCTCGAGGAGGCGGTACGCAAAATGACCTCCTTGCCTGCCAGGCGGCTGGGCCTGAAAGATCGGGGGGTGCTGGCCGAAGGAAAGGCTGCCGATCTTGTGGTCTTCGATCCGGAAATCGTCCTGGATCAGGCCACGTACGAAAATCCCCGGCAATACCCAACGGGGATCCGGCACGTCATCGTCAATGGGGTCCATGCGGTGGAGAATGGACGATTCACGGGCCGGCGAGGAGGGCGGGTGCTTTCCCGAACGTCTCTTCCTTAGATGAAAAATTTTAAAGAGGTGCCCAATGGCCTATACCTGTTTTACCTGCGGGAATAAATATTCCCTGAGCGAAAAGCTTTTCCGGTGCTCCTGTGGAAGTTTTCTCCAAGTTGAACCCCACGGATTTTTTTCAAAAAGACAACTTAGCCGTCGTGACCTTTCTATCTGGAGATATCGCGAGGCTTTCGGCCTTCCCGAACGGGTCGAACCCGTTTCCATAGGGGAAGGGCGGACACCGATCCTCCGCCGGAAGGTCGAGGACACCCCCCTCTTATTCAAGCTTGACTTTCTTCAGCCCTCGGGTTCCTTTAAGGACCGGGGAGCCAGCGTCCTCATTTCCCTGGCCAAGAGCTTGGAGGTATCTAAGGTGGTGGAGGATTCCTCGGGAAACGCCGGAGCATCCATCTCTGCTTATGCCGTCGCTGCCGGGATCAGGTGCACGGTTTATGTCCCGGCATACACCCCGGAGGGGAAGCTCATTCAGATGAAGCTCTTTGGGTCGGAAGTGGTGAAAGTTCCGGGGAAACGGCAGGATGCCAATCGGGCAGTGATCGAGGCCGCGCAAGAGGCTTACTACGCCAGCCATCTTTGGAACCCTTTTTTCACCATGGGACTCCAGTCCGCCGCCTTCGAAATCTGGGAGCAGTTTGGAGGAAAGTTGCCTCCCCGGGTAGTCGTCCCTATTGGAGGAGGCGGGTTTTTAGAAGGCCTCTATTTAGGCTTCGTGGCCTTGAAACGGGCGGGTTATGTGCGGGAGATTCCGAAATTGATTGGCGTGCAAGCTGAGAAATGTCCTCCTATTCACCGGGCTTTCCAGGAAGGGCTTCCGGATTACCGGGAGATGGAGGTCGAGACGACCGTGGCCGAGGGAATTGCGGTGCAGAAGCCGCCCCGAGGGAAGGCCGTACTCCAGGCCTTGAGGGACAGCGGAGGCCATACCATAGGGGTCCATGATGAGGAGATCATCTCCGCCGAAAAGATCCTTTTCTCCTTAGGTCTTTTTGTAGAACCTACTTCTGCTTCCGCCTTAGCAGGCTGGCGGAAACTGCCCAGGGAAGAAAGGGAAGGGGCCCTCGTCATGCTCACCGGAAACGGCCTGAAGGAAACCAAGAAGCTCTCGGATCTTTTTCTAAGCGCATAAATCGCCAGCACTTCGCCGAGGGGGTGCTTATTCGTTTCCGGCCAGGTAATCGATGGCCGCCTGGGTCCCTCCTTTTTTAAACGGTACCCCTGCCAGGGCCAATCCCATCTCCACTCCGCCCAAGGTTGCGGCCAGCATCAGTTCATTGAAGTCCCCCATGTGACCGATGCGGAAAACCTTGCCTTGGAGCTTTCCCAGCCCATTGCCCAAGGAGAGATTGAACTTTTCCAGGATAAGCTTACGCAAGGCGTCCGGGTCATGACCTTGCGGGACTTGGACGGCCGTGACCGAGTTGCTGTATTCCTCCGGGTTCAGGCAATTTACCTCCAGTCCCCAGGCCCGGACAGCGCGGCGGGTGGCCTCGCCAAATCGATTGTGGCGGGCAAAAATCTTTTCCAAACCTTCTTCGAGGATCATTTGCAGCGCTTCTTGCAGGCCGAAAAAAAGGTTTGTCGGCGGGGTGTAAGGGAAGAAACCCGTCTGGTTAACCTTGATCATCGCTTCCCAGTCCCAATAGGACCTCGGGAGCCGGGCCGTTTTCGATGCTGCCAGGGCCTTTTCGCTCACCACGTTAAACCCGAGCCCCGGCGGCAGCATCAACCCTTTTTGGGAGCTGCCCACCGTTACATCAATTCCCCACGCGTCATGCTGATATTCAGTTAAGGCTAAAGAGGAGATGGTATCAACCATGAACAAGGCGGGATGTTTTACCCGGTCGATGGCTTTCCGCACCTCGGCCACCCGGCTGACCACTCCGGTTGAGGTTTCATTGTGGACCACCATGATGGCCTTGATGGCCCGCTCCCGGTCTTCGCGAAGCTTCGCTTCGACCGTGGCAGGGTCAACACCATGCCGCCAGTCGCCGGGGATGAAATCGACTTCCAGCCCCAAGCGTGCCGCCACGTTGCGCCACATCGTGGCGAAATGGCCGGTTTCGAACATCAAAACTTTATCGCCCGCGGAGAGGGCGTTCACGACCGCCGCTTCCCAGGCTCCGGTTCCGGACGACGGATATATTACAATCTTGCCGGAAGTTTTGCACACGTTTTGCAGCCCCGCGAGCAGCTCACCGGTTAGCCGGGCGAATTCCGGCCCGCGATGGTCAATCGTCGGACGACTTAAGGCCCTAAGGATCCGGTCAGGTACGTTGGTGGGACCTGGAATCTGTAGAAAATGACGTCCCCTTTGAATAGACATTTACGACCTCCCTTTATAAAGTGAGCTTTTTCTTATGTAAAAAAGGCGATGCACCACTTCTCTACCGCACTCGGCTCGACTGCCTTTGACAGGCTCAGGCCCCGAGCTTCTCCTTCATCCCTTCCGTTTCTTTTCCTTCCCCGTACCCTGGATCTTCCCCGGTATGCATCTCCCAGATGGCTCTCTGAGGACGACGGTTAAGGTTTAAGGAGAGGACGTCGAAGCGATTGTAATGCCCGGCGATGTCGTGCTGCAATTTTTCCACAATGATCTTCTCGATGTCGATCTCCGCGATAACCATGCCTTCCTGGTTGGGATCCAGAGGGCCGGCGATGCACTTCCCGTCCGGACCATAGATGGCGGTCAAGCCATTGCTCCCCTTGTTGATCATCCGATATTTTTCTTCCGTATCCCCCAGAAGTTTGGCAATCTCCTGACTGAAGATACTGCAGGAAACCACGTTAAAGAGCTTTCCTTCGAAGGCATGGGCTGCGCTGCGGATCTCGATGGCATGGCGGATGTCGTACTTGGACTCATCGCCAGCCGGCTGGCCCGGGTAATTGGCTACGTGGACCTGCTCCCCCTGGGCAATCAAGGCAAACCGGGCCAAGCTGTTCGTGTTCTCTCCGCAATTGAGCATCCCCAGTTTCCCGCAATCGGTATCATACACTTTCAAGGTGTGGCCGTCTCCTCCCCCCCAGGTGATTTTTTCGATGAAGGTGGCCATCAGCTTACGATGGGCCCCCAAGATTTTCCCTTGACGGTCGATCAACAGATTGGTGTTGTAAAGAGTGCCCAAGGTCTCGGGGACCTTCTCATTGATCCCCACGACGACGTAGGCGTTGGCTTTGCGGGCATACTGACATAGTTTCTCGGTAGCGGGACTGGGAATTTCCACGGCATTCTTGACCAATTCCACAAAGTACTTTCGCCCCCGAAAGGGATTATCCAGACGATTCCAGTAAGGGTAAGCCGGGATATAAACTTCCGGAAAAGCGATGAGCTCAGCACCCTTGTCAGCCGCTTCCCGGATCAATTGTCCGGCTTTGGCAACGGTTGCCTCGCGGTCCAAGAAAATGGGGGCAGCCTGGATGGCTGCCGCTTTGAATTTTGGGTAGGTATCTCCCATGGGAATGTCCTCCTTAGTCCCTTTCTTTTTCAGAAAAATTTTTCTCTTTACTTTTTGACTGTCTTCTATCGTAACGACCGAACATTGCGGGCTGGATATAATCGAAGTATTCCTGACAATTCTTGAGGCGCTGGCAGCGTTTTTCGCAGATCAGAGGAGGAATTTTAGGGTGATTTTTCCTGCGTCGGCAGACGATGAAAGAAACCTCGGGAAAAGCCTTGACCAATTTTCTTCTTTTAATTTTTACGCTCCTTGCACTTCCCAGGATTAAACCCTTTGTATCAATTTAGCTTTTTGAAAAGGCAAGCTAAATTTCATTGAAAAATGAAAATTGCCAATCGAAAAATGCCAATTTTCTCTGAAAGGGCTTAATCATTTTGAATTTTGCAATTTAAACTTTGCATTTTGCATGTAAGTTTAGATTTTTTCAAAAGGCTAAACTGTTACAACCCTTTTAACGGCGTTCTGTTGAGAGATGGGCATGGCCTTTCCCCTTTATCCCCAGAAACTGATCGAGGACTTCCGCCATCTTCTGCTTTGTACACACTCCCCGATGAACTTCGGAAAGAAATTTTAATTCGCTGAGTTTGGCCGGAATGGGCTGGCGGGTTATTGCGGCCAGTTCTTCCAGCAGGTTGAATTCATCCTTACCCGATGGATCACGCCCTAAGGCTTCCAACACCGCCCGGTTAAATTTGAAAGGGCTGGCGGTAGAAGCCAGCAAAGCGGGCGTGGGATCGCCGGTCTCCTCTCGGTATTTTTGCAAGACGCTGTAACCGACGGCGGTATGGGGATCCATCAGGTAACCTTGCTTCTCGAAAGCCTCGCGGATGGCCAGGAGCGTATCCTGGTGGCCGGCAAAACCCCCGTAAAAAAAAGATTGGAGTTGGCCGAGGGGATTAGAAGGAATGTCATACCAGCCCTGGCTGGCCAGTTTTTCCATCCAAGCGGAGACAATGGCGGCTTGGCGCTCCGCCAATTCAAAAAGAAGTCGCTCCAGGTTGGAGGAAATCAGGATATCCATGGAGGGGGATTCGGTCTTGTAAAAATCCCGCCGCCGGTCGTAAACACCCGTCCGGATAAAATCAGTAAGGATCCTGTTTTGGTTGGAGGCGCAAATCAGCCTGGACAGGGGTAGCCCGCATAGCCTGGCGTAGTAGGCGGCCAGGATATTGCCAAAATTGCCCGTGGGAACGCAGATCAATATCGTCTGGCCGCGCTGAATCTTCCCGGCCGTCACCATATCATCATAACCTGTAAAGTAATAAGCGATTTGGGGAGCCAGCCGCCCCCAGTTGATGGAATTGGCCGAAGAGAGCCGGAAGTTAAAGGCAGCCAGTTTTCCATTGATGGCCGGGTCAGAAAATATTTGTTTGACTCCGGTTTGGGCGTCATCAAAATTTCCTTGCACCGCGCAAGCCCCGACGTTTCTCCCTCGTTGGGTCACCATTTGTAACCGTTGGATGGTACTTACTCCTTCATGAGGATAAAAAACGAAAATGCGCACGCCTGACGCGCCGGAAAACCCTTCCAGGGCCGCCTTGCCCGTGTCCCCGGAGGTAGCCACCAGAATTACCACTTCATACCTTTCGGTTTCGCTTTGCAGGGCGGTGGAGAGCAAATGCGGCATCAACTGCAGGGCCATGTCTTTAAAGGCTAAAGTGGGTCCATGCCAGAGTTCAAGGATGGCCGTGCCGTCTCCCAGGAAGCGGACCGGGGCAATCGCCGGTGCGTCGAAGTTTTCAGCATAGGCTGTTTGGCACGCCTTTAAAAGTTCGGCTGGGGTATAATCAGGGAGGAAGCTCTCCAGGATTCTAACCGCTCTGGTCGCATAAGAATCCTCCCCGATACCGGCAAATGGGTTCGGGCCCAAAAAAGGAAAGGCGGATGGAACATATAGGCCCTTATCCTCCGCCATCCCTTTGATAATGGCTTTTTTCGAAGCAATCGATGGTGCGGAACCCCGCGTACTGATATATTCCATGTTGCCACACTATCACATCCAACTTCATCCCGCAACTAAAGTTGAATTTTCACCCTCTCCCTGGCTCCCTGGGCTCAAAAATACAAGGGAAATTAAAAAGTGCAGGAAGGCACTGGGCACAAAAAAAGCAGGAAAAAGGCTTGACATAAATTTTTAAAAATTTATAATGAATGAACATTCGTTCGGAAAAACTACTTCGGATTCCCGCCATATAAAGGATGCCCATGGAGGTCAAGGCCCGCGTCAAGGATAAAAATTTAATCGATGAGAAACGCAAGCAGATCATCGAAGGGGCCATTAAAGTCTTTAAGAAAAAAGGATATCACAAGGCCACGGTACGGGAGATTGCCAAGGAAGCCCAAATCGGCCTGGGGAGCATTTACGATTACGTCAACTCCAAGGATGATATTCTCTACCTTTTTTTTGAAAATTACGTTACGACCTTCTTCGAAAAGGTAAGGTCGCAAGCTTCCCAAATTTCCGATCCCCTTTTACGGCTGGAGGTTACCTTCCGGGCTTTTGTGGAAGCAGCCATGGAGCTGGAAGATCAGGTGATGCTTTCTTATACCCAGGCCCGGTACGTGAAGAAGAATTATCTTAAAATCATTTTGCGCAAAGAGTCGGAGATCGTCGAACATTTCCGGAAGATTTTAAGCGAATTAGGGGAGGGTCCGTTCGGTTCTTATCTGGAAGCCAACTTTCTCGTTTTCAGTGGAGTCTTCGGGGTTTTGCGGCGCTGGATTTTGAAGCCGAATTACAGCCAGAAGGAGATCATTGAATTTTTAGTCCAGACCCAGATCCGCGAAGTCATTCAGAGAATATTCAAAGAAGAAAGAATATCTTCCCCTGGGGAACAAGGCGCAAGGGGCTAAACCCAAGGCGCAAGGCGAGGATAAAAAATTTACTATTTTTAGGCCTTGAACCTTACGCCCCGCACCTGGCACCTCTCTTTAAAAGGAGTGAAGATCATGTTTGACCCGAAGAAGGTTGAGGATATAAAGAATAAAGCCAAAAAGTGGAATGACCGGGTGGAGAAGTCCTTGGACAAAAACCCCGAAAGGAAGAAAGATTTCCAAACCACTTCCGGAATTCCCGTAAAAAGGGTTTTTTCCCCGGAGGATGTCGCCGAACAGGATTACCAACAGGCCCTTAACCTTCCGGGAGAATATCCCTATACCCGCGGCGTCCAACCTACAATGTACCGGGGTAGATTTTGGACGATGCGTCAATATGCTGGATTTGGCACTGCCGAAGATACGAACCAGCGTTACCGCTACCTTTTGGAACATGGTCAGACTGGGCTTTCCGTAGCTTTTGATCTACCCACCCAGATCGGCTATGATTCCGATCATCCTCTGGCGCAAGGAGAGGTGGGCAAAGTGGGAGTAGCCATCGATTCGGTGCAAGACATGGAAGTTCTTTTCCACCAGATCCCCTTAGATAGGGTATCCACTTCAATGACCATCAACTCTCCGGCGGCCATCCTTCTGGCCATGTACATCGTGGTGGCCGGAAAACAGGGGATTACACCGGAAAAACTCAACGGAACCATTCAGAACGATATCCTCAAAGAATATTCTTCCCGCGGCACGTATATCTTTCCTCCGCAGCCATCGATGCGCATCATTACCAACACGTTCGAGTATTGCGCCAAGGAAGTTCCCAACTGGAATACCATCAGCATCAGCGGATACCATATGCGGGAGGCAGGTTGTACGGCCGTGCAGGAGGTGGCTTTTACTTTAGCCAATGGTATTGCTTATGTGGAGGCGGCCATCCGGGCCGGATTGGATGTGGATGTTTTCGGGCCGAGGATCTCTTTCTTTTTCAACGCCCACCTGGATTTTCTGGAGGAAGTGGCCAAGTATCGGGCCGCTCGCCGGCTCTGGGCCAAGATCATGAAAGACCGCTTTCAGGCGAAAACCCCGCGTTCCTGGATGCTGCGCTTCCATACCCAGACGGCCGGGTGTACCTTGACCGCTCAGCAGCCTCACAACAACATCATCCGCGTCGCCTGGCAGGCGCTGGCCGCAGTTCTGGGAGGAACTCAATCTTTACACACCAACTCAATGGATGAAGCCTTAGCTCTGCCCTCCGAGCAGTCCGTGCAAATTGCCTTGCGCACCCAACAATTGATCGCTTACGAGTCAGGGGCTGCCGACACGGCCGATCCCCTCGGCGGTTCCTTCTATGTCGAGAAACTGACCGACGAGATCGAAAAAAGGGCCAGCGAGTACATTGCCAAAATTGACCAGATGGGCGGATCCGTGGCCGCCGTGGAGAAAGGATACATTCAGCAGGAAATCCAGGAAAGCGCCTACCGGTATCAAAAAGAAATCGAGGGTGGCGACCGGGTGATCGTAGGGGTGAATAAATTTCAATCTAAAGAACCGCCGCCCAAAGGTTTATTGAAAGTAGATCCCCAAGTCCGGGAAGTGCAGGTGCAACGACTTGCCGAACTTCGAACCTCAAGGGATCCCCAACCAGTGAAAGCCTCTCTAAATGAATTGAAGAATGTTGCGCGGGGGGACGGCAATTTGATATTCTCGATCTTAAACTGTGTTCGCGCTTATTGCACCCTAGGGGAAATTTGCAATGTTTTGCGGGAAGTCTTCGGAGAGTATGAACCGATGGTGAAAGTCTAAAAGTGGGAGGGTCAGTGTGAGTGTCAGTAAAAGAAAAGCTGACACTGACACTCTTTTCCGGGAGGTGGTGGATGGCGGAGAGGAAGTTGAGAGTTTTGGTGGCTAAACCGGGGCTGGATGGGCATGATCGCGGGGCCAAAGTGATTGCCCGGGCACTCCGGGATGCAGGAATGGAAGTGATTTATACCGGTTTACGGCAGACACCGGAGCGGATTGTTGCCGCGGTCGTGCAGGAAGATGTGGATGCGCTCCTGATGAGTATTTTATCCGGGGCCCATGATTATCTGTTCCCCCGGGTCATGGAGCTATTAAAGGAGCAGGGGACACAAGATTTATTGGTTTTGGGAGGCGGAGTCATTCCAGAGGAAGATGTGCCGACTTTAAAGGCCCTGGGCATTGCCGAGATCTTCGGCCCGGGAACACCTACAGAGGCGATTGTGAAGTTTGTCCAGGAGAATGTGAAGAGGTAAGGCGATGTGCCTTGAGCCTTAGATCGGGAGGAAAAAAGGGATGAAAATATTGAAGATCGATCATATTGGAATTGCGGCCAAGTCCATCGATCAGGTCGCTCCTTTCTGGAACTCCATTCTGGGGTTGCCGATAGGCGGAAGGGAAACGGTGGAAGAACAAAAAGCTACCACCGCTTTTTTGCCGGTGGGGGAGAGTGAGTTGGAGATTCTTGAATCCACAAGCTCCGAGGGTGCGATTGCCAAGTTTATCGAGAGCCGCGGCGAAGGAATTCAGCATATTGCTTTGCGAGTGGATAATATCGAAGAAGCCTTGAAAGAACTGAAAGAAAAGGGAGTAAGATTGATTGACGAAAAGCCCCGGCAAGGAGCGGGGGGAGCAAAAATCGCCTTCATCCATCCCAAGGCCACCAATGGTGTTCTATTGGAGTTGAGTGAGCGGTAAAAAGAAAAATAAAAATGCAAAGGCAAAAAGAACAACAATCAACATCAACTTGCAGTAAGAAAAGGAGGAGGAAAAAATGCTGACGAAGGAACAACTGTTAGAAAAGTCCAAGAAGCCATCGGCGGATGCTTTGAAAATGCATCCTTTTTTTAAGGGGAAAATTGCCTCAACCTTGAAATGCGCGGTGCGCACCTTCGACGATTTTGCCATCTGGTACACCCCCGGGGTGGCGGCAGCCTGTCGGGACATCGAGGCTCATCCGGAGAAGGTCTTCGAGCATACCAACAAAGCGAACATGGTGGCGGTAGTTTCCGATGGAACGCGGGTATTAGGATTAGGAGATATCGGTCCGGAAGCGGCCATTCCCGTTATGGAGGGGAAGTCCATCCTGTTCAAATACCTCGGCGGAGTCGATGCCTGGCCCATCTGCCTGGACACTAAAGACGCTGATGAGATCATAAAAACGGTCAAATTGATTTCTCCCTGCTTCGGGGGGATCAACCTGGAAGATTTGTCCCAGCCCAAATGTTTTTACATCCTCGATACCTTGCGCAAGGAATCCAAAATACCCGTCTGGCACGATGACCAGCAGGGGACGGCGGCCGTGACCCTCGCTGGTTTGATCAATGCCTTTAAAATCGTAGGCAAAAATTTCAAAAAAGCACGCATTGCCCTGATCGGTTCCGGAGCGGCGAACATCGCCACTGCGCGAGTCATGCTCGCCTACGGCGTCGACCCTGCCAAGCTTATTATGGTAGATTCAAAAGGGACGCTGCACAAGGGAAGAACGGATATAACGGAGGATTACAAGGAAAAAATGCGTTTCTGCCAGATCACCAATGAGGAACAGCGTAAGGGGAGTATTGCCGAGGCTATGGAGGGTGCCGACGCCGTCGTGGGTCTGGCCAAACCCGGCCCAGATGTAATCAAGAAGGAATGGGTAAAGAAAATGGCCAAAGATGCCATCGTCTTTGCCTGCGCGAACCCCATCCCCGAGATCTACCCCTGGGAGGCGGAGGAGGGGGGAGCCAAAGTGATTGCCACTGGACGATCCGATTTCCCCAACCAGGTGAACAATTCCCTGTGCTTCCCGGCCATTTTCCGGGGCACCCTGGACGTCATGGCTACGACCATCACTGATGAGATGTGCATCGAGTCAGCCCGGGAACTCGCCCGGTGCGCCGAAGACAAAGGCCTCAAGGAAGATTATTTGCTCCCCACCATGGATGAGTGGGAAGTCTTCCCCCGGCAGGCCGTGGCCGTGGCGCTCAAGGCCATCGAGCAGAAAGTGGCCCGGGTCAAACTGAGCAAAGAGCAGCTCTACCAGAAGGCCTCGGACACGATTCGGCGGGCCCGCCTGGAGACCCAAGTCCTGATGGAAAAGGGGGTCATTCCCGCGTATAAAGAATAAGGAAAAACAACGGCCGGGGACCTGACCCAAGGGATTCGGATCGGGTCGAGTCCCCGGAGCCTTTCTGGCGATTTTTGAAGGAGGATCTGATGAGAGAGATCAACGCCAAGCAGATTACCGAGGTAGTGAAAAAACTCTGCATAGACGCCAATTTTTACCTGGGAGAAGATGTGCTGCAGGCCTTCGACCGGGGCGAGAAGATGGAAGAATCCCCCGTGGGAAAAGAGGTCTTCGCGCAGCTCAAAGAGAATGCCCGCATCGCCCGGGAAGAGAAGGTGGCCATGTGTCAGGATACGGGCCTGGCCGTCGTTTTCGTGGAACTTGGCCAGGAAGTGCACATCACCGGAGGAGATTTTAACGCGGCCATCAACGAAGGGGTCAGACAGGGATATAAAGAAGGGTATCTCCGGAAGTCTTCTTGTCACTGCTTCAGCCGGGCCAACACCAAAGACAACACTCCGGCGATTATCCACCTGGAAATGGTTTCGGGAGATAAGATAAAAATCACCGTGGCTCCCAAAGGGGGAGGAAGCGAGAATATGTCCATGGTGAACATGCTCAGCCCCTCGGAGGGAATTGAGGGCGTCAAGAACCGGGTAGTCGAGTGGGTCAAACAGGCTGGCTCCAACCCCTGCCCTCCAGTGGTCGTGGGCGTGGGCGTGGGGGGAACCTTTGAAGAGTGTGCTCTGACCGCTAAGAAGGCCCTTCTCCGGCCTTTGGGGCAGAAGAATCCTGATCCGCAGCTGGCGGCGATGGAAGAAGAGCTTCTGACCCGGATCAATAACCTGGGAATTGGGCCACAGGGCTTAGGAGGAAGGATCACTGCCCTGGCGGTGCACGTGGAAATGATCCCCTGCCACATCGCCAGCTTCCCCATGGCCGTAAACATTAACTGCCATGCCCACCGGCATAAAGAAGCCGTAATTTGAAGGAGGAGGTGGAAGAATGAGCCAACCGATTCGATTAAAAACTCCCCTGGCCGACGCAGACGTAGAAAAATTGCAAGCCGGAGACAAGGTCCTGCTCACTGGGGTGATCTATACCGGGAGAGACGCCGCTCACAAGAGGTTGTTCGATCTCCTCAAGGAAGGGAAACCCCTTCCCGTTGATCTGAAAGGGCAGATCATTTATTACGTAGGTCCAGCACCTGCAAAACCCGGTCAGGCCATTGGTTCGGCCGGTCCGACAACCAGCGGTCGCATGGATGCCTTTTCGCCCAAGCTGATGGAGATCGGTTTGAAAGGGATGATCGGCAAAGGTATGCGTAAGAAAGAGGTTGTGGAGGCCATGAAGAAGTACAAAGCTGTGTACTTAGCAGCCACGGGCGGGGCCGGAGCCCTTCTGGCCAAAGCGATCAAAAAGGCAGAAGTGGTAGCCTACGAGGATCTCGGCCCAGAAGCCATCAGCCGCCTGGAAGTTGTAGATTTCCCGGTGATCGTGGTCAACGATACCCAAGGAAATGACTTGTACCAGCAGGGCATGCAGCAGTACGCGAGGTAATAAAAAAATTATCGCCGAGAGCGCTACGATCTCTGCGCTCTCGGCGATAAAAAAAATAAAGGAGAAAAAAGATGCGATATCGGTGGCAGCTGGGGTTCTGGGCTTTCCTTCTGATGCGGATTTCAGGGGTGGCCCTTACCTTGTATTTAATTTTGCATATCTACGTATTGCATCATTTGCTGGATGGGCCTGCCGCTTTCGATGAACTAATGCAAACCATTCAAAGCCCATTGTTTAAAGTCCTCGAAGTGGCACTTCTGGGGGCGGTCCTTTACCACGCCTTAAACGGCGTGCGAATTCTGTGGATTGATTTTGGTTCCGGGGCCAAAAATCATCAACCCTGGTTTTGGGCGACGGTCTCGATTGGGGTGGTGGCCTTCATTTTAGGGGCCATCCCTATTTTGAAAATCTTTTAACCCTAAACGAGGAGAAGAGATATGAATTCGGGAGCCCTAAGATGGCTTTTGCAGAGGATTTCAGGGATTGCCCTTTTAGTTGTTTTGCTGGTTCACTTTGGGGTAACCCATTATTTCCCCGGAGGGGATGTCACCTACCAGAAGGTAGTTCTGCGCCTTTCGCAACCGTTTTGGAAATTTTTGAATTTAACTTTTCTAGTTCTCTGCCTTTATCACGGGTTGAATGGGGGCTTATCGATCTTAGAGGATTACCTGGAAAAAGGATGGTCCCGGGTGACCCTTTTCAGTGTATTACTGATTGGGGGCTTAGCTCTCTTGGCCTTGGGGACCTTAACCATCTTGGCCTTCCAGCCCAAACTCTAAAGGAGCCAATGAATTTAAGGGTTTCGAGGAGATGATTTTAAAACCAACAAAACGAGTTCCATCCTAAGCGGGGAAGGGTTGGAAAAATTGCTAAAATCTTGCCCAAGTTGATAAGCAGAGAGGAAGTGGTAGTATCACCGCCGGCAAGATTTTTTGGCACACCGGTGACTTCAACAGGGAGGAAGAATGGAAATTCATCAACATGATGTCGTGATCGTCGGGGCGGGGATTGCCGGCCTCTACGCTGCTTTGGAAACCAGCCGGTCTATAGATACGGCGGTTCTATCCAAGGTTTTTCCAACCCGCTCTCATTCTATCTCTGCTCAGGGAGGAACGGCAGCTCCTCTGGGAAATATGGAAGAAGATAGTTGGGAATGGCACCTATATGACACGGTAAGGGGGGGGGATTATCTCGGCGACCAGGATGCCCAGGAAATTTTAGTCCGGGAAGCCGTGGAAGTGGCCTATGAGCTGGAACATATGGGCTGTCCTTTTAGTCGAACCGGGGAAGGAAAGATTGCCCAAAGGGAATTCGGTGGGCATTACAGCAATCTCGGCAAAGGGCCCATCCGCCGAGCCTGCTATGCAGCAGACCGCACCGGCCATGCCATGCTCCATACCCTCTATGAACAATGCGTGAAGAATGATGTGCGTTTCTATACCGAATACTTTGTCCTTGCCCTCCTGATGGACAATAACGTATGTTCCGGTGTGGTGGCCTGGGATATGAGAGATGGCGAGTTTCATGTGTTCCACGCCAAAACCGTGATGTTTGCCACCGGAGGATATGCGCGGGCCTGGAAGGTGAACACGAATGCCCTCTCCAACACGGGAGATGGAATGTCGTTGGTCCTGCAGGCGGGGCTTCCGCTGGAGGACATGGAGTTCGTTCAGTTTCACCCCACCGGCCTATATCCTTCCGGAGTTTTGGTCACGGAGGGAGCTCGGGGAGAAGGGGGATATCTGGTCAATCACGAAGGCAAGCGCTTCATGGAGAAATATGCGCCGGCGAAAATGGAGCTTTCTCCCCGGGATGTAGTCTCCCGGTCGATTCAGACGGAGATCAATGAAGGACGGGGAATCGGGGGAAAAGGGTACGTCCACCTGGACCTGCGGCACCTGGGACGGCAGGCCATCATGGAGAAACTTCCCCAGATTCATGAGCTCATCCTGAAATTCTCCGGCATTGACGCCGTAACCGATTTTGTCCCCATTCTGCCCACTTCCCATTACGCCATGGGCGGAATCCCCACTGACGTGAATGGACGCGTGGTGATGGACGCGAAGAACACGCCGGCAACTGGTTTCTATGCGGCCGGGGAATGTGCCTGTGTTTCGGTCCATGGAGCAAATCGCCTGGGCTGTAACTCCACCATGGACTGTGCGGTTTACGGAAGAAGGACGGGTCGGGCCATGGCTAAGTTCATCGGCGAGGGCGCCGAAAAAACCACCCTTCCTAAGGACGCCATGGAAAGAGGAAGAGTCAAAGTGGAAAGCGTGCTGGCAGCGAAGGGGAAAGAAAGCCCGGCAGCCATCCGGGACGAACTGCAGCAGACCATGATGGTCAATTGCGGGGTCTTCCGCGAGGAGAAACTTCTGCAGAAGCAGCTGGAGATCATTAAATCCCTGCAGGGACGGTACAAAGAGGTCGAGGTGGGTTACAAAGGGCAGAGGTTCAATACCGAGCTTCTCGATGTTATCGAACTCGGCAACATGCTTGACTTCGTCGAAACTATTGTTGTTGGTGGACTGGCCCGGACCGAGAGTCGGGGAGCCCATTACCGGACGGACTTTCCCAAACGGGATGATGGCAACTGGATGAAGCATACCCTCGCCTGGAAGACAGACTCCGGGATAAGACTGGATTATAAACCGGTGGTGGTGACACGCTTCCAGCCGCAGGAAAGAAAATTCTAAGGAGCGAAAAAATGATGCAGACCTTTAAAATTTTCCGGTACAACCCTGACGAGGATAAAAAGCCTTATTATAAAACCTACCAGGTTAACGTGCAGGAAGGGGTGACCGTCCTGGATGTTTTGAACGAGATCAAATGGAAGCAAGACGGCAGCCTGACCTTTCGCCGCTCCTGCCGCCACGGGATCTGCGGGTCCTGCGCCATGACGATCAACGGGTTAAACCGCCTGGCCTGTGAAACGCAGGTAAAAGCTCTCGGGGGGGGGACCGTAGAAGTAGAACCCCTGAGACACTATCCGGTGATTAAAGACCTGGCCGTGGACATGGAGGATTTCTACAAGAAATATGAAGCGGTCAAGCCCTATTTCATCGCCGGTACCCCGCCAACGGACAAGGAGCGTTATCAAAGCGTCGAAGACCGCAAAAGAATTGATGGCTCGTACGAGTGCATTCTCTGCGGAGCTTGTACTTCGTCCTGCCCGTCGTACTGGGCCAATCCCAACTTTTTGGGACCGGCGGCTCTGCTCAAAGCTTACCGGTTTACTTTCGACTCCCGTGATGAAGGGCTGGATGAACGTCTGCCGATTTTGAATAGCCGCCATGGGCTCTGGCGCTGCCATACCATTTTTAATTGCACCATCTGTCCCAAGTCCCTGAACCCTACATGGGCCATCGGCGAGCTGAAGAAAAAGGTCATTAGCGAAAGATATTAATTGGCTTGTATTGGAATTTCCTTATTGGACACAGATTCACCCTGTTAGATGTTTGCTATCTAATAGGGTAAACGCAGATTTCCAGGTTAAATATAAAAGAAAATATTTACCAGTGTTTATCTGCGAAAATCTGTGTCCGAATAATAAAGCGGGAAGACCATGAACATTCACGAATACCAGGCCAAAGAGATTCTCGCTCGCCACGGGATCAATATTCCCAAAGGCCAAGTGGCCTTCGACCTCCGCGACGCCGAGGCGGCAGCTCAGGGGATTGGCCCAGGGCCCTTTGTGGTGAAGGCTCAGGTCCATGCCGGCGGGAGGGGGAAAGCGGGAGGAATCCGGAAAGCCAAGAATCCCACGGAAGTCCGGGAGATTGCCCGGACCATGTTTGGAATGAGACTGGTAACTCCCCAGACCGGGCCACAGGGAAAACCAGTCAGCCGGGTTCTGGTAGAAGAGTTTCTTCCCATCATGCAGGAGCTTTATCTGGGAGTGACCATCGACCGCAAGCAGGGGAAAGTAGTGGTGATGGGATGCTCCGAAGGCGGGATAGAGATTGAAGAGGTCCGAGCCAGGTCTCCGGAAAAGATCCAGAAGGTGGCGGTGGATTCGGGGTGCGGGTTTACCTATTTCCAGGGCCGAAAGCTGGCCATCGACACGGGGTTGCAGGGAGGCATGATCGGGAAGGGTGCGGCCGTCGCCTTCGCCCTGTGTCGGACATTCCTGGATTGCGATTGTTCCCTAACGGAGATCAACCCCCTGGTTCTGACTGTGCGGGGGGATCTGGTTGCTCTGGATGCCAAGATAAGCATCGATGACGATGCCCTCTACCGCCATCCTGAGCTCCTGGCCCTGCGGGATATTGAACAGGAAGATCCCCGGGATGTGGAGGCGTCCCGCTTGAATTTGAATTTTATCAACCTCTCCGGAAATATCGGTTGCATTGTTAACGGGGCCGGGCTGGGGATGGCTACGCTGGACCTTCTGAAATATTATGGAGGTGCCCCGGCTAACTTTCTGGATGCCGGGGCCGGGGCGACCAAGGACGTAATCCGGAACGCCTTCGGCCTCCTTCGTTCGGACCCCAAGGTCAAAGGAATTTTTATCAACATGTTCGGAGGAATTACCCGCTGCGACAGCTATGCCCAGGGAATCGTAGATGCGCTCCGGGAGAGGCCTTTGACCATCCCCCTCGTGGTCCGGATGGAGGGAACCAACGTGGAATTGGGCCGGAAGATTCTGGAGGAATCGGGCCTGGATATTGTCACCTACAAGAGCATGCGCGAAGCGGCCCAGAAAATCATCGAACTGGTAAATAAATAGTGAGTAATTCGGCAGGGTTCCCTTCCCTGATAACCCGCCCGGTCTGCAGAACATAAACATCATCTGCCAAATCCAAATCCCTCTGCCCATTCTGCTGCAGTAAGAGAAATCGGAGATCGCGTTAAGCCGGTCCGGGCGGTTCAATGTGATTGTAGCTACCCCTTCTCTGTTTTTTACCCTAACATCTTTGGAAGCATTATAGAGTGGCATCCTTGGTCCTCCTTTGTATTTTCTCCAAGATCTCAGTTAGGAATGTAGCAGAGAAGGGCAGAAAAGGGGGGTCCATAAAACTATAAATTTCCCCTTTTTTATCAAGCGGTTTAGATCGGGGGAAAAACTTTCCTTCTGGTAAAAACTCCTTGATTGCCGCGAATTAGCTCCCCGGAGAGGCCAGAGGCTGATCTATAAAGGCCAACCTTCACTTCAGCGGGGCACCGGACGCATTTGGCTTGGAAGATAAGTCGCAATCTCCGGGAAGGCGACAATCAGCGCCACCGCTACCACCATCAGAATAAAATAGGGAAATGCTGTCCGGCTGACGAAAAAGATCGAATGGCCCGTAAGCCCCTGTAGGACGAACAGGTTGAAGCCCACGGGAGGAGTAATCTGCGCCATCTCCACCACAATGACGATGAAGATGCCAAACCAGATGAGGTCGAACTTCGCCTCCTGGACCATCGGCAACAGTACCGCCATGGTCAGCACCACCATCGAGATACCGTCAAGGAAGCAGCCAAGGATGATAAAGAAAACCATCAGCGCGAAGATAAGCTGTAAGGGCGAAAGCTGCAGATTGCCAATCCACTGGGCGAGGTTGCGCGGCAGGCCGGTAAACCCCATGGCCAGGGACAGGAAGGATGAGCCCGCCAGAATCAGCATGATCATCGTGGAAGTACGGGTAGCGCCGAGGAGGCTGGTGACGAACGTGCTCCAATTCATGACCCCCTGCCACCAGGAGAGCAGCAGCGCTCCTACGACGCCGATTGCCGCCGCTTCTGTTGCCGTTGCATAACCGCCATAGATCGACCCCAAAACAGAGATGATTAGCAGCAATACGGGGATCAGCCCACGGGATGCTTTGATTTTCTGGAGGAAGGTCATCCGGATATCATTGGGCGGGACTTTATCGGCATTGAGCAGCGACCAGATGCCGAGATACCCCATGAAAAGAGCTGCAAGCATAAGCCCCGGCAACACACCGGCGATGAAGAGTTGGGCGATGGATACCTCAGTCGCTACCCCATAGACGATTAGGATAATCGAAGGAGGAATGAGCAGGCCAAGCGTCCCCGATCCGGCAAGGCTGCCGACCACCATGGTTTCCGGATATTTGCGGCTGCGGAGTTCGGGGATCGACATTTTGCCGATCGTAGCGCAGGTTGCGGCAGATGACCCCGAAATAGCCGCAAAGATCGCGCAGCCGACCACATTGATATGCATCAGGCGCCCTGGGAGATTGCCCATCCATGGGGCGAGCCCACTGAACAGGTCTTCGGACAGGCGCGAGCGAAACAGAATCTCACCCATCCAGATGAAAAGCGGCAACGCGGTTAGAGTCCAACTCGACAGCGATCCCCACACTGTTGTCGCCATGGCATCGCCGGCAGGCCGCGTGGTGAAGAACTCCATGGCGATCCAGGCGACGCCCATGAGCGACAATCCCACCCACACGCCCGAGCCTAGCAGGACAAATAGGGAAACGAGGAAAACCAAGATCAGCGTAGTTTCAGACATACTTTAATGTCCTGCCAGGCTTTGCTGGTCCTGGTCCAACAGCGCCCTGCCGGTGGTGAGACTCAACAGCCGGTCGATCATGGCGATGGTCAGGACGACGGTACCGATGGCCATGCCTAGTTGGGGAATCCAAAGGGGCACAGGAATGAGCCCTTGGCTCAGGTCATTTATCTGCCAGGAGACGATCGTCATCTTGACGCTATACCAAGCAAAGAAGCCAGCCAGCACCATCCCCAGGAGGTGGCACCAAATCTCCAGGCGGTTACGCGGGCGCCCTTGGAAACGGTGAATAAAGAGAGTGACGCGGATGTGCTCATTGGAGTGGAAAGTGTAGGACAAACCCAAGAAGGCCGATGCGGCCATGGAATAGCCAGCAAATTCGTCCATGCTGCGGGTGACGAATCCGAAAAGCGCACCGGCCAGCGCGATCAAAATGAACCCAGCAATGCCGACCATAAAAATCCCGGCCAACACGCCGCAGCTCCAATATAGCCTGTCTAACACTTTGCGCAAAAAATTCTCCCGTTCAGGCGGCCAGATCTACTTCTTCCGGTACTCTTCCAGTAACTTCTTCCCGTCGGCCCCCGCCTTCTTGAGCCATTCCTCGGCCATAACCTTGCCGACCTTGGCCAGGCCCTGCTGCAGCTCTGGGCTGGGCGGTTGCACAACCATCGCGTTTTTCTTTAAGGTCTCGATGGAGACGGCGGTGACCTTCTTACTGGCTTCCCAGCCGGCGGCCTCGGCGTTCTTGGCCTCCTCCAGGAGGATCTTTTGGGTCGCCTTGTCCAGTTTGTTGAAGCTGGCTTTATTCACAATTACCATGTTCTTGGGTTGCCAGGCTTGGGTGTCATTGAAGTATTTGACCTGTTCCCAAACCTTGCTGTCTACCCCGGTGGCTCCTGAGGTCATCATGGCATTAACCTTGCCGGTGGCCAGCGCCTGGCTGAGTTCAGCAGCCTGAACGGTGACTGGTTGCGCCTTGACCAGCTCAGCAATCCGCATCGTCGCCGGGCTGTAAGCCCGCCAAGCCAAGCCCTCCAAATCCTTCACCGTCTTGATCTCGCGGTTGGAATAAAGGCCCTGCGGCGGCCAAGGCACCGCATAGAGGAGCTTCATGCCCTGCGCTTCCAGGTGCTTATTAACGAAGGGCTTTTGCGCTTGGTAGAGCTTCCAGACTTGGTCGAAGCCGGTGGCAAGAAAAGGTACGCCATCCGCTTCATAGAGGGGGTTCTCATTGGCCAGCAGCACCATCAGCGCTTCGCCGATCTGTGCCTGGCCGGTCTGCACGGCGCGCTTTATCTCCGGTGCCTTAAACAGCGATGCTCCGGCGTGGACGACGATCTCCAGCTTGCCCTGGGAACGCTGCTTCACCGCGTCAGCGAACTTCTGCCCGTTGACGCTGTGGAAGTTGTTCACGGGATAAGCCATGGGCATATCCCACTTGGTCTGGGCCCAGGTGGCACCGGCCATCAAGCCAAATGCCAGTAGGCCGATCATGATGCCTGTAATCCTCTTCTTCGTGATTTGCATTGGCTCCACCCTCCTTTTCGATAGGTTATGCTGTAAACCAAACAGGTTGGCAAAAAACTCCCCCTTAGCCTCTTCACCTGGCATAATAACGATTTTTGGATTAATCGTCAATGCCTATTCCGCCCCTTGCCCACCCCCAGTTTTAGGTTTTCGCCCGGATTGGAGGGTCATGATCGAGGAATCATGGCGAGCAAGGCATTGACCCAGGTTCCCGGGGTTACCTGCGCAAAAACTAGAAGTGGGCCAGCTATGCCACCTGACCCTCGCTTATTTTTATCCGCGTTTATTGTAGCTCAGGCGGGCAAGGGAACAACGGAGAAGGAAAAGCCTTTTTAGCTCTTTCCTCTTCATGAAATTGTTTATAAAAGAACTATTCTTTGGTTTAAAGTGGTTCTATTGAACCTAATGCGAATCCCAAAGCAAGGGCTTTTTTATTCAATTCCAAAAAAGAGGAAGGGACCCGGCTGGTTACCGCCTGCAGAAGAGATTCTTCCCGAATTAAACCAAGGGTCTTGATTACTGCTCCTAATAGGAGCATGTTGGCCACCATCCGATTGCCGAATTCTTTTAAGGCCTTTTCAGTAGCTGGAACCGGAATGTGTCGGAAAGGGGATGAAGGGTCGGGCTTCACCATAGGGGAATCGAAGAAAATGATGCCGGTCAAGGGATTGACTTTGGTTTTATGCTGCTCGTAGGTTCCTTGGGACATACAGGCCAAAACATCGGCTTCGGTGACCTCGGGGTAGTCGATCCACGAATCGGAGATGACCACATCTGCCTTACAGGCCGAACCCCTGGCTTCTGAGCCATAAGAAGAAGTTTGGCCCACGTATTTTTTTTCGATGACGGCGGCTTCGCCTAAAATCTCTCCCATCAAGATGATGCCCTGACCTCCCAATCCTGCAAAACGAACCTGAATCATGATCGGCTCCAATCTTTTTCTTCAATAATGGGACGCAGATTTTCGCAGATACACGCAGATAAAAACCGTAAGTCGCAAGGCGTTAGACGCGAGGGCGATTTAAATATTTTTCATTCCACTTGCGCCTGGCGCTCTCACGCTTTACGGGTTTTTTATCTGCACCTTCTGCCTTCATCTGCGTCCGCTATAATAAATTTCTATATGTTGGCATTCACCAATTCTCCCACGATTACTTTCCCCAGGAGGTCTTCTTGGCTCAGGTTTTTGGCTTTTTCAACTGATAGGCAACTGCTTTTCAAGGCTTTGATCATGGCGAAGGCCGTCGGGAAAGCATTGCGCCGTCCGAATTGAGTGGGACATGGGGAAAGGACTTCCACGAAAGCAAAGCCCTGATGAGCCATGGCCTTCTTCAAAGTTCGGATTAGGGGGATGGGAGTAGCGACGGGATGTCGGGCTACATAGGTAGCTCCGGCAGCTTCAGCAAGCTTACATAGGTCAAAGGGAGGCTCCTGGTTTCCTTTCGGGGTGGTGGCGGTCAGGGAGCCGAGAGGAGTGGTAGAGGCCATCTGCCCGCCGGTCATGCCGTATATAGAGTTGTTGGCACAAATGACGGTCATATCCATATTTCTCCGGGCAGCATGAATGAGATGGTTGCCCCCGATGGAACTCAAGTCGCCATCCCCGCTGATGACCACAACCTTCAACTTGGGATTATAAAGCTTGGCCCCGGTGGCGTAAGCGATTGCCCGGCCATGGAGGGTATGTAAAGTATCAGCCTTAAAGTGGGGGCTGGGAATCCAAGCCGCACAGCCGATCCCTGAAACAAAGAGCATTTGCTTCAGGTCATATTCAAGTTCGGCAATGGCCCGCAGAATAGCACCCATCAGAATGCCATGGCCACATCCCGGGCAGAAAGGAGTCGGAAAAGCCTCCTGGTTGATCATCTGAAAAATTTTTTCGTTCATGCCATGTTTCTCCTTATTCCGGCAACGATCTCTCCAGGTTCAATGACTTCGCCGTTGGTCTTGGGTAAGGATATGACCGGGGTGGAGGTATATTTCTTAAGTTCACCGGCAACCTGGCCCCGGTTCATTTCCGGAACAAAGATAACGCCGCATTGCTTTCCCAACTCAGCAATGGCCTCTTCGGCAAAAGGCCAAATCGAAATGAGACGGAGTAAACCTGCCTTGATCCCTTGGCTCCGGAGAGTCTTAACAGCACGAAAGGCAGCCCGGGCGGTAAATCCATAGGCTACAACGCCTACTACGGCATCATCAAGAAAGTGGTTTTCAGTCGCGACGATTTCCGATTTAAAATCCTTAACCTTACGAACCAGCCGTTCGGTCAGGCGGGCCTGAACCGCGGAATCGGCCGTCTTCCGAAAACCCCAGGAATCATGAGTGGAGCCGGTGACTAAAAGGTTGGCCCCTTCTCCAAAGGAAGGCATGGGGGGGACACCGTTTGGCTCTTCGGTTCCGAAAGGAGGGAGGCCCGGAGCCTTGTAACGATCGTACACTTCCAATTCTTCTTTTACCACCAGCGTCTCCCGCAGGTGGCCTACGGCTTCGTCGGCAAGGATGAAAGTTGGGACACGGAAACGCTCGGCAAGGTTGAAAGCCTTGATGGTTAGGTCATACATTTCCTGTACGGACCAGGGAGATAGAGCGATGATTTCATTATCCCCATGGGGGCCCCACTTAACCTGCATGATGTCCCCTTGCGCGGGGCGGGTAGCTTGCCCTGTGCTCGGACCGGCTCGCTGGACATCCACGATCACGCAAGGAGTCTCGGTGATTGTGGCATAGCCGATGGCTTCGATCATCAGGCTGATACCCGGACCGGAGGTGGCAGTCAAGGCCTTGGCTCCGGCCCAAGAAGCTCCGATGACCGAAGCGATTGAGGCAATTTCATCTTCCATTTGGATAAAGGCTCCCCCAACCTCGGGAAGGCGATGGACCATGCGGATCATGATTTCGCTGGCCGGAGTAATGGGATAACCGGCATAATAACGACAACCGACAGCGATAGCTCCTTCGGCGCATGCTTCATCCCCTTGCATGAAGTACCAGCCGGGTTTAAGGGAACTTTTAACTTTTTTCAGTTGCATGGGGGACCCTCAACTTTCCTTGGCCACGTGAATGGCTAAATCCGGGCAAAGCATCTCACATTGCCAACAATGGGTGCATTGCTCAGAATGGGCGACGACCACGGGGTTAAACCCTTTCTCCGCGACTTCCGGAGATTTCTCGAAAACTTTCTTGGGGCAGGCTTCGAGGCAGATGTAGCATCCTTTGCACCATTTTTGGTTAATATGGATACGCGTGGGCTTTTTTTTCTTTTCTTTAACTGGCAAGCCGGTTTCTCCCTTCACTTTATTTCGACAAGGACCAAAACATGCCTTTCGCAGATAAAAATAATATCGCTTGAAAATAGAGATGGAGTCAAGATTTTTCTTAGCCCTTGGGAATTGAAATACTACCCTTTTTCTCTTGACGAGAGAGGGCCAAATTAATAAGATGAAAGCAAGTTTTTGTTCAAAAAAGGAAAAATTTCCATGAGCATCTTGGTGGATGAAAAAACAAAGGTAATCTGCCAGGGGATTACCGGGAAACAGGGGATGTTTCACACCCGTCAGGCAGTGGGTTATGGGACGAAGATGGTCGGCGGAGTGACGCCTGGAAAGGGTGGGGAAAAGATGGATGACCTACCCATTTTTAATACGGTGGCCGAAGCAGTCCGGGAAAAAGGGGCGAACGCGTCGGTCCTTTTCGTACCCCCTCCTTATGCGGCCGATGCCATCATGGAGGCGGCGGATGCAGGACTGGAACTCATCGTCTGTATTACGGAAGGGATTCCTGTCCTGGATATGGTGATGGCCAAAGGATACCTGGCAGGGAAAAAGAGCCGCCTGCTCGGTCCTAATTGTCCGGGAATAACCACCCCCGGTAAATGTAAGATCGGCATCATTCCGGGATACATACATAAACCTGGAACCATCGGGGTGATCTCCCGCAGTGGGACGTTAACCTATGAGGTTGTTGACCAACTGACCCGCTTGGACCTGGGCCAGTCCACCTGCGTAGGCATCGGCGGGGATCCGGTGATTGGATTGACTTTCGTCGATGTCCTAAAGCTTTTTGCAGAAGATGCCCAAACCGAGGCGGTCATGCTGCTCGGCGAAATCGGCGGGGAGACCGAAGAAGAGGCTGCCGAGTATATTCGTTCCAGTCATTTTCCCAAACCGGTTGTAGCTTTTATCGCCGGGCAGAACGCTCCTCCCGGCCGGCGCATGGGGCACGCCGGAGCGGTTATCTCCGGGGGAGGAGGTTCAGCAAAAGGGAAAATGGAGGCCCTGCAGGCGGCGGGAGCTACCGTGGTGGAAAATCCGGCGGTTATGGCCTGGACGCTTAAACAGGTTTTAGAGAAAACAAAAGGATCATAAACCAATGGCTAAAAAGGGGAAATATTCCATAGAAATTTATAAAAGTTGGTGCAAGCGGTGCGGGATATGTGCGGCTTTCTGTCCGGCCGGGGTCTTGGCCCAGGATGAATCGGGGGCCCCTTATGTGGAAGATCCGGAACGCTGTACCGGGTGCCAGTTATGCCAATTGCGCTGTCCTGATTTCGCCATCAATGTCCGTTCGCCCAAAAAAAAGGAAGGGAAAAAAAGTGCCGATAAGGTTGAGGAAGTAGCGAATGAATAATCAGAAAAAACCTGAACCCAAGGCGCAGCTTATGCAGGGGAATGAAGCCTGTGCCGAAGGGGCCTTGAGGGCGGGATGCCGGTTTTTCGCCGGTTATCCGATTACCCCGGCTTCCGAGATAGCCGAACGCCTCTCCTCCCGGCTCCCCCAGGTGGACGGGACCTTTATCCAGATGGAGGATGAAATTGCCAGTATGGGTGCGGTAATCGGTGCTTCGCTGGCGGGGGTGAAATCCATGACCGCCACCTCCGGGCCTGGCTTTTCGCTCATGCAGGAGAATCTGGGGTTTGCCTGTATGGCCGAGGTCCCTTGCGTGGTGGTGAATGTGATGCGGGGTGGGCCGAGCACGGGTTTGCCCACCAACCCTTCGCAAGGAGACGTGATGCAAGCCCGCTGGGGCACCCATGGGGATCACCCGATCATCGTGCTCTCCCCCACTTCGGTTATGGAAAGCTTTTCCCTCACGGTAAAAGCTTTCTATTATTCAGAGAAGTACCGCACTCCGGTAATCCTCTTGATGGATGAAGTGGTCGCCCACATGCGGGAAAAAGTGGTCTTGCCTGATTCCAGTGAAGTGGAGGTCATCGACCGGGTTAAGCCTTCAGTTCCCCCCGAGTGGTACCTTCCTTACGAAGATACCAGTTTCGGCGTACCGCCTATGGGTATTTTTGGTGAAGGGTATCGTTACCACGTTACTGGATTGGTCCACGACATTCGGGGGTTCCCCACTCTGCGTCAAGATGAGATTGAGCCGTTCTTACTCCGCCTTTTCCGCAAAATCTCGACCCACTTCAACGACATTCAGCTGTTTGAGAAATTTTATATTGAAGATGCAGACCTGGTCATCGTAGCCTTTGGATGCACGGCGCGATCCGCTCACCGAGCCATGGTGGAAGCTCGGGCCCGGGGAATGAAAGTGGGGTTATTAAAGCTGATCACCCTCTGGCCTTTCCCCCGCAGGTTCGTAGAACCCCTGACCCAGGCGGGCAAGACCCTGCTCGTTCCAGAAATGAACATGGGACAGATTTCCCGCGAAGTCAAAAGGGTCAACCAGGGGATGACCGAGGTAATTACCGTGAACAAGATTGATGGCACAATGATTACCCCTCAGGAGATCTTGGAAAAGATCGAGGAGGTGAGGAAATGATTGAAGATCGACCCCTGATTTATAAGTACCTTCGCCACGACAAAAAATTTCCTCACGTTTGGTGCGGGGGGTGCGGGATCGGTATCTTATTGGGATCATTGATTCGGGCCATCGATCATATCGGCTATACGAAGGACGAAGTGGTCCTGGTATCCGGCATCGGATGTTCGGGAAGGCTTCCAGTTTACGTGGACTTCAACACTTTGCACACGACCCATGGCCGGGCTTTGACCTTTGCCACGGGAGTTAAATTGGCCAAACCTGAACTGAAGGTCATCGTCATCATGGGAGACGGGGACGCCACAGCCATCGGCGGCAACCATTTCATCCATGCGGCCCGGAGGAATTTAGAACTGACTGCGGTGATTGTGAATAACAATATCTATGGCATGACCGGCGGCCAGTACTCTCCCACTACCCCATACGGCCAGCGAGCTACCACAGCCGTTTACGGTTCGGTGGAACATTCCTTCAACATCGCCCAACTGGCCGTTTGTGCCGGAGCCGTCTTTGCCGCCCGAGGAACTGTTTATCATGTACGGCAATTGGATGGGCTCATCGAAAAAGCATTGCTTAAAAATGGTTTCAGCGTGGTTGAAGTGAATAGCCAGTGCCATACTCATTACGGACGGTTGAACAAACTGGGAAACCAAATCGAGATGATGAAGTGGCAACGGGATAATGCCGTCCCCGTGGAGAAGGCCAGAAAGATGAGTCCGGAGGAAATGGAAGGAAAATTTGAGATTGGCATCCTGGTGGACCGGGATGCACCCAGTTACCTGGAAGAATACAATAAAGTCCGGCAGAAGGCCAAGGAAGCCCTTTCCCTGCAGTTATCTAAAGAAGAAAGAGAGGAAAGTGAGTGCCGAGAAGCTTCAGATAAACAATAATCCGGTTCGAAGTGCGGAGTTCGAAGTAAAAAAATAAATTTCACTTTAAGCCCATGAGAGAGTCATTATGTTGGATCGATTTGAAATTCGGCTGAGCGGGACAGGCGGGCAAGGGCTGGTACTGGCCGGGATTATTCTTGCTGAAGCTGCGGGTATTTATGAAGGGAAGCACGTCGTACAAACGGTCAGCTATGGGCCGGCAGCCCGCGGGGGGACGAGCCGTGCCGATGTCGTGATCAGTGAAGGTGAGATTGATTATCCCAAGGCCATGGGATTGGACCTTCTTCTGGCGATGAACCAGATGGCCTCCGATGAATCCGCTTCTGAGCTGAAACCCAAGGGAGTTTTGGTCGTGGATTCTCAACTGGTTACGCAGGTTGTTAATCCTCGGGTGGTTAAAATTCCTTTCACTCAGATCGCCAAAGAAAAATGCGGGCGGGAACAGATGGCCAATATTGTGGCCTTGGGGGCCCTGAGTCAATTCATTCCCAGTATGCCTGGTGGTGCCGGGCTCGTTTCGCAGAAATCCATGGAAGTTGCGGTCATGGCGCGAATCCCTTCAGGAACCGAGAAACTAAATAAACTGGCCTTCGAAGAAGGAGTCAAGGCCGCCGCCGAAATCCAGAAAACCCTCATCTTTGAAGAACCCTCCGCAGACAGCGACCAGATTTGAAAGAATTCAGGAGCCAGGCGATAGAACCCAGGATTATTTTGCTAAATCAATCTTTTTAAAAACCTCCCTTTGTCTTCCCCTGCCAGCGAATCTAAAAGCTGGCTTTCCCTTATAAACCAAGGAATTGGCTCGTATTCAAATCTATTGCCATAGGCGGCGATTGAATATCTGGAAAAATGGACAGAGGAACTTTTTAAGAAATGAGCAAACAGGTCAAGATGAGACCTGCGGAGGTTTTTTTACTTTTCCTTTTTCCTGTCAGCCTAAGATTTTCAAGAGAGCACCCACTGCTTTATCGCGTTGCGTCTTATGACGTAAGGGGATATGCGGATTGATGGTGTAGCGGACCCGCCTCCCTTCTTTAACCTTATTGATGTAACCATGGTTATCGAGGTCGGCGATAATTTTCCGAACGGCCCTCTCGGTAATGCCGATCTCCATCGCCAGATCACGGGCGGTGATTAAAGAATGTTTGGTTAAAAAACTGAGAACTAAAGCATGATTGGTTAGAAAAGTCCATCCTGCCATTTTAAAAATCCTTAAGAAGAAGTAAAAATTTTTCTTGACAAACAACCCTAATCATGAAAAAATATTCACCATTAGACAATCTTTTATGCCAGGATATCAAAATCTCCCAAAAACACAAGACATTTCTGCTGCATTAAGATTTTCGAAAATGACTGGAAAAATTTGTAAAAGGTCGGGCAAATCATTAACAAATTAAAAAGCTTCAGAAAGGAGGAGCGCCATGTTTTGGAAAAAAAATTCTGGTGGAGAAAAGTTATCACCCCCCAAAAATATTCCGGAAGCCGTGGGGCGGTATCTGGTCGTCGGGCTGGGTAAAAACCCGGATTGGGTTTGGAACCTTAAAGCAACACTGCGGAATAATGATAAAGACAAAGATGTCTTCCAGGTTAGAGTTTTTGATCAGTCCAAAGCAGCATCCCAAAAAATTAGGGTGCAGGACTACGCTTCACTCAGCGAGCATCCGGAATTGATTCTATACGAAGGATGGTTCAATAAAAAGACATTTGAGGTCAAGATAGAAGCAAAGGAGTAAGCAAATCCAATAACTGCTTCAAGATCCTGGCTGTGGCACCCCAGATCGTATGGTTTTGGTATTGGTAAAAATAAACGGGGAATGGCTTGCCATCCTTCATCCACATTTCCTGGCGTAAATGGCTTTCCTTCCGCAAGGCAGACAAGGGAGCTTCAATCACTTCAGTAATTTCGTGAGGGTTCACTTTGAATGGGTAGGGATAGGAGATAAGGGCGACGAAAGGGGAGACGCAAAAATCCGTTGTGGCTGTACAGAAGTCGTCTAACTCTCCCAAAATCTTTACGTCCCGGGGGGCAATCCCCATCTCTTCTTGGGCCTTGCGCAGAGCGGTAGCCAGGAGGTTTTTGTCTTTTTTGTCTTGACGCCCGCCGGGAAAAGATATCTGTCCTTTGTGGTGTTCTACTTTGTCGGTCCGCTTGGTGAGAAGAATATGATACTCGCCGTCTTTCGTGAAAAGCGGAATAAGAACCGCCGCGCGCTTCAGCCGCTTTTCTTGGAAGCAATTTTTAATCCGGGAAGCTAAGATTTCCTTGATCTTTCTTTCCATTTTATAATTAACCACAGAGGACCCAGAGAGCACAGAGTTTTAAAAAAAATTTTTATGCTTTTTTCCTTCTGTTTTCTCTTAATTCGTTGCGTAATTATTATGGCTTAAGGGAGAATAAACGTGCATAGTCTGTTTTGTCCTTAAATCTATAGGTTCCAACTCTGTGATCTCTGTGGCCTCTGTGGCAAAAATTTTTTTAATCAGGAACGGTAGGTACGGAGTTTGGCCAAGTCCCAGGTGTATTCGTAAAGGTGCAATCCTTTGGAGACGGCAATGATCTCCCCGTCCTCAACCCCGATCTGCTGGCCCATGTATTCCTTCAGGAGTTGAATTCCCGCCAGGTTGGCCGGGAAACCCGCCCAGAGGTCCCAGGAGCGGAAATAAACTACAAAATGAAGTTTTCCATAACGGACGCGGGTGTCGATCAAACGCAGACAGGGGGGATCGGAGTTGATGATGTCCTGGGGCATGCCCACTTCCATGGTAGCCTGGTTGGTTCCCGAACCCGCGGTTTGATACATCTTGACCACTTCCTCAACGGGGTTTACTCCTAAGGGAACCCCATTAATTTTTGGGTTCGTCAAGCGTTCGCCATAGGTGTAAGTTTCTTCTTTTTCACGCTCGTCAGTGATCCAATAGCGCATATACTGATTCACGTATTCCATGGTTGTGGGGGCAGGAATTCCGAGCCCCGGGGGAATGTCCGGAATCAGGGGCCGGGTCCCGGGATAATGGATCTGCACGACCACAAAATCAAATTCCCGGCGTTGCTGCCCTTCGAAGCTCCCTTTATCGATCTCGTACACATGCCCGGAATCGAGGATACGGTATACGCACTGGAACCAGGCGTCGGGTAGATCTCGAGCCTCAATGAATTCAATTTTCATCGTTCAACCTCGCAGAAATTTTTTCTAAGCATCAATATGGCATGGAATGGCCTCCATTTCAACCTTCACCTGGGCCTTGGCCTCTCCCCATCCAAGATTATTGAAATCAAATTCGGATTTTAAATCCGAAATTCGCAATCCGCAATTTATGGACATCATTTTCCCTTGCTCATTTTCCCTTGCTTAACCATTTTCTCCATGATAAAAATCATCATTGGCCCGAGAAAAATAAATTATGGAAATGATTCATAGCAAGTTTCTTTTTTAAAAATTCGACCTGAATCAGGAGAGATGTAAAGATGAGAGAGAAACGTTATGTCATGGGGGATGCGGCCATTGCCCGCGGGGCGCTCGAGGCCGGAGTCCGGGTGGTGGCTGGATATCCAGGCACCCCGGCCACCGAAATCGTCGATGAATGCCTGGGAGTTCCAGGCGTCCACGTGGAGTGGGCCAACAACGAAAAAGTGGCCTTTGAGCTTTGCACTGGCGCCTCGCTTTGCCATGTGCGGGCTATGCCTGTTATGAAGCACAACGGCACGAACTTCGTCACGGACTTTTTAATGCATGTCAACTTCACGGGGATCCGGGGAGGGTTGGTCTTGATCTCGGCGGATGATCCCGGGGGGCTCTCCTCGCAGAATGAGGAGGACACCCGTATTTTGGTACACCAGTATGCCCATTTGCCTATCTTTGACCCCTGCTCGCCTCAAGAAGCCAAGATGATGGTCATGGAGGCCTTCGACCTCTCGGAAAAGACCGAATTGGTCTTCTGCCTCCGCCCGGTCACCCGGGTGTGCCATGCCCGGGGGATCATCGAGTTTAAAGACCTGCCCAAAAATCTGCCCGCGGCCCATTACGAACCCGACCGGGAACGCTTTATCATGAGCGCGGTGGAGATGCCTAAGTTTGGGGGAGTGAAACGCCCGCAAATCCGCCACCGCTGGTTGAATGAAAAGCAGCCCCTGCTTCAAGAAATTATGGAAGGGAGTCCATACAACTGGGGTGAAAAAGGGGAAGGAAAAATCGGATTGATTGGCTGTGGGATGGGTTATACCTTAGTCAAGGAAGCCGAACAGTACCTGAACCAAAAACTCCCTCTTTTAAAGTTAGGAACCCTTCCGCTGCCCCGGAAAAAGATAAAAGAGTTTGTCAAGGGATTGGAAAAAGTGGTTATCTTTGAAGAGACCGAACCCTTTGTAGAAGGGCTGTTCAAGAAGATTTTTCAGGAAGAGAAGATTGCCGTGGAGGTTTTAGGACGAAGTGGGTTCGTTCCTCCAGAGGGAGAATTGACTCTGCAGATGGTTCTGGAGACCGTCTCCAAAGCCGCTCCCAAGGTAAAAGTCGCCCAACCAGAGGTTCCCATAGTCGATATTCATATCCCCATCCGTACCCGAACGCAATGCGTCGGTTGCAATTACCGAGGAATTCTCAACGCCTTGAAACAAACCGTGCGCAAATATAAAGGGATTGTAGCGGGCGATATCGGCTGCCATGATGCCGGATCTTTCAGGCCCATGGAACTTCAATCCACGATCTACTGCATGGGCTCTTCCATCCCCATGGCCAGCGGGATGGTCCTTTCTGGGGTGAATCGTCCTGTTTTCGCCTTTATCGGCGATTCCACTTTTTACCACAACGGCATCCTGGGGTTAATGAACGCGGCCACCAACAAGATCAACGTCAACGTTATCCTGGGAGAAAATACTGTGACCGCCATGACCGGATTTCAACCCCACCCGGGAACCGGGGTGACCCTCGCTGGGGAGAAGACGATACCGGTAAACGTGCCCAAGCTCGCAGAATCCATGGGCATCAGTTACCGGGTGGTGAATCCGTATGACATCAAGGAATGCCGGGAAGCACTGGAGGCGGCGGTAAAGGAAGAAGGCCCATCGCTGATTGTGTCTTCGATGCCCTGTTACTTGCTTTCTACGCGGCGGGGGCAGAAAGTTTTCGAGCCGCGAGAAGTGTGGTTGGATCCGGAACGCTGCAACGGGTGCATGATTTGCATCAATGACTTCGGTTGTCCGGCGATATCTTTCGATAAGCAGAAAAAGAAGGTGGCGATCGATCCGATGATTTGCGTGGGCTGTGCGCTTTGCATTGATGTGTGTAAAAGGGGGGCAATCTCATGAAGATGGATGTAGTCATTTCCGGCGTGGGAGGGCAGGGGAATATCTTCGCCTCGGTTGTAATCTCTCAATACGCCATGAATAAAAAGCTGAATGTTTTTGGAGCAGAAACCATCGGGGCGGCGCAGCGTGGAGGTTCGGTTGTCTCGCATATCCGCATTGCCGATGGCGCGATTTATTCTCCGTTGATTTCGCGGGGACAGGCGGACTTACTCGTAGGCATGGAGTGCGTTGAGATGTTGAGACACCTCCGCCTCCTAAACCCCAAAGGTACGTATCTCTTTAATTCCATGAGAATTCAAACCGTGTTGAACAACATGGGTCTTGATGAATATCCAGCCAACGAAGAGATTCTGCTGGCGGCTCGTAAGTACTGTCCCAACGGCTACGTTATCGAAGCCTCTGCTCTGGCCAAGAAGTTGGGCAACATTCAGATGACCAACGTGGTCATGCTCGGCGCCCTGGTCAAGATTATGCCCTTCTTTGATTACAAAAAGATGAAGGATGTGGTGGCCGCCAGTTCTCCTGCGCGGTTCAAAGGAGCGAATGTCAAGGGGTTTGAAGAAGGGTTTAAGCTGATCCATTAGTGGTCACCCATCAGCTGGAATGATTTGTTGCGCTGACTATTTCTTATCTAATTCCTCTTGCAGGCTCGGAGGGAGCTTGGCCTCGAGCTCTGGGTATGTTTCAATGATACGCAGAATATCAGCAAGATCTTTTTGTCGTTTGCTTCTCCTCCTGGTTTGATCGGCGTACGCCCAAACTTTTCCGCGCAAGACATCGTCGAGGCTGGCCACATACATCTGGTAACCCAGGACATCCCTTAACTCGGCACGCGGGATAAATTCCTGGTATCGAGGATCAGTCTGAAGTTGAATTCGAAGATCCGATTGAGAACTGCTGATGTTCACGCTATGTTCGAATTGTTCAACTTTTAATCCTTGCCTTTCAGCAGCAAGGCTGGTAGCCTCCACATCCTTCACCGCTATCACAATATCTACATCAAGGCTCACCACCGGATCAACGTAAGCATTCACTGCTAGGCCACCGATAACACAGTACGGAGAAGCCGTCTCGGCGATAATATCAAGAAGGATCTGAACTATGTCTGATTGCCCGTTGGCCACAGAATTCAAGAATTCCTTGCCTATCATCTTAGTGCTCTCCTTATCCCTTGGATTGCTGTTGCGTGTTCTCGAATAACTTCGCGTAGAATACGGTTCAAGTCGGCATCCCTGGAGACTTTGCCTAAATCATTAAAGTTCAAACTTCGCCAAGGGTTTCTCACCATTTTTAAGAGGCATAAAATCGCCCAGGACCCATACAGAAAGCCTCAGATTCTTTTTGCACCTGTCTAATTCATTTCCATATATCCCAATCTTTTCTGATCGTGAAGTCACGCATTTCTTCTTGCGTGAAGTCATGCTCGATCAATTTGCTGTCGGCAGGACTGCAAATCCTTTGACCGCTCCGATTCAACAAATGGGTTTAGACCATGGTTGTGATGGCGTCTTTGTGCCCCAGCAAATCCTGTATAATCCGGATTTCATATCCATCTTCGAGTAAATGCATGCCGAAGAAATGGCACGAGTACGGGTCTTCCTGCAGACAATCTGATTTTTTTCGGAGTAACTATAGGGATACGCGCTGGGTATCGCCCAATTTGATTCGAAGGGATTAATATGGAGTTAGCCTCTGGCACGGGCCTCCCTCCTCGGTTGGGAACAAGCTGAAATTATCATCTTTTCTGCAAACATGTCAAGTTCCTAAAGGAAAGGCCCGGCTCCCTTCATCTTTACCCTATGGCTGCAAAAAGATCGTTCGCAGTCTTCGCGAGACCCTTTCGGAGGCAGGCTGAGGATGGATGTACAAGGATTAAGATTTCATGTTGGCAGTATTTCATGGGACTGAAAAATGGCCATGACTGTTTTTCATCAGCATGAAAAATAGTCATATTAAAATCTGGATCAGAAACCGGAGACTTGCTTCAGTTGAATATCCACTGAAAGGTTTTGTTGAAGCCGGCTACAATTATTTAGAAGGCAAGGCAGGAGAGCCGCCTGCAGAAGGAAGATATTAATTGGTGCCAAAGATTGCCACTTTGGGTCACCTTCGGCGGGAGCCATTTTCCCTTGCGTTACGATCACTTCCATGATAAAAATCATCACATACTCACAGTTTGTTAATAGCCATCAGCATTCAGCTGTCAGCCGAAGGTCTTTATATCCTTTTAAAAAAGTTAATACTGAAAGCTGAGGCTTTAGTGCTTCTTACCCAGGAGGAAACATGGAGCGTACATTGTCGATTATCAAACCCGATGGAGTGGCCAAGGGGTTAATTGGGGAAGTGATCAAGAGGTTTGAAAAAAACGGGCTCAAGATCGTGGCCATGAAGATGATTTATATATCTAAGAAGGAAGCGGAATGGTTCTACGCGGTTCACCGGGGCAAGAATTTTTTTGACAGCGTGACGGATTTCATGTCTTCGGGGCCCTGCGTGGTGATGGTTCTGGAAGGGCCTAAGGCCATCACCAAAAACCGGGAGTTGATGGGGGCGACCAACCCCAAGGATGCCGCGCCCGGAACGATTCGCCGCGAGTTTGCCTCCAGCATCGAGCGGAACATTGTCCACGGCTCGGACGCGCCGGAGACAGCGGCTTTTGAGATAGGATATTTTTTCAACGCCCTGGAGATTTGCGGGTAAAAATACTTTTCACCACAGAGAGCGCAGAGACCGCCGAGAAAAAAATCAATCCAAAAGCTAAAAAGCAAAAATAAAAAATTTAATGCCATAATTTAATTGTATAGAAAATTCCTTTTTGGACACGGATATACACAGATTATCAGGATAAACTAAAAAGAAAATAATTATCTGCGGTTATCTGCGTAAATCCGCGTCCTATTAAATTTTTCAATTTTTTCCGTTAATTTGTTTTCTCCTCTGCGTTCTCAGCGATCTCTGCGGTGAAGGTTCTTGAATTTGAAGCCGGATGTAATCGTAATCGGAGGAGGGGCCTCGGGTCTGATGGCTGCCGGGCGGGCCGCAGAGCTGGGGGCCAGGGTTCTTCTCCTGGAAAAAATGGGCCGGGTGGGAGTCAAACTGACCTTGACCGGCAAGGGCCGTTGCAACTTGACCAACGGCGGGGACCTGCCAACCTTTATCGAAAGCTATCGGCACAATGGAAAATTCCTGCACAATGTTTTTTCTCGCTTCTTCAACGATGATTTAATATCCTTTTTTACTTCCCGTGGCCTGCCAGTGATTGAGGAGAGAGGAAGGCGGATCTTTCCAGCTTCCAGCCGGGCGCAGGATGTGGTCCGGGTCCTGCGCGGTTACGTCAATTCCCAGGGGGCCGCAGTCCAGATTCATTCACCGGTGCAAGAAATTCTGACTGATGAGAGCCGCATTACCGGAGTACGGACCGATGCAGGAATATTCAAGACAGCCAAAGTCATTCTGGCTACCGGAGGTGCGTCTTACCCCCAGACTGGATCCTCCGGCGACGGGTTCGGAATGGCGGAAAAACTTGGGCATACCATCCAGCGGATTCGGCCCGCCCTGGTTCCGTTGGAGATTGAAGAACCTTATGTCCGTGACCTTCAAGGGTTGGGATTGAAGAATGTGAAGGTTACGTTGCTCTCTGATGGCCGGAAAGCCGGAGAAGAATTTGGTGAGATGCTTTTCACTCATTTTGGCGTATCGGGCCCAATCATTCTTACCCTGAGCGGATTGGCGGTAGATAAGCTATCCAGTGCCAGAGTGGATTTATCCATCGATTTTAAACCGGCTTTATCCCCCGAGCAGGTGGAAGCCCGGTTAGTCCGCGAATTTCAAAAGCATAGCCGGAAACAAATCCTCAATATCCTGCCCAACCTTTTACCCAGACGGTTTATCCCCGTTTTCATCCAAAGAGCCGGGATCTCTCTGGCGATAAAGGGGAATGAGGTGCGTTCAGGTGACAGGAAGCGCCTTTTACATTTGCTTAAGGACTGGCGGCTGACGATTAAGGGTCCCCGGCCTCTTGAGGAAGCCATCATCACGGCCGGCGGCGTTTCTGTGCCCGAGATCCATCCCTCAACGATGGAATCGAAGATCATTCCGGGTCTTTACTTTTGCGGAGAGATCATGGACGTGGACGGCAAAACAGGTGGGTATAACTTGCAGGCGGCGTTCAGCACGGGATGGGTTGCCGGCGAGGCCGCGGCCATTTGATGATGCGAGAACAAAACACCCGAGTGAATCTGAAAAATTTGTCACTTGCCGAATTAGAATCTTTTGTGCTCTCCCTGGGCGAAAAACCTTTTCGGGCCGAGCAATTGGCTCGATGGCTATACGTGCGTCGCGCACGAACCTTTGGGGAGATGACTGACTTAGCCAAAAAATTTCGCCAAAAATTGGAAGAAAGTGCCTGGATCAGTTTCTTGGAAAATCTGGAGGTAAAGGTTTCTCCGGATCGAACCAGAAAATACCGCTTTCTTCTGGCTGATGGCGAAACGATTGAAAGCGTCCTCCTGCCCGAAAAAGACCACTTTACGCTTTGCCTTTCTACCCAGGCCGGGTGCGCTCTGGGGTGCAAATTTTGCCTCACCGGAAGCCGGGGGTTGGCCCGCAACCTCTCATCCGCTGAGATCATCGATCAGGTGATCGGAGTTCAGGCCACGCTCTCCCCGGAGGAGAAACTTACCAACCTTGTCCTCATGGGAATGGGGGAGCCGCTGAATAACTTTCAGAATGTAATGCGAGCGCTGGAAATTATCCGGTCTCCCCGCGGGCTTCAATTTTCTCACCGCCGGGTTACCCTTTCCACGGCCGGAATCATTCCGGAGATGGAAGAGCTTTGTTCCCGGCGGCACTTTGTCAAATTAGCAATTTCCCTGAATGCTTCGACCCATGGGCAGCGCAGCCAATTGATGCCCATCAACCGCAAGTATCCTTTAAAAGATTTGCTGGCCGCGTGCCGAAGAATTCCTTTAGCCCACCGGGAAAAGATTACTTTCGAATATGTTCTGATAAGGGGGGTGAATGATTCGGAGGAAGATGCCCATCGTTTAGCCCAATTATTGCAAGGGATTCAAGCCAAAGTGAATCTGCTTCCTTTTAACGAGCACCCTCAAAGCCCCTTTAAGCGGCCTGATGATGATGCCCTGCAAAAGTTCCGGGCAGTGCTTATGGCGCACCGTTTTACAACCATGGTAAGGTTGAGCAAGGGGGCAGACATAATGGCCGCTTGTGGGCAGCTGGGGGGAAAATACCCAGAACTTGGAGGGTAACTAATTATTAAAATTATTAAAAATAATTCTTGACAGAATTTAAGGAATTATGGTATGGGCACGGCGGATAGGCCGAGCGATATCGGCGGTAGCGGACCGGTTTGCGGGTCACCGGTTCGGGCAAGAAAAAGGAGGCGTTTAATGAAGTTGATCGGTCGGGTGAAGTGGTTCAATGATAGCAAGGGGTATGGCTTTATTGAACAGGAAGGTGGAAGGGATATCTTTGTTCATTATACAGCCATTCAGGGAGATGGGTTCAAGTCCTTGGCCGAGGGCCAGAAGGTAGAATTTGAGATAACAGAAGGCGCCAAAGGGCCTCAAGCGACGCAAGTAGTGAAGGTGTAATTCCCAGATATAAGATATCATATAGCGAAGGACCCGCATGTGACCCCGGGGGACAGTTCCTCCGGGGTCTTTTTTTAAATTCATCTCCACGGAGGGCGCAGAGAACAAAGAGACGAAAATTGAAAAACAAAATGCCAAATACAAAAATTTTGGTATTGATAAATTTTGATGAATTCTTTAAAAGTCCTTTTCCTCCCATTTTCGGCATTCCCGCGAAAGCGAGAATCCAGGGTTTCCTGTGAAAACAGGAATCCAGATTCATATATTTCTGGTTCCCTGCTTTCGCAGGGACGGCGTCTGGACTCCTGCTCCCCGCTTTCGCGAGGACAAGCTTTCGCAGGGGTGACGGCTTTTATGATTTTTTACGCGATCATCAATGTCAGAAATGTCAGATTGGGCTTTTTTCCTCTACGTTCTCTGTGGCCTTTGTGGCCAAGTGGACCTTTTCTTCCTTGACCCATGGGGAGAAAGGGGCTAAACTTTAACAAAACTGAGGAGTTGAACAATCATGTTAAAAATCGCCGGCATTCAAATGAACTGTTCCCCAGATAAAGCAAGGAACCTGGAAAAAGCTCATTTATTGGCCAAAATCGCCACTGAAAAGGGAGCGAAAATTATTTGCTTCCAGGAGCTTTTCATCACGCACTGGTTTCCGATGGACATCAAGCCGGAGAATTTTCAGTTAGCAGAAGAAGTGCCAGGCCCAACAACGGCGACCCTGCAACAAGTGGCTCGGAAGTCACAGGTGGTCATCATTGTGCCTTTTTTCGAGAAAGACCCGCGGGGTCTTTATTTCAACACGGCTGTAGTGATCGACGCCGATGGAGAAATTTTGGGAAAATATCGTAAGATCCATATTCCGCAAATTCCTTTATGGGAAGAAAAGGCTTATTTCCATCCCGGGGACCTGGGTTTTCCTGTCCTAACCACGCGCTACGGACGGGTGGGAGTACAAATCTGTTGGGATAATTTTTTCCCGGAAGGAGCGCGAATTTTAGCCTTGAAAGGGGCCCAGATAATTTTCTCTCCCACGGCGGCTGCTTTCGCCTCTCAGGAAAAATGGGAAAAAGTGATCTGTGCCAATGCCGCCACCAGCGGGGTTTATATCTTGCGGGTGAACCGAGTAGGAAAAGAGGCCAAACAAGTTTTTTACGGAAAAAGTTTCTGTGCCACTCCCGAGGGAGAATTGGTAGACCAGCCCAGCGGCGGCCAAGAAGGAGTGGTTATGGCCGATATCGATCTCATGGAGATCGAAAGGACTCGACGGGTGTGGACCTTCTTGCGGGACCGGCGGCCAGAGATTTATGGGGAGCTTTTGGCTAGTTGAAAGCGGTTTTTAGCCACAGAGAACGCAGAGCATTAAAAATAAGAATGTAGAAAAATAAAAAGATGAAAAGTTTTAAAGGAACTCATGAACGAAGTGATCCAAGCCATAGCTGATTTCATCTCCCGGGAAACAGGCCTAGCCCCTGAGGAATTGCATCGATGGGTCGAGGTTCCTCGAGACTCCCAATGGGGCGATTACGCCTTTCCCTGCTTCCTATTGGCAAAGACTCTGAGGAGGCCTCCTCAGAATTTGGCCCGGGAAGTGGCTATGAAGTTCAAGCCGGTCGGGCTGTTGAGCGATTGTACCGCTGCAGGAGCTTACGTCAATTTCCGCATCCAGCGGGAGGCCTGGGCGGAGGTTGTTCTGAAAAGAATTTTTTTTAAGGATACCAGCTACGGTCAAAGTTCGGAAGGGGAGGGAAAAAGAGTTTTAATCGAATTCTCTTCTCCGAATATTGCCAAACCTTTTCATGTCGGCCACCTCCGTTCTACCATCATGGGCAATGCTCTTTGTCAGATTTTTGAACGACGGGGTTATCAAGTACTCCGACTTAACCACTTAGGTGATTGGGGAAAACAGTTTGGAGAGGTGATTACAGCCTTCAAACGATGGGGGAACTTGGACCAGTTGGAAACCCAGCCCCTGAAACATCTGTTAGAAGTATACAGCCGGTTTCACCATGAGAGTGAAGACGATGAAGCTCTACACGAAGAGGCGAGAGCCTGGTTTAAAAAACTGGAAGAGGGAAACTCTGAAGCTCGTGCCCTTTGGGGTCGATTCCGTGCGATCAGCGTCGAAGAATTTAAACGCCTTTACAGCTTGCTGGGCATCACTTTTGATTCTTACGAAGGGGAAAGCTTTTATCAGGACAGGCTTCCCGCATTAATCGATCGGATGCGTGGGGCTGGGCTCCTGGAAGAAAGCCAGGGGGCCTGGATTGTTCCCCTGGAGACCTACCAAATGCCTCCGGCCCTTATTCTAAAAAAAGATGAAGCCACCCTTTACCTTACCCGGGACATAGCGGCGGCCGAATATCGATTCCAGAAATGGAATTTCGCCAAGATGATCTATGTCGTGGGCGTTCCCCAAAAGCTCCATTTTCAACAGTTGTTCAAAGTTTTGGATCTCATGGGCTATGAGTGGAGTAAACGGTTGGTCCATGTGGATTTTGGACATGTCCTGGGGATGAGCACCCGCAGGGGAGAAGTAGTTTTTTTGCAAGATGTCGTTGATGAAGCTGTTCAACGAGCAGAAAGGGTGATCGAAGAGCGGGGGGAAGACAAAGAAGCGCGTATCGGGAAGATTGCTGCAGAAGAGAGAAAAAATATCGCCCGGGCTGTAGGCCTGGGGGCCATCATCTTTAACGACCTAAGAACGAAACGGACCAAAGACGTGGAGTTCGACTGGGAGCGAATTCTGGGCTTTGAAGGTGCCACCGGCCCGTATTGCCAGAATGCTCATGTACGCTGCTGTGGGATCATGAGAAAATACCCCGGAGAAGTGACTGTAACGGTCGACTATGGCGTTCTCGCCTGCGATGAAGAATTTGATTTGATCAAACGCCTCGGAGAGCTTCCAGAAGTCCTCAGGCGGGCTGCCGAAGAATATGAACCTTCATTGATTGCTGTTTATATGCTGGAGTTAGCCATGACGTTCAATGGTTTTTTAGCCAGGCATCGTGTTCTGGGGGAAGAAAAAAGGGCCACCCAGGCACGCGTGCTTTTAACTCAGGGAGTAAAAAGAGTCCTGGCTATTTGTTTGCGTATCCTGGGAATAGAAGCACTGGAGCGCATGTGAAGGGAGCGGAGATAGCCAGGTCGAAAAAAGCAGCGGCCAGGCGCCGGGGTCGGACTTACCCCGAGGGGGTAAGATTTTATCCTTATCCGGTAAAAGAAGGAGGCAAAAAATGGGTCTTTATTATTGCCGGGACCTTCCTTTTAGCCTTGGTGGCTTTCGTTTCCGGGATACAGGTGGGAAAAGCAATCAACGATCTTCAATCCAGCGGAAAATCGTCACCGGCGAGTAAGCTGGGAAAGAAAAAAGAAGAAAAAAAAGATGCTTTTAATCAGGCTGGGTTTACAAGGGAAAATTCTCCGGCGAACAAAGAAGCAAAATCTTTGACCTCTGAGGCGCCGGATAAACGGGAAGAAAAAGGCAGGCCAACGCCCCTAGCGCAACCAACAGTTGGAGAAAAAAAGTTATTAGACCCCGCCAAAGAGATAGCCTCTCCTGCTCACGGAGCCAAATCAGCTCCGGTCAAGGCCCGCTTTACATTGCAGGTTGGTGCTTTTAATAACGCCGCAGAAGCCACCCAGTTGGTGAATCAATTGCAGAGCAAAGGATATCCTGCTTACCAGATTACGGGGAGTGCTGCGGCCAAGGGGATGTGGTACCGGGTGCGAGTGGGGCACTTTCCGACCCTGCAGGATGCGCGACAATTTGCCCTTATGTTCGAGAAAAAAGAAAAAATCAAAACAGTCATCACCACCGTACCGGCGCCATAACCAAGCGGTCACCCCCGCCAAGCCCGGATGGAGCAAGAGAAGAGAAAAATTTAAAAACGAAGGCAGATCGCTGAATGCTTCCATAATACTTACCATCTTGTGATAGGCCGGGGGATGTGTTAAGATTGCCAAAATGCGTAGATTTTTAAAAAGATCAAGTTTTTCCTGCAGGATTTCGAACCTACCCCTGAAGACATCATCAGGGCCATGCAGGCCATTTAGGCTGCGAGAAAAAAGGAGTGATCATAGGAGTCAAGCCGACCCGCGATGATCGAAATGGTCCATGTAAGCAAGGCTTACAATGAAAGCCCCCGAGTACTCTTGGACATCACTTTAAAAGTGGACAAAGGGAAATTTGTTTATCTTACCGGCCCCAGCGGTTCAGGAAAGACCACTTTCTTAAAATTGCTATATGCGGCTGAGCGCCCGACAGAAGGGGAGATCCAGGTCAATGGGTTTCGCCTAAGTCGCTTGAAACCCCGAGAGATTCCCCACTTGAGAAGAAGCCTGGGCGTAGTTTTTCAAGATTTAAAACTTCTCCCCCGATGGACAGTCTCCGAAAATGTAGCCTTTGCTTTGGAAGTACTGGGAGTGCCGAGGCGGGAAATTTTAAAAAAGACCCCGGAGGTATTACGGTTGGTGGGGATCGAGCGCAAAGGAAAATGTTTTCCTTCCCAGCTTTCTGCCGGTGAGCAGCAACGCGTGGCCATCGCTCGGGCCATTGTCAATAATCCCTTGTTGCTCCTGGCCGATGAACCCACGGGAAATATTGGGCTGGGGGCTACGGAGGGAATTCTGCGTTTGTTTGATGAAATCAATCTGCGGGGGACAACCTTGGTCCTGGCCACGCATAATTATGGGCTTCCGGCGATGCTCCCTAAAGAACGCATTGTTTTGGAGGGTGGGCGAATCGTGGAAAGCTCATTGCCTAATCCCGCGACTTTGATCGGAGAGAGCGGCATTCGCTATGTTGCACCGCCGCGAACGTAGGGAAAATCGCAATGGAGTTTTAACCGGAAGATCGAACCTGAACATGGAAGGCAAAAAAAATTAAAATAAATTTTTTGATTGGCAAGTATCGAATTTTTACTGAACTTGATTTTCTCATGTTCTCAGCGTACGCTGGAGTGAAAGGATAATTGGGATGGGGGGATATTTCTTTCGCCAGGCCTGGCAGAACCTAAACCAGAATCCATGGATGAATGCCATCACCCTGGGAACCATTGCTCTTTCGTTCCTCGTCCTCGGAATTTTTCTAATTATCATCGTTAACGCCAAAGGATTGATGGAAGAATGGAGAAGCCGGATCCGGATTACAGCCTATCTCGTTGATGCCATGAGCGGGGAGCAGATAAGCCATTTTCAGGAAAAGATCCGGGGGTATGGAGAAGTGCAAGAAGTGAGCTACCGTTCCAAGGAGGAAGCCCTCAAAACCTTAGAAGAGAGATTACCAAGCGGCAAGGGGTTACTTAAAGGACTACGCCGCAATCCTCTTCCGGCCTCAGTGGAAATTCAACTCAAACCTCAGCACCAAAATTCCATCGGTGTACAGCGATTAGTGGAGAAACTGCGAGGCCTCCCGCAAATTGATGATTTGCAGTACGGGGCTGAATGGGTGGAAAAGTTTTCGGCTTTTATTGCCCTGCTGCAGGTTTTGGGCCTGGCATTGGGCGGGCTTCTTCTGGCCTCTACCATTTTTGTCATTTCCAATACCATCCGCCTGAACATTTTCGCCCGCCGACAAGAGATCGAAATCATGCGCTCGGTAGGGGCCACAGGCTTATTTATTCGCGCCCCTTTTTATATCGAAGGAATTCTGCAAGGGTTTGTAGGTGCTTCCTTAGCCGTATTGGTCCTTTTTATCTTTTTTCACCTTTTCGTCACTGAGGTATATACTCCCTTGAAATCTCTGTTGGGAAGTTTTCCCTTATTTTTCCTCACGGCAGAACAAGCTGCCGCCCTGGCCCTGGGAGGTGTGGCTTTGGGGTTTCTCGGGACCCAAGTATCTGTAGGGAGGTACCTACGCGTTTAAAAGTCTTTGGGGGTTTAGCCTTTTTTATGGTCCTGCTCTGGATAGGCCCAGGGGATGCCGAAACCGACCTGCAGAAGATACGCACTGGTGTAGCCCAGAGTAAAGAGGAGCTGGGGGGCCTCAAAAAAAAGATCCAGGAGGAAAAGAAACGAGTTAAAGCCATCCATAAGAAGGAATCATCCGTTATCTCCCAGCTTAATAAGCTGGAGCGGAACCTTTCCAAGAAGGAGAAGGAGTTAAAGGTTCTGAACCGGAAATTAGAAAGCGTGGTTAAAAAAGTACGAAAAACCAACGAAGAATTGCGGCTGGTGAACCACGCCATTAAGACCCACGAAGTGTTTCTGGAAAAAAGGTTAGTGGCCCTGTATAAATTCGGGGAAGCGGGGATGCCCCAATTTTTTTTCTCCTCCAATTCGTACGGGGAATTCTTAAGTAGCCGGCATTATTTGTCATTGATCATTAGTCAAGATCACCAATGGGTCGAGGATTTCCGCAAAAGGGAGACCGTATTGGGAAGCTACCGGGAGCAATTGAAAGAAGATGAACGGGAGCTTCAGGCGCTGAAAGAACAAACAGAAAAAAAGCGAGCAGAAATTCGGAAAGATCGACTGCAAAAGAGTCGGTTACTTGATTCCGTCCGGGGCGAAAAACGTATTCACCTGGCAGCAATCAAAGAATTAGAAACCGCCTCCGCCCAATTGCAGTCTCTGATTAATCGTTTAGAGAAAGAAATCCGGCAAAAAGCCAAAGCAGAGGTTTTCATTCCAGCCGGCAAAGGGTTTGGAACCTTTCGGGGAAAACTGACGTTTCCGGTAGAAGGCCGAATCCTTAGCACTTTCGGGAGGAATGAAAATCCTAAGTTCAATACTTTTACTGTCCAGAAGGGGATCGAAATTGAGGCTGAGATAGGAGCGGAGATCAGAGCAGTCTATGATGGGCGAGTCCTCTATGCTGACTGGTTTAAAGGGTACGGGAAGATCCTGATTATCGATCATGGTGAGGGCTATTATACTTTGTCTGGCCATGCTTCCGCCCTGCTGAAAAATGTCGGCGAAGAAGTTCGAGGGGGGGAAGTCGTAGCATTGGTAGGAGATACAGGTTCCCTCAAAGGGCCCTGTCTTTATTTTGAAATTCGCCAGAGAGGGAAACCTCTGGACCCCTTGGAATGGTTGGCGCATTCAAGGGTTCGGTGATCCACTCGAAAAGGAATTACGGGTGGAAAGGAGAAAGCAATGCGTAATTGGATAACCAAGAAACAATTCATAATCATCATAGCCCTTTTCCTTGCCCTGGGAGTGTTCATAGGCGGGGGCAAAGTACACCGCGTGGGTGCGGACATCAATTCCACCTATGAAAAGCTGAAAATCCTGGCGGATGTCTTGGCGCTCGTAGAGAAAAATTATGTCGAACCCGTTAAAATCAATACCTTGGTCAACGGGGCGATCAACGGAATGTTGGAAACCCTGGATCCGCATAGTTCCTTCATGACCCCGGATGTTTTTAAAGAAATGCAGACCGAGACCAGAGGAAGCTTTGGCGGAGTAGGTTTCGAAATTACGATTCGCGACAAAGTTCTCACCGTCGTCGCTCCCATAGAAGACACACCAGCTTTCCGGGCCGGGATCCAAAGCGGGGACCGGATCTTGCGCATTGATGGAAAATCAACCAAAGACATGAATCTGATGGATGCGGTAAGGTTGATGCGTGGCGCTGAAGGAACCAAGGTAACCATCACCATCATGCGTAATGGCTTTACCGAACCCAAGGATCTTTCTTTAACTCGGGCCATCATCCCTATCCGCAGCGTGCGCTCGAAAATGCTTGAAGAGGGATATGGCTACATAAAGATTAATCAGTTCATTGAGAAAACCCATACGGACATGAAGGCGGCGTTAGAGAAGCTGGAATCTAAGGAAGGAACGCTGAAGGGATTAATCCTGGACCTGCGCAATGACCCGGGAGGACTTTTAGAACAAGCGGTTAAAGTAGCCGATGAATTTTTGGAAGCAGGAATGATCGTTTACACCGAAGGGCGGGTAGAAGGGCAAAAGATGAAATTTTACGCCCAGAAAAAGGTGAAGATGCGCGAGTACCCGATGATGGTACTGGTTAACGCAGGAAGTGCCAGCGCTTCTGAGATCGTGGCCGGTGCGCTGCAAGACCATGGGCGGGCGGTCATCTTGGGTACACCCACCTTCGGTAAAGGCTCGGTACAAACCATTATTCCCCTGGAGGACGGGTCGGCCGTCCGGTTGACAACCGCGCGTTATTATACTCCCAACGGACGCTCCATTCAGGCGCAAGGAATTGTTCCCGACATTATCGTGGCTGATCTTTCCCCGGCGGCTCGCAAAGGCTTCCCTCAGCGTTTCCTTAGAGAAAAAGATTTGGAGCATCATCTTCGAGGCGCGGAGGAGATACCGGCCAAGCCTTTAGAAAAAATTCCTGAGGAATCCCTGGAAAAGGTACCCGATAAGAAGATGGGAGAAGCGGCGCTAACCACCGAGGCCCCGGAAGATCCTCCTCTGGAAAGGGCTCTGGAACTTTTAAAGACTTGGAAGATCCTCAATAAAGTGGCCAAGAAAAAGGCGGCTTAATTTAGCTGGGAAAGGTAAAACAATGGGGAATTTGGAGAGAGCACTAAAATACCCGTTTGCCGAAGAAGGGTGGGGACCGAAATTCATTCTGGGCGGTGTTTTAAATTTTATAGGTGCTGCCATGGGATTCATTCCCTACCTGGGGGTCATTTTCTGGCTTCTTTTTTCTTTTTTCCCCCTAGGTTATGCTTATACCATTTTTCGTAGTCATCTTGAAGGAAGGGAAGGGCCCCTGCCAGGATGGGAGGGATGGGGAGACCTGTTCCGGCGTGGTTTATACGTTTTTTTAATCGCCCTAGGTTATGGAATCGTCCCAGGGATTCTTTATTGGTTAGGGCTGAATCTTTGGTATGGAGGAGGATTTGCTGCCTTTGTAGGAGTATTTTTACTCATCCTGGGAGTGGGAATTGGCTTAGTCGCGTTCTTTCTTTTGCCCATGGCTCTGGCCCTTTATGCTTCGGAAGGAGAGGGTTTGGCAGCGGCCTTCCGTTGGAAGGGGATCGTAGAAAAAATTTGGCTGGTCCAACGTGATTATTTTTCTGGATGGGTGGCCGGTTTGGTTCTATTCTTGGCCCTTCTTTTTTTAAAAACTCAACTCCTTTATATCGGCTGGATTCTTTATTCTTTTGGATTCTTTTACTTGAGCTTGTCCATGGCCAATCTTTTCGGCAAGATTAGCCGGGAAGCCCTGAAGGATGAAGTGTGAAGCATTGGGGGCGAGCCTGGAAAGAAGCCAGGATATCTCCTGGCTTTCTTTTTGCATTCGGATTTTTAATTTCATTGTATAGGAAATTTATTTTTGGACACAGATGAACACAGATTTTCAGGATATTCAATGCAAAAAAATAAATATCTATGAATATCTGTGGAAATCGGTGTCCAAATTAATTTTAATTCTTGCTTGGCGATCTCTGCGTACTCTGCGGTGAATCGGTTTTCGCCCAGGAGGAGCCTACGAAAGTCCCCCTCTTAGAGTTAAAGGAGCAGTTTAGGAAGATCCGGGACGAAGTATATCAGGCAGTCCGGGAGGTATTGGAGAGCCAGGTTTTTATCCTCGGCCCTATGGTAGATAACTTTGAAAGAGAAGTAAGCTCTTTTTTGCGAGTTCCCCATGCCCTCGGTGTAGCTTCAGGGACGGATGCATTGCTACTTTCTTTGATGGCTCTGGGTGTGAAGGCGGGGGATCGGGTCGTTACGGTTTCTTATACTTTTTTCTCAACGGGAGGTTCCATCTCCAGGCTGGGAGCTATGCCGATTTATTTAGATATTGATCCGCATACCTACAACCTCGATCCCAACAAACTTGAAGATTACCTGCGGAAAATTCGTCGGAAAAAAGAACGGCCTAAAGTGATCATTCCCGTGCATTTATTCGGCCAAATGGCGGACATGGCAGCAATCATGGAAATTGCCCGGCGGTATGAATTGCGAGTGGTGGAAGATGCAGCCCAAGCGCTGGGGGCCAGACAAAGCGTGAATTCAATAGGTGGAGTTCAAAGTTGGCCAAAAGAATGGATGGCCGGAACCGTAGGGGACCTGGGGTGCTTTTCTTTCTATCCCAGCAAGAACCTCGGTGGTTTTGGCGATGGAGGGATGGTGGTCACCCGCGATCGGGAACTGGCCGAAAAAATTCGAATGCTGCGGGTTCATGGGTCCGAATATAAATATCATCACCGGCAGATCGGAATCTGCAGCCGCTTGGATGCTTTGCAGGCTGCTGTTCTGCGCGTGAAATTAAAATATTTAAATCAATGGACCGCCAGACGGAGAAAAAACGCCGACCGGTATCGCCTCCTTTTTGCCGAAGCCGGGTTACAGCCGACCCTTCTTTCCCTTCCTGAGATAAAAAAAGATTGTTATCATATTTTCAATCAGTTTGTCGTCCGCACCCGAAAAAGGGATGCCCTCCGAGAACATCTGGCCCAGGAGGGGATCGGGAGTGAAGTTTACTATCCGGTTCCTCTTCACCTGCAGGAATGTTACCGTAATCTGGGTTATCGTGTGGGCGACCTACCAGAATCGGAGCGGGCTGCTCGGGAAACCATGGCGATACCTATTTACCCCGAACTGACATGGGCCCAACAGCGGAAGGTGGTACAGGCCATCACCGACTTTTATTCACCACAGAGAACGCCAAGAGCGCAGAGGAAAAATAAAAATAATTAAAAACGCTATGCGCATAGCGCTAAGCGCTTAGCGTATTGCGGCGAACTCTGCGGAAAAATTTAAGCGTTTTCAGAGGGGAAGATGAAAATTTTAGTGACGGGGGGTGCAGGGTTTATTGGATCGCATGTGACCGACCGCTATACCGCGGCTGGCCACCAAGTGGTGGTGGTGGACAACCTGACGACGGGAAAGATGGAGAACCTGAACCCCAAGGCCCGATTTTACCAGTCGGACATCCGCGATCAAGGGATGGAAGAAATCTTTGCGCGCGAGCAGCCGGAGGTGGTGAATCACCATGCGGCGCAGATTGATGTCCGTAAGTCAGTACAGGACCCTGTTTTTGATGCCAGCGTAAACATCCTGGGCATGCTGAACCTCTTGGAGAAAGCGGTGCGCCACGGGGTGAGCCGATTTATCTTTGCCTCATCAGGAGGAGCCACATACGGTGATCAACCAGAAAATGCCGGTCCGGCCAGCGAAGAAATTCCCCTTCAGCCCATCAGCCCATATGGGGTAGCCAAAGCAACGGGAGAGTTGTATCTCCATTACTATAAAGTTGGGCACGGCTTGGATTACGTGGCGTTGCGGTATGGCAATGTTTATGGCCCCCGCCAAGATCCTTTCGGAGAGGCGGGGGTGGTGGCCATCTTCACCGAAAAGCTTATCGCCGACGGACAACCGATAATCAATGGCGATGGGTTGCAGACCCGGGATTACGTATACGCCGAAGACGTTGCCGAAGCCAACCTCCTGGCCTTACACTCCAAAGCTTCTGGGTCTTTTAATATCGGTACGGGCGTGGAGAAGAATGTCAATGAGCTTTTCTGGTGTTTATTGCAGATTATGGAGAAATCGGCCCAAGAGGTTCACGGACCCGCCAAGCCGGGGGAGCAACGCAGGAGCGTTTTGGATTGCACCCGGGCCCAAACTGGCCTGGGTTGGAAGGCGAAGGTTTCTTTCGAAGAGGGTTTGCGGAGGACTGTGGAATACTTCAAAAAAAATCACCGCAGAGTGCGCAGAGAACGGTGCGCTTAAAAAATAAAAAGATGTAAAACGCTATGCGCTTAGCGCTAAGCGTTCACCGGTTTTCCGCGTTCTTGGCGTCCTCGGCGGTAAAAGAATTTAATTGTATAGGAATTTCCTTGTTGGACACAGATGAACACAGATTTTCTGGATATTAAAAATAAAAAAATTCACAGAAAATATATATCTGCGTTTATCTGCGAAAATCTGTGTCCCAATAAATTTTTGGGGAGGAAGGGTGAAGGTTAAAAGCAAAGAGATAAAAAAGAAATCAACCTTTCGGGAGTATGCCGAAGCGATCGTTGTCGCTTTGTTATTGGCGCTATTGATCCGCACTTTTGTGGTGCAGGCGTTTAAAATTCCTTCCGGCTCTATGGAACCTACTCTGGTGATTGGGGATCATATCCTGGTGAACAAGTTTATTTACGGGATAAAATTTCCTTTCACCTCCATCCGCCTATTTCCTCTGTACAAGCCACAGAGAGGGGAAGTGGTCGTTTTTATTTATCCATTGGATCCGAGTAAAGATTTTATCAAAAGGGTGGTGGCTGTGGAAGGGGACACGGTAAAAATCGTGAATAAAAAACTTTTCATCAATGGGTCCGAAGCTGCCGATTCCTATGCCGTTTATAAGGAGGATACGGTTTTTCCGGCAGAAATGCAAAAACGGGACAATTTTGGCCCAGTGACCGTTCCCCCCGGGAGTCTTTTCGTCATGGGAGATAATCGCGATCGCAGCTTGGACAGCCGCTTTTGGGGATTTGTGCCGTTGGAAGATTTGCGGGGCAAAGCCTTTATTATTTACTGGTCATGGAACAGCCATGAAACTACGGTTCGCTGGAATCGGATCGGCCATCTGATTCATTAAGAGGTAAGGAAGAGATGAGGTTGAAGGAAAAAGAAACAGTCATGGATGGAGAAGAGATTGAGCGGGCTCTGGTGCGCATCACTCATGAAATGCTCGAGCGTAACAAGGGAGTGCAAGACCTCGTTTTAATTGGCATCCGCACCGGCGGCGTTTATCTGGCCGAGCGTGTCCGGGCTAAGATGGAACAGATTGAAAAAGTCAAGGTTCCTTTCGGAATCATCGACATTACTCTCTATCGGGATGATTTTGCCATGGGCCTGCCCCAGCCACTTGTGGGAAAAACAGAGATTCCTTTTTCCCTGCGGGATAAAAAAGTCATTCTGGTGGACGATGTGTTATACACCGGCAGGACTGTGCGGGCGGCCATGGACGCTTTAATAGATTTTGGGCGCCCCAAGTTCATCCAACTGGCCGTGCTCATCGATCGGGGTCATCGGGAGCTACCCATTCAAGCCGATTACGTCGGGAAAAAGGTGATTACCGCTCCCCAAGACGACGTGATGGTTTCCTTTCACGAAGTGGGAGACCCGGACCGGGTGGTCATCCAGGAGAAGATCCCATAATCTCTTACCGCAGAGAGCGCAGAGAACGCCGAGAAAAAATATACCTAAAAAGGCGATTCACCACAGTGGAACAGATAAAATCCAAAAATCAAATATTAAAAATCAAAATTACAATCCATAATCCAAAATCAAAAACTTCTTTTCATTTTAAATTTTGATTTGTCGTTTTGCATTTTGTCCCGCCATGGCGGGATTTGGATTTTGATTTTATCTCTGTGTTCTCTGTGCCCTCTGTGGCTAATTTAATTTTTCTGCGGTCTCTGCGGTTCATTCTGGTCTTTTTTAAAAAAGGGGAGAAAAATGGCCGAGAATCAAGACCGGGGTTCTACCCGGCAACTTTCTGAGAAGCCCATCGTGAGGTGGGCAGGCAAGGATATTCTGGGAATCCAGGAGTTGAGTGTTGCGGAGATTCAATTCATCCTGGATACAACTGGATCCTTTAAGGAGGTATCCACCCGGGAGATCAAGAAGGTTCCTACCTTACGGGGCAAGACGGTGATCAACCTTTTTTTCGAGCCCAGCACGCGGACGAAAACCTCTTTTGAGATTGCCGCCAAACGGCTGAGCGCCGACACGATTAACATTTCTACCTCCTCCAGCAGCGTGGTCAAAGGAGAGACGCTGATTGACACGGCCAAAAACTTAGAGGCCATGAAACCCGATTGCATTGTTATCCGGCATTCCGCATCGGGAGCCCCCCATTTGCTGGCCCGTCTGATGGATGTTCCGGTCATCAATGCTGGGGATGGAGCCCATGAGCACCCCACCCAGGCTTTGCTGGATTTATTTACGGTGAGAGAGAAGGCCGGCAGACTTGCTGGGCTGAAGGTAGCCATAGTGGGAGACATTCTGCATAGCCGGGTGGCCCGGTCGAATATTCATGGGTTCACCAAGATGGGAGCGGAAGTTCATCTGGCCGGACCTCCAACCATGAAACCAGCTGCAGTAGAACGGCTGGGTGTTCATTGGCACACGAGTCTGGCTGAGGTGATCCCCGAAGCGGACGTGATCATGATGTTGCGGATTCAACTGGAACGTCAAGAAGGGGGATTTTTCCCCACCTTGCGAGAGTATTCGAGATTATTCGGCCTGAATGTTGATATCCTAAAACCAGCCAAACCAGGGGTCTTAATTATGCACCCCGGGCCGATAAATCGGGGAGTAGAGATTTCTCCAGAGGTAGCTGACGGACCCTTCTCGGTCATTTTAGACCAGGTGACCAATGGCGTAGCTGTAAGGATGGCCCTCCTCTATCTGTTAGTGGGGGGAGAAAAGGAAGCTGACAGGAGTTCTCTATGAGCTTACTATTCAAGAATGCCCGCGTTGTCGACCCAGCCAGTGGCATCGATGGCCGGATGGATGTCCTGGTGGCAAGAGGGAAAATCGTAGAAATCGGGCCAACGATCCCGGAATCCAAAATCAAATTTAATTTGCCAGCCAGCGAATCCCAGGATCCTTTTCTTCCCCAAGGTGGGGTGATTGACTGTACGAGTAAGATTCTGGTTCCGGGATTATTGGACATGCATTGTCATCTTCGCGAGCCAGGATTTGAATATAAGGAGACCATCGAATCCGGGTCCAAGGCAGGGGCTGCGGGGGGATATACTTCCCTGGTATGTATGGCCAACACCCTTCCGGTGAATGATTGCTGGGCGGTCACCGAATATATATTACAGCAGGCCCGAGAGCGCGCCAGCACCCACATTTTTCCCGTCGGTGCCGTAACCAAAGGGTTAAAGGGGGAATCTTTGGCCGAGATGGGAGAATTGAAGGATGCCGGGGTGGTTGCCCTTTCCGATGACGGAAAACCGGTGGTGAATGCGTGCCTATTCCGCCGGGCTCTGGAATATGCCGGTGGCCTCGGTTTGACCATCATCTCCCACTGTGAGGATCTGGACCTGGCGGGCCAGGGAGTGATGAACGAGGGCTTCATTGCGACCACTCTGGGCTTGAGAGGAATCCCCAACGCTGCGGAAGAAGTCATGGTTCTTCGGGACATTGCTTTAGCCGAACTCACCGGTGCTCCTCTTCACGTGGCCCACGTTAGCACGGCGGGATCCGTACGAGCCATCCGAGAGGCCAAGAGTCAAGGGGTAAAGGTAACGGCGGAAACCGCTCCCCACTATTTCTCTTTGACCGATGAAGCTGTCCAAGGATTTGATCCCAACACTAAGATGAACCCCCCTTTACGAGAGGCCAAAGACGTGAAGGCCGTTATCGAAGGGTTAAAAGATGGAACCCTGGACGCCATTGCCACGGACCATGCTCCCCAAAGCGCTGTTGAGAAGGACGTCGAGTTTGAATATGCGGCCAATGGGATCATCGGCTTGGAAACGGCTTTGCCTTTGACCTTAAAGCTTGTACATGAGGGTCATCTTCCTTTGATGAAGGCGATTGAGAAACTCACCGTGCAGCCAGCACGCATCCTCGGCCTGGACAAAGGCAGATTAAGAGTGAATGCGGACGCTGATTTAACCTTGATCGATCTTGACCGTGAGCATACCGTGGAAAAGAGCCAATTTAAATCAAAAAGCCGGAACTCCCCCTTCCAGGGGTGGAAACTGAAAGGAATTGCGATCATGACGATCGTTTCCGGGAGAATCGCCTATCGTGTTCCCGAGTTATCTTAAACTATGGACCTCGGGAGAACTTCAATCGAGGACCAAAGCGGCCGGACAGATATTAAAATCTTGCCGGCTTTGTCCTCGGGGGTGCGGCGTGGACCGGACCCAGGGCGAAAAGGGATTCTGCCAAGCCGGCTTACGGCCCATGATCTCGAGCTACAATGTCCACCAGGGAGAAGAACCCCCCATTTCTGGAACTCAAGGTTCAGGAACGATTTTCATGACCCATTGCAATTTACATTGTGTGTTTTGCCAGAATTTCCCCATCAGCCAAATGGGCGTTGGGCAGGAAAGAAGCGAGGAGTTTTTGGGAAAAATGATGCTCGACTTGCAAAACCGGGGTTGCCACAACATCAATTGGGTAACGCCTACCCATTTTGTTCCCCAGATCCTGGAAGCGCTTTGCTGGGCAATAGCAAGAGGATTTCGGCTACCCTTAGTTTATAACACCAATGGCTATGATAACTTGGAGACGTTGACCCTTTTGAATGGGGTCGTGGACATCTACCTGCCGGATATGAAATACGCAGACGAGAAAACAGCCCGGACATATTCTCAAGCCCCGGCCTACCCAACCGTCAACCAAGCCGCCGTACTCGAAATGTACCGTCAGGTTGGGAAGGCGATATATGATGAAAAAGGGATGATGAAAAGAGGTTTGATCATTCGCCATCTTCTTCTGCCCAATGGATTAGCCGGGACGGAAAAGGTAGCCCGTTTTCTGGCTGAGAACTTTTCTGGGCAGTGTTCTATCAGTTTGATGACCCAGTTTTTCCCCGCTTACCGGGCAAAAAACTTCCCCGAGCTTAAGCGGCGGCTGTATGCCCGGGAGTTTAAAGAAGCTTTGAAAATTCTGGATCGTTATCAGCTTCAGGTAGGATGGATGCAGGAGCCGGAGAAAAATTAACGCGGGCGGTCGGCGAAAGAAATTTATTGCATAGGAATTTCGAAACCTTTTAGCCACAGAGGTCACAGAGAACACAGAGAGATACCTGCTGAAAATGAAAAACCTAAAAACCAGCGAGATTCGAAGCAGGATTCCCCATGCCTTAGTTTTTGCACAATATCTTTTTAGTTTTAAAACCTCGGTGATCTCTGTGTTCTCTGTGGCTAATTTATTTCATCGCCCGCTGACTGTGGACGCAGGCGTGCGGATGACGGATGATATATTGCCAAAAAATGGGAGGGAAAGTTGGAAAAATTACCCATGACCAAAGAAGGTTTCACCAAACTGCAGGAAGAGCTTGAACGGCTAAAGCGAGTAGACCGGGCCCAAGCCATTCAAGCCTTGAATGAAGCAGCAGCCCATGGAGACCTTAGCGACAACGCCGATTATCGGGTGGCCAAAGAGCGGCGGGATTACATCGAGGGAAAGATCAAAGAGTTGGAAGATAAGCTGGCCCGCGCTCAAGTTATCGAAACCAAAGATTTGACAACGGATCGTATCGTCTTCGGGTGCACGGTGCTCCTGGGAGATGTGGAATCGGATCGTCAGGTGCGGTACAAGATCGTGGGCGCTGACGAAGCAGATATCCGGAATGGGCGGATCTCGATAAACTCCCCTGTGGCCAAAGCCCTCATCGGGCATAAAATCGGGGACGTCGTCAATGTCGTGGTGCCTTCAGGGAAAAAGGAATATGAGGTTTTGGAAATTAGCTGTGAATAGAAAGCCTGCAGCAATCAGCTATCAGCCATCAAGCTGAATTTCAAAATCTGCACTTTTAGGTTAAGGGTGGACAGTGGACCATGGCGAGGATCTTAGTTGCCGATGATGAATTGAGCATGCGGGAGTTCTTAAAAATCCTTCTGACCAAAGAGGGCCATGAAGTCATCTGTGCCGCAGATGGCGAAGAAGCCTTTACCCTTTTTCAAGCCCACCCTTGCGATTTGCTGGTTTCGGATATCAAAATGTCCAAAGTGGATGGCCTGGAATTGTTAAGAAAAGTGAAAGAAATTCGCCCGAACATGGCTGTGGTTATGATCACAGCTTATGGATCTCCAGAAGATGCCATTGCGGCGATGAAAGCCGGAGCCTATGACTACCTTACGAAACCTTTTAAATTGAAGGAAATAAAATCGGTCATTCGCAATGCTTTATCTAAGCCAATCGGGAAGGACATGGGAGAAGCTCCTGCGGGTATTTTCAATAATTTAGTGAGTCATAGCCCCAAGATGCTAAAGATTTTTAACCTGATTAAACAGGTAGGAGCAACCAAGACCAACGTTCTTATCTCGGGGGAAAGCGGCACCGGTAAAGAATTAGTAGCCAGAGCCATCCACCAAATAAGCCCAAGGAACGGGAAGCCATTTGTTACCATTAACTGCAGCGCCATTCCAGATAACCTGATGGAAAGCGAGCTTTTTGGTTACGTGAAAGGGGCTTTCACAGGGGCGGTGACCAACAAAAAAGGTTTGTTCGAGACTGCCCATGGGGGAACCGTATTTCTTGATGAGATCGGAGATCTTTCTCCCCTCATTCAAGTGAAGCTCCTCAGAGTCATTCAAGAAAGGGAATTCATACCCGTGGGGGAAACCGAAACCATATCCGTGGATGTTCGCCTGATTTCGGCAACCAACAAGGACCTGGAACAAGAAATCATTCAGGGAAGATTCCGGGAAGACTTTTTTTACCGCTTGAATGTAGTCCATATCCACCTACCTCCCTTGCGCGAAAGACGGGAAGATATTCCCCTCCTGGCCCAATATTTCCTGGAAAAATATTCCCGGGAATTGGGGAAGGATATCCGCTCCATTTCCTCCTACGCCCTGGATGTCCTGATGAAGTATAACTTCCCGGGAAACGTCCGGGAATTGGAGAACATCATTGAACGAAGCGTGGCTCTGGAGAATTCCAACATTGTTCTTCCCGACAGTCTGGTCCTCTCCGAGTACAAGAAAGAAGTTCGAAAAACAGAGCTTCCTTCTTTTCATCTCACCTCCGCCGGCCTGGATTTAGAAAAAGAACTCAGCGAGCTGGAAAAGGAATTCCTCCAGCAAGCGTTACAATTGAGTAACGGGGTGATCAAGAAAGCGGCTGAACTTTTGAACCTGAGTTTCCGTTCCATGCGCTGGAAGATTAAGAAATACGGCCTGAAGGACTTTAAAGAATAAAAATTCAAGTCTTTTTGCCACAGAGGGCACAGAGATCACAGAGAAAGATATGGTAGATAGTGTAACGGAAAAGATCATTTCTTCTGCCGTAGAAGTTCATCGTCATTTAGGGCCGCGTCTATTGGAATCTATCTATGAGGAGGCGCTTTGTTATGAACTTTTGCTCAGAGGGATTCCCTTCGAGCGGCAGAAAGAAGTTGAAGTATTCTATAAAGATAAAGTTATCAAAGGGCAGAGGCTTGACTTAATAGTGCAGGGAGAGGTTATTGTCGAGATAAAGTCGGTTCGTAGATTGGAAGATATTTTCACGGCGCAGTTGTTGTCATATCTTAAAAGCACCAGAATCAAGAGGGGGCTTTTAATTAATTTTGGCCAGGCAAGACTCGTTGATGGAGTGAAAAGAATTTCATTATAACTCTGTGATCTCTGTGCCCTCTGTGGCAATAATACTTTTTGCTTTTTATTTAAAAGAGGTTTTTGTGAAAGGGCAGGAAGGCGGAGGAGAATTCAGGGATAGTCTTTATTCCAAGATTCAATGGCTCATGTTTTTTCGAGCCGTGGTGGCCACCCTGCTCCTGGGAGCCACGGCGATTGTGCAGATCAAAGAGAGCCAGACCTTCCATCATATTTCTCCTTTCGCCCTCTATTTTTTCATCGGCTTCACCTATGCTTTGACGCTAATTTACGCCTTCCTCCTGCGGCGGATTCAACGCCTTAAGGTATTTGCCTACGGGCAAATCCTTGCCGACGTCTTCTTTGTTACCCTGTTAATCTACTTCACCGGTGGAATTGAGTCTGTTTTCTCCTGGGTTTACCTTCTGCCCATTTTTGGCGCCAGCGCGATCCTCTACCGCAGGGGAGGATTGCTGGTGGCTTCCGCCAGCTCCATCCTTTATGGAACCTTGCTGGACCTGGAATTTTACCAGGTCATTCTCCCTTTGGGAAGCCGCTTTGCTCTGCCGGTGGGATACAAGAGTAGTTACGTTTTTTACCTAATGGCCGTGAATATCATTGCTTTTTACTTAGTGGCTATCCTCAGCGCTTACCTTTCGGAACAGGTTCGCCGCAAAGACGAGGAGCTGAGAGAACGGCTGATCGATTACAGTGAATTGGAGAGGCTTTACAAGCACATTGTTCAGAATGTAACCAGCGGGTTAATAACCGTTGACCGAACAGGCCGGGTCACTTCCTTTAATCGAATGGCAGAAGAGATTACTGGACATACATTGGAAGAGGTCTACCAGAAGGAGATAGGGAATTTATTCCCGGGGTTCTTAAACTTATCCCGATCAAATGGATGGGTTTCCGAGAAAGAATGGAAAAACTTCTATTTCCCTCGATGGGAGACGAATTTTCAAAGGAAAGATGGAACAAGGCTGACGCTGGGCTTCTCTGCTTCTCCATTAAAGGATTCCGAAGATCATGAGATCGGGGTCATTTTCATCTTTCAGGATCTGACCAAACTGCGGGAAATGGAAGAGGATTTGAAGCGGGCTGATCGACTGGCAGCCATTGGGACCTTAGCCGCGGGCATGGCCCATGAGATCCGTAATCCCCTGGCTTCCATCAGCGGGTCGATTGAAATCTTGAAGGAAGAAATAGACGGAGCTGTTCAACACCAACAACTCATGGATATCATCCTCCGGGAAGTGGGTCGTCTTAATTCCCTGATTGCTGATTTTTTATTATTTGCCAGACCTACACCCCCGGGGAAAGAATTGATCCACCTGAATGGAATCGTAGAGGAAGTACTGAAAGTATTTGTCCATAGCCCGGAGTACGGCCCGGAAATCCGTTTGGTCCCCCATTTTCAAGATGAAATTTATCTGCCAGGGGATGCCCAACAGATCAAACAAGTATTTTGGAATCTTATTATCAACGCGGCCCAAGCGATGCCCACTGGAGGAGAACTGCGGGTAGAATTACGCCGCCGTTCCTTCCCATCGGATCTAGAGGAACCCCCCCAGGTGGAAATCGCCATCAGCGATACAGGAACGGGAATTGGAGCTGAAGAACTGGACAAGATCTTTAATCCTTTCTTCACCACCAAAGAAAAAGGTACTGGGCTTGGCCTTTCCATCGTACATAAAATCGTAGAAGGTTACGGAGGAAAGATCACGGTTCGAAGCCAACCTAATAAAGGCACAACCTTTACGATATACCTCCCTGTTCAATGACATAAAATGTTTACAAAATGACGTTTATTGTCAAGTTTAAAGTCTATCCAATCATCCACCCCTTAATAATGATGATCTCGTAAAAAGTCAGAAAAGCCGTCACTCCTGCGAAAGCAGGAGTCCAGAACTGCCTGAATTAACTGGATTCCCGCTTTCGCGGGAATGACGAAAATGGGGCAAAAAGGACTTTTTACGAAGCCGTCAATAATAATTTAAAAATATTTCAAGTAACGGGAAAATATTATCATAAGTAATTGATATTACTTGTTATATAATGAGTTGACATTTTTTTTAAGAGTTTCCAGAAGACATGGCAAAAGAATTGCGTTATATTTAACTAAAAATCCAAGAAAGAAGGAGAAGGAGGGAGGTGAAATTGGAGGGGGTTGGGTCGATAAATAAAAAGAGTTTGGAATTTTAACCATTCAAGAAGTTAACGCCAAAGGAGGTAAAAAAATGTTAAGGAAATTTAGGAAAAAGGAAAAAGGCTTTACATTAATCGAGCTGATGATCGTCATCGCGATCATCGGCATTCTGGCAGCGATCGCCATTCCCCAGTTTACGGCTTATAGAGTGAGGGGTTTTCATGCAATGGCAAAATCAGACTTGAAGAATGCCTATACTGCCGCTCAGGCGTCCTTTAGTGATAGTCCAGCTAGGGATGTTACTAATGCCATTTTGGCGACTTATGGATATAATAATTCTACAGGAGTGAGTCTTGTTGTTGTCACCGGGTCTTTAGCGAACTTGAATATGACCGCTAATCATACAAGTGGAACACAAACTTATACGGTAGTCTCAACTGGAGTCATTACACCTTAAGGGGTTTGTGACCCTTTGGGAACTTTTTAAGGGGGAGAAGGTTCTCTTCTTCCCCTTTTTTTTAGTGAAGGATGAGAAAATTTGCTTCAAACAACCGACTATTTTGTCTAATCATCATCCTCTTCCTATTATTAATCTATTCCAACTCCTTCAAAGCTTCCTTTCAATTTGATGATGAGCATGTCATTGTTAAAAATCATTTTATTAAAGATTTTAAAAATATTTTAAAATTTTTTTGGACTCCAGAAATGGGCAGCGGCCTGGTCAAAGAGACGAGTGGTTACCGTCCTCTTTTCCTGGCTTCGTTTGCTTTGAATTACTATTTGGGGGGGTTAGATGTTTTTGGCTACCATTTATTAAATTTTTCTCTCCATGCCCTGTGCTCTATTTTGGTTTTTTTCATTACCATTTTTTTTCTGCGTATCACCTATGGTGAAAAAGAATTAAATCCAACAAGGTATCAATTGACGGGTCTTTTTGCCGCCTTAATTTTTGCTGTCCACCCAGTTCAGACCGAATCCGTGACCTACATCACAGGCCGCTCTTCTTTATTGACTGCTTTATTTTTCATGGCCGCCTTTTGGTCTTATGGGCAATACGGACTTACCGGGAAAGTTCACCATCTCTTTCTGTCATCATTCAGTTTTGTCTGTGCCTTGCTGGTCAAAGAGACAGCCATCACTTTAATTTTACTCTTGGTTCTTTTTAATTTATTTTTCTCTCTCGGGCGAACCTGGAAAAGGCGGCTTTTTTCCCTTTTCCCCTTCTTCCTTCTTTCTGTGGTTTACCTGATGACCCGGATTTATTTTTTTGGCTCCTTAAAATATTCCTCCCAGCCCATTCGGCCTTTCTATGAAAACATCCTTACCCAACTCAGGGCATGGGTTCATTCCCTCGGGACTTTAGTCCTTCCTTTAAACCTAAATGTAGATTATGATTTTTCCATATCACATTCGATCCTTGAAAAAGAAGTTCTTTTTTCCATATTCGTTCTTACTGCTATCGTGCTGGTCATCTGGAAGATAACGAGTTCTTTTCGGCCAGTTGGGTTCTTTGCTCTATGGTTTGCGGTAAACCTTGCTCCAACCTCCAGCGTGATACCTCTCGAAGACGTGATTACCGACCGCTGGCTTTACCTCCCTTCTGTTGGATTTGCAGTTATCGTGGCCTTTGCTGCCGAATGGATTTCCCGGGCAAAAATAATAATGAATACCCGGGCAGTTAAATTAATCTTCTTTTTCCTTTGCGCCTTAGTGATTGAACTTTATGGTTTTTCTACCTTTTTAAGAAACTTTACCTGGACATCAAGTTGGACTTTATGGGAGGATGCCGCGGCCAAGTCCCCCAATAAAGCCCGTCCCCATATTAATCTTGGTCTTTCACTAACTGAAGCGGGCTTTTATGAGGAAGGGATTAAAGAATTTACGCGAGCTATAGAGCTGAATCCACGGCACGGGCAGGCCTATCTGAATCTCGGCTATACATATGCCATGATGGGGAAAATTCCTGAGGCAATCAATGCCTACGAAAAGGCATTGGTTTTAAGCCCATATATCCGGTCGGAAGGTCGTAATAATCTTGGGTTGGCTTACCTTAAACAGGGGCGCATTGAGGAAGGGATCAAAGAATTTCAAAAAGCTATCGAAGCTCGTCCTAATAATGCTAATCCGTACTATAATTTGGGGAAATATTACGCACAAAATGGAGAAATTGATCAAGCGATTTTTTACTTAGAGAGGGCTGCCCAAATCGAGCCTGAATTTTTCCATATTCACATGATTTTAAGCCAGGTTTATGAAAAAAAGGGGTGGAGGGATAAAAGCCAGGACTCTTATAAAAATTTTCTTAAATATACACCCTTCGGGAAATATAACTCTCTTAAAAAATAAGGCCAAAAATCCTGGAGAAGTTCGGAGTGACATCCCCTTTCGTCTCAGCCATAGTGGTAAATTGGAATGGAAAAAATTACCTTGGCGAATGCCTGGAGTCCTTACGTAAGCAAACTTTTCTTGATTTTGAAATCATCGTTGTGGATAACGGTTCTACAGATGGATCGGTCGAATATCTCCGATCTCACTTCCCAGAATGCCTCATCATTCCAAACACTTCCAATAATGGTTTTGGTAAGGGCAACAACCAGGGAATCAAAAAAGCTAAGGGGAAATACATTGCTCTCCTGAACAACGATGCCCAAGCAGACTCCCACTGGCTGGAAGAACTACTAAAAGTAGCGGAAGAGGATCCTCGCGTGGGCATGGTTGCCTCAAAAATTTATCTCCATGGAAGCGGCAAAGTCATTGATAACGTCGGACACCTCATGTACCGGGACGGGTTGAATCGAGGACGGGGAAGGTTGGAGTTGGACCAAGGACAATTTGATGCAATAGAGGACGTTCTTTTCCCCAGCGGTTGTGCGGCCCTCTACAGGCGCGCAATGTTAGAGGAGGTCGGTCTTTTTGATGAAGATTTCTTTGCCTACGGGGATGATACAGACCTTGGGTTAAAAGGGAGGTTGGCAGGCTGGAAATGCGTCTACGTTCCTGGTGCTGTTGTTTATCATCGGTATTCTCAGTCGAGCAGTTCCTATTCTCCTTTGAAGGCTTTTTACGTGGAAAGAAACCGGGTCTGGATTGCGGTCAAATATTTTCCTTTATTCCTTCTTTTAACGAGTCCCTTTTACACGTTCTTGCGATTTTTTTTCCAAGGCTATGGGGCATTGTCCGGGCGAGGGGCAGCCGGGAAATTCAGCCAGGAATATTCCCATTTCCATCTCTTGAGAATCCTATTAAAAGCTTATGCCTCCGCCATCCAAGGCTTGCCGAAGATGTGGAAGAAGAGAAAGGCCATAAAGAAGTTGACGAAGGTAAATTTAGAAGAAATTTTGAGCTGGTTCAACCGGTTCGGCATTACGGTTCAAGAAATTTCTTTAAAAGATTAAACGATGAAAGTTTTCCTGATTAACCCTCCACCAAGGAATTTGACGCGAGAAGAAGTGATGATCCCGCCTTTAGGCCTGGCCTACTTGGCCTCGTCAATTGAGCTGGACGGACACAAAGTGAGGATTCTTGATGCTTTTGCCCTGGGATTAGGTTGGAGTGAATTCGAGGAGGAAGTTAAAAGGGAGAAGGCGGATCTCATTGGAATCGGGGGTATGACTCCTACTATCGATAATACCCATCGTGCGATTAAAATCTGCCGTCCTCATGCTCGATACATTGTAACGGGCGGCCCCCATTTTTCGGTCCATAAGCAGGATTTTTTTAGAGACTGTCCTGACCTTGATTTTGGGATTGCAGGTGAAGGAGAGGAGAGTTTTAGAGTCCTGCTTGAACGGTTAGAAGAAGGAAAGGACCCGTGGGATGTTCCTGGGTTGGTTGGGCCAGAGAATTTCAATTCTCCCGCTAATTTTAAAAAAAACCTGGATGATATTCCTTTTCCTGCCCGCCACCTCTTGCCCAATCACTTATACCGTTATGCCCTTTGGCCTGGGAAAAAAGTCACGACGATGATCACTTCCCGCGGATGCCCTTACCGTTGTATCTTCTGTGACAAATCGATCTTTGGCTCAAGATGGCAAGCCCGAAGCCCCCGGAATGTACTGGATGAGATGGAGAAAGTTGTCAGGGATTTCGGCATTGATTCCATGATTCTTTATGACGATCTGTTCACCTTGAATAAAGAGCGAGTTATTGAAATCTGCCAGGGAATTTTGGAACGGGGTTTACGATTCCGGTGGAAGTGCGAAGGGCGCGTGGACCGTATAGACGAGGAGATGCTTGCCTGGTTGAAAAAAGCAGGATGCTCGCTGATCGCTTATGGAGTAGAAAGCGGAAACCAGGTGGGCATCGATTATTTACAAAAAGGGATTACGCTTTCCCAAATACGCCGGGCTTTTGCTTTAACCCGCCAGGCTGGAATTCAGCCCATGGCTTATTTTATTCTTGGGATTCCTGTAGAAACCTATGCCCAGGGATTGGAGACGATCCGGTTTGCCAAGGAGTTAAACCCCGATTACGCCCAATTCAGCATCCTCTCTCCTTTCCCAGGGACAAAACTCTACGAGGAAGCCAAAGCCAAGGGATGGTATCAAGAGGTGGAGGCCAATAATCCCTTTGATAAAGACCAAAAACGCCCCGTGCTGATCTCGGAACACTGGTCGGAAGAGAGATTAAGGAAAATTCTACGCCAGGCCCACAGATCGTTTTATTTTCGGCCCAGTTATGTCCTGAGGAAATTGCGCAGCATAAGGGGGTTCAAACAGATGCAGTCGCTCTGGGGGATCGGGTGTGGACTCCTCCGCTGGTATTTTTCGAAGGGAACTTCGCGATGACGGGTCCCCTTCGCCAGCGGGAACAATACGCCAAAGGCGGGATAGGAAAGAGGTACTGGGACTATCGTGACCGACAGACGCTTTCCTATATCAGCGAGGAAAAAATTATCGTAGACGTGGGATGCGGCGAAGGTATCACCCTGGAGAAGCTGGTTAAAAAATTTCCTGACCGCAAGATCGCAGGTATCGATTATTCCCCGGAAAATGTGGAAGTATGCAAAGAACATCAACTCCCAGCGCGGTTGGGCAATGCCTATGGGCTCGATTTCGGGGACGCCTCTGTTGACTGCTGCCTTTTTATGGAGGTCATTGAGCATCTGTTGGACCCCCTGAAAGCCTTACGGGAGATTCATCGCATTATGCGCCAAGAAGGGCTTCTTTTATTGGTTTTTCCCAACGATTTGCCTTTCAAGATTGCTCGCCTGGCCTGTTTGAAGTTTCAGGAGGCTTTTACTCCTTCGGGGCACGTCAAACATTGGACTCCGAGGGAGATGCGGAAAGCTGTGGAGAGCACTGGCTTCACCATTGTAGATTTACAATGCCTTCCTTTTTATTTCTGGTGGTGTAGTCTTCACGGTCTCGTAGTGGCAAGGAAGAAACAATAGGAGGAGAGAAATGCCCGAGAGTTTGAGGAATGAAAAAAAAGAAAATATTTTAGTGGTCATTCCCGCTCTCAACGAGGCAGAACAAATTGCTCATGTAGTGCAACAGGTGAAGAAAGAAGTGCCGGAGGCCCTGGTTTTAGTTGTGAACGATGGCTCCACAGATCAAACGGAACAAAAAGCCTTAGCTGCCGGGGCCAAAGTCTTATCCCATCCTTTCAATATGGGCTACGGGGTTGCCCTGCAGACAGGATACAAATATGCCCTGCAATATGGATTTGATTATGTGCTCCAAATGGATGGAGACGGGCAACATGATCCCCGCTACCTTCAGGGTCTTCTTAAGGAAGTACAAGAAGGAGGGGTTGATGTGGCCATTGGGTCGAGGTTCTTGGGGGAAGGAGAATACCAGGTTCCTCTGCTACGACGAGTAGGTATGAGGCTTTTTGGGTTCATCGCCAGTCGGTTGAGCGGGCAAAAAATAACCGACCCAACCTCCGGGTACCAGGCCTTGAACCGGAAGGCGATAGAATTCTGTACTCGAGATGTTTTTCCGGGGGACTACCCGGATGCCGATGTACTGGTGATGCTTCACCGGGCGGGTTTGCGGTTCCGGGAAGTGCCGGTGGGGATGCATCCCAATTTGAATGGACGGTCCATGCACAGCGGCCTCAAACCTCTTTATTATATTTACAAAATGCTTCTTTCTATTATGCTGAACCTGATGCGCAAAAAATGACAAAAAAAACATCATTGGACACAGATTCACCCTGTTAGATGTTTACTATCTAACTGGGTAAACACAGATTTTCAGGATAAACTAAAAAAATAATTATCTGCGGTTATCTGCGTAAATCTGCGTCCTATTAAATCTTGCTCTGCGTTCTCGGCGTGCTCTGTGGTGAACGATTTAGGGAGAGAAAAGGAGAAAGACCATGTTTCTACATCAAAAGATTTTTGCCATAGTGGCCAGCATCCTGATTATGATGATCGTGGTGGAGCTGGTCAGGCGAAGAAGGCTACGGGAGGAATACTCCTGGTTGTGGTTATTAACGGGAGCCGTCATCATCCTTTTGGTCGTGTGGTATGACCTGCTGGTTTTTATTACTCACCTCATCGGAGCGATCGCTCCTACAACCACCTTATTTATTTTTGGTCTTCTTTTCTTGATGCTCATCAGTTTGCATTATTCCATGCAGATATCCAAATTGTCTCACCAGATAAAAGAAATGGCCCAGCAGCTGACCCTCCTTAAAGGGCAGGTGGATGGCCAGGATGATTTTTCAAAGTAACTGCTTGCCCCCTTAAATACAAATCTATCGATGTCTGATTATATAAAGGGGATCTTGAAAATTCCCTTTTAGGCTGGTAAGGTTATAGCATTGCAAGTCGCGATTAGGGGTTCAGGATGCCTTTCTGGATCAAACTCTTGTTAGTATGTTTCGTGGGCTGTTGTCTTGGCAGTTTTCTTAACGTTTGCATTTATCGTGTTCCCCGAGGTTTATCCATTGTTTCTCCTCGCTCTTTCTGCCCTGTCTGCCAGGCACCCATCCGGGCTTATGACAATATCCCTTTGCTGAGTTACCTGCTGTTGCGAGGGAAATGTCGGAACTGCCACGGGGAAATTTTCTGGCGTTACCCCTTGGTTGAAGCTTTGACAGGGGGTATTACCTTGGCGCTTTTTTTAAAATTCGGGTTTTCCTTATCCTTTTTTTCTTTACTGGTGTTTGCTGCGGCCCTGATCGTGATTACTTTTATCGATTTGGATCACCGCATCATCCCCGATATAATCTCGCTTCCCGGTATTGCCATCGGTTTCTTGCTGGCCATATTAGGACCTTCGATAACCGTAAAGGAGTCCTTAATTGGAATCCTCGCCGGAGGGGGCTCCCTCTTCGTGGTGGCCTTTGTTTATGAAACCCTGACCAAGAGAGAGGGGATGGGCGGTGGGGACGTCAAGCTTTTAGCCATGATCGGGGCTTGGCTGGGGTGGAAATCCGTCCTATTCAGCCTTTTCTTTGCTTCTCTATCAGGAACCTTCATCGGTGGAGCAACGATGTTGATCAGGAAGGAAGGAAGATATTACGCCATCCCTTTTGGCCCCTTTTTAGCCCTTTCCGCTCTGGCTTACATCTTTTTCGGGCCCCAGCTGATTGACTGGTACTTAGGCTGGGGAAAGCCTTAGTTTTTTGCCACAGAGGGCACAGAGATCACAGAGCTATAACAAAAATTTATAACAAAAAACAACTTAGAACACGGATGAACGCAAATAAATCCAGATAAAAATCTTTTTTAAAAATCTTAACAAAATTTTCAGAATTTGAACGTTAGTAGTACAGAGGGCACAGAGAATGGCAGATTCTCTAACTGAAAAAATAATTTCTTCAGCCATCGAAGTACATCGAATATTAGGCCCCGGCCTGCTGGAATCAATTTATGAAGAAGCGCTTTGAAGAGTACGGGTCTCAAACGGGCATTATTAATCAATTTCGGCCAAGGCAAACTGGTTGATGGTATTAAGCGGATTTCTTTATAACTCTGTGATCTCGGTGTCCTCGGTGGCAAAGAAATAAAAAATGGCTTGGAATTTTCGCCCACGGTGTTGGAGAGGGTGAATCTTTCTCTTTGATGAAAAAATCTCCTCTTTTTTTTTCCGCCCCCCTGATTCTCCGGGGAGAAACTTGGGGAGGGCTACGGGGAGAAATTTCCTTAGATGACCTGCGGGAGACTCATTCCCGTTCTCAGGCCATGATTTTTCTCTATATCCTGTTCGATGCTTTTTTGCTCATCACGGTGGGAAGCTTCTTGCTCTCCCGGGTGATTGTCAACCCCCTGAAAAAATTGGTGCAGATGTCCGAAAAGATTGCCGAAGGAAATTTAGATACCATGAGCGACCCCACCGGTGGGGATGAAGTGGGCAAACTGTTTTCTTCTTTCAACCGTATGGCTTCCCGCCTGCGCGAGGACCGGGCAAAAATGGAAAATTATATCAACTCTTTAGAGCAGGTCAATCGCGAATTACGCCGGGCTCAGAACGAAGTGATTCGTTCGGAAAAACTGGCCTCCATCGGCCGCCTGGCAGCTGGCGTAGCCCACGAAGTAGGCAACCCCACGGGAGCCATCTTAGGTTACTTAGACCTGCTGGCCAGCGGCGGCTTAACGGAGGAAGAGGAAAAAGAGATTTTTAAACGGGCAGGAAGCGAGGCCGAGCGGATCCGGCGAATCGTCCGCGAACTCCTGGATTTTTCGCGCCCCTCGCCGGGAGGAGAGGAACTCGTGGATGTGTACGCCGCGATCGCCAGCGCCCTTTCCCTGCTCTCTCATCAGAAGAAGGTCTGGCAGCAGGTCCGCGTGGTCACGGAATTTCAAGAAGACCTGCCGAAATGGAAGGGAGACCCGCATCAGCTGCAACAAGTGATGATCAACCTATTCCTCAACGCCGCAGATGCCATGACATCTGCTAAATTCGCCCAAATGGGCGGGGAGGCAAAGCTTCGCGTGGCTACCCGGGCTCTGCCTGCAGCAGAAGCCACAGAATTTATGGGAGCTTTGTCCAGACGGAGGAAAGAGGATACTCCGGGGGCGGATTACTCCTTATTGCGGGCAAAAGGACCTTCTCCGGCCGCTCTCCCGGGCGAGGTCCTTTCCGTGGTCCAGATAGAAGTAGAAGATACGGGTCCAGGAATTCCGCAAGAAGCCCTTGGCAAAATCTTTGATCCCTTTTATTCCACCAAACCTCCGGGGGAAGGTACAGGCTTAGGATTGGCCATCTGCCTCCGAATTATTGAGGCTTACGGCGGCCGGATCATCGTTAAAAGTGAAGAAGGACAAGGAACGACCTTCACCCTTCTCTTGCCTGTTTTTGATTCTTTCCACCGCGGAGAACGCGGAGATCGGCGAGATTACTTAGAAAATAGCTTTCAAATCCCCCCAACCCCCCTTTATTAAAGGAGGGCAAAGGGGGATTTTCATGGTTCGCGGGTGGCCAAGCGGCCATGGGAAATTAGTAAGAAAAGCATAGGGCATGGCGCAGGGCGCATAGCGTAAAAAGAGGTAGTTAAGACGTACTCTTTGTTTAATCTTATTCAGAATTTCTAAAACTCTGTGTTCTCGGTGACCTCGGTGGCTAATTTAATTGCTTAGGAATTTCAAAACCTTTTAGCCACAGAGGTCACCGAGAACACAGAGAGATACCTGCTGAAAATGAAAAACCTAAAAACGAGCGAGATTCGAAGCAGGATTCCCCATGCCTTAGTTTTTGCACAATATCTTTTTAGTTTTAAAACCTCTGTGATCTCTGTGCCCTCTGTGGCTAATTTATAACTTGATAGTATAGGAAATTCCTTTTTGGCACCTTTTAGCATCTTCATTAATTTTGGGCGCTTAACGCGTATTCTTTATTTATCCTTAATCAGCGTTTTTAAAACTCTGTGATCTCTGTGCCCTCT